>NZ_JBQFYP010000011.1:0-129322 GCF_056541545.1 Ruegeria sp. AG7
GTTTGGCCATCTGCTCGTCGGTCAGCCAGTAAAGATCGCTCATGACACCGCTCCGTTTTCCGAGCCGTGAATCACGCAGCGCGTTGGAAATCAATGCATCCTGACCCTAGCGTCCAACAGGGCGATTTCCGCGCGTGGGGCATCCTCGGCAGATGCTACAGCGATGCTACGCCAGAGAGCAAAGATCAGCTATCAAAGCGCACCCATTCTGACGCTTCCTCAAGCCGACTCTTACCCCATCATGAAAACCAACCCGCCTCCACCGTCAGTGCTGTCGGCACCAACATGCGGTCCCTCGTTGCTCAAAGCCAAAATAGGAGTGTTGGATCAGGTTGAGTTTTGGGAATTGTAATTCTTAGTTTCTCCGGTCCGGACATTCGGCCGGAAAATCATCAGACCTAAGCCCGATGTAGCGAAGCCGGGACTGGGATATCCTGCCTCCAATGCAGGAAAACGCCTCGAACAGGATTGGAGACGATAATGAATACCCGGAAAAGAACTGGTCAGCTTCTGAGCTCGGCAGCGCTGGCGTCGCTGATTGTGATGACACCCTATGTGCCGACCTTTGACGCAGACGGTCATCTGCGGTTGGAACCTGCTTACGCGTTTGCAAAAAGCGGGAAGGGGAGTGACGGCAACGGCGGGGATGATGATCATGACAGCAATTCCGGGTCGGGCAGCGGCGGAGATAGCGACGACAATTCCGGATCAGGTAAAGGTGGTCACGACGACGATGATGACGATGATGACGATGACGATGGCTCGTCACGCTCGGGCCGGGGCGGGGATAAGAAGGACCGGTCTCAGTCTGGGGGGCAGTCATCGGGATCGGCTGGAATAACAAAGGTCGAGACAAGCGCGAGCGGCATCGAAGTACGCTATGCTGACGGCACCAAAGAAGAGATCGAAAACGGTCGGTACGAAAGAAAAAACGCGCAGAACCGAACCATCGAGGAACGACCGGCCACAGGTGCCGACGTTTCGCGCCTTCGGTCACTGGCAAACGGTATCTCAATCGATAGTGTGCGCTCGCCAGGGCAGAGCGGCGGTGCTGGAAGTAACCCGGCAAAAATCGAAATTCAGGGCAACAATATCGAAGTTAGTTACGCAAACGGCTGGAAAGAAGAGATCGAGGGCGGGCGTTACGAGTTGAAAGACCCGTTCAACCGGACCGTTGTAGAAAGAACCGCAACTGCGGCGGATCGCAGCAGACTTCAGGCGATTGCCAACTGAACAACGAACTTTGACGAATGTGCGGGGCGGTTTCTTTTCTTGAGAGACCGCCCCGGTCTTTGAGCGCCTGACCCTAGTCTTTCTTGTTCCAGGCCTCATGCGCGATAAGAGCGGCCTCCACCCGGTTTCGCGCATGGAGCTTGGACAGGATCGCCGTCATGTAATGCTTGACGGTTTTCTCTTGAATCCCCAACTCATCGGCTATTTCCCGATTGCTCAGCCCTTTGGCGACGCGCCGAAGAATCTCCTCCTCGCGATGGGTAAGATCATCGATGGCGTCAGTTTCTTTCTGCGGCCCACTTCCGCGATTGATCTGAAGTAGCATGCGCGAAGCCAGACCCGGCGAGACGAACCCTTCGCCCGAGGCGATACTGCGCAGCGAATCTGTCAATTCGCGCGCTGTCACGCCCTTGACGATATAGCCAATGGCACCCGCCTCCAAAGCGTCTGCGACGTCACTGCTGTTTTCAGAGACCGTCAATATCGCGATGAAAGGCGGGTTCGCCATTTCAGCAATTCGACGGGTCGCGCTAATGCCGCCGCCGGGCATCGACAGGTCGAGGATGGCGATGTCTGGTTGATGGGTTCGGACAAGGGAAACGGCCTCATCTGCATTTGATCCAGCGGCGAGAACCTTGAAACCGTCAGCCTCTTCTAATGTGCGGTGCAAACCGTCCCGGAAAATCGGGTGATCATCTGCGATAACGACGGATGTTGTCATGATGCACTCATCTTTCTGGGAAACAATGTCATAGCAACGGTGGTGCCCTTGCCCAGGGTTGATGTCACTACGAACCGGCCACCGATGCTTTCGACCCGGTCACGCAAACCGACAAGGCCCTGGCCTCCGTCGTCTCGCAGCACAGTCTCGCCTGACGGATCGAACCCGGGGCCGTCGTCGCTGACCTGAACGGTGATGCGATCATCATGTACGTCGCAGGTGACAATGCATCGGGACGTGGGCGCATATCTTGCGGCATTGGAAAGCGTTTCCTGCAGGAACCGGAAAACGCACAACTTGCCCGAGATTGACAAATCAGGCGACGGATTGCCCTGAAAGGAAATACCGGGGCGAAAAGGGCTGTGTTCCGCGTGGTCCTCGACAGCTCTTTTTACCACATCAACGAGCGCCAGGTTTTCGATGTCTGGCGCGAACAATCCCCGTGACAGGGCGCGAATTTCTGCCAAAGACTTCTGCAAAGATTGCTGAATTTCTTCGGCCTCGGTGGGCATCTCCGGCCTGTCGCCGAATGCGGCCTCCAATCGAAGGGCAGCGAGCGACAGGTATTGGGCAGGACCGTCATGCAGTTCCGCGCCGAGTTTCCTAAGGAACCTGTCCGTTTGCGCAGCATATCTTTCTGATGCATCAATGACGCGCGACCGCAGCATGGCATTCTGCGCGGCCATCTTTTCACTTTCGGCAAGGCGGTCGTTCAGAAGGCGTCCTTGCCTTCGAATAGTGTTGTCGCCGATTGCGACAATGGAAAACAGAACAACCGTGCTTGCCGCAAAGGCCGAGCCAACGATCAACCAGCTTGTTCTTCTGGCTCTGGCCATGTCCAGTTCCAGCTGATCGGCCTTTTCATAGAACTCGGCGACCGCGATGACTCTTCCCGACCAGATTTCGCGAATAGGGCTGTAGACTTCCAGCAATGGAATGCCAAGCGCAGCCTCTGCCGCGCTTTCTTCGTCGTCCAGCTCTTCAAATGAGCCCGAGATTTCTCCAGCCCATGCGCGTTTCAGGTCATCTGTCGGCTCGAAGCGGCGACCGATGATGGCGGAATCCGATGCGTATGCAATCTCGCCATCCTGTTTCCAGAACTTGTACGAGGCAATGCGTTCGCGCATCGGCTGGGTCATGAAAATCTCGTCCAGCGCCCGGCTGGCCTGTTCGGAAAGGCGGTCTCCATGCGCCAGCTCCTGGCTGAGTGGGGACAAAATGCTTTCCATGTACAATGCCGCAGAGTTGGCGGAATTTTGTACAACCGCATTTTCGATCCGGTTCGATACCCAGTGACCAACAAACACCGTTGCAGTCCCCATGACCACAACACTTGCCGCGAGAAAAACGCGCGACAAAGACCAGTTGCCAATTGTCAGGTCGGTAATTTTGGGTCTCATTTCGCAATCGACTATGAACGACAATTGTTTGACGCGCTACAGACCATGGTCTGATGCGCTTCTCCAATGTTCCAAACCTGATGCGCAGATCGGGACTTGGCCCTTTTGGGTGCACCCCGGCAGGTTCCCGCGTCCCGATCCCAATCCCGGCTCAACGGGTTTTCAAACACTCCGCCAGGGTTTGCGCCATGTTGCGAATGACTTGCGGGTACAGAGACGGCCCGGGTTCCAGAGCCGAGCCCAGCGGATCGATCACACCGGATTGCGCCGATGTTCCATCCAGCACGGTTTCGACGATGCCCGGATTGAACTGTGGTTCGGACAATACGCAGTTGATGCCTTCGGCGTGAATGCGACCTTGAATGGCGGCAATTCGCGCGGGGCTTGGGTCGGACGCGTCGCTCAGGGAAATCGCGCCCGATGCAGGGAAACCGAACGCGACCTCAAAATACTGGTAGGCATCATGAAACACGATGAAGCTGCCGCCGCGAACCGGTTCAAGCAACTCTTCCACTTCTGCGGAAAGCACGGTCATTTCTTCGCGCGCCGCTTCGGCATTTGCTAAATACGCAGCGGCGTTGTCGGGATCCGCTGACGACAGTTGATCCGCGATCAGGGTCAGCCAGGCTTTGGCATTCGTTGGCGACAGCCAGGCATGTGGGTCATGAGAGTCATGATCATCATGGCCTTCGTGATCGCCATGGTCGTCATGGTCTTCGTGACCCGCATCGTCCGCGTGATCATGCGCCTCAAACAATGCGTCTTCCCGGAACTCAAGAAGCCCCGTACCCTTTGCGTCCAATAGGGCTGTGGCGGTCGCACCTTGAGCAAGAGTTTCTATCGCACTTTCCAGCCAGGGTGTCAGGTCTTCTCCTACCCAGAACACCAGATCGGCGTTTTGCAACGCGGCTGCCTCGGACGGGCGCAGATTGTATTCATGCGGCGAGGCACCCGGTGCGACGATCAGGGCAGGTGTTCCCACACCCTCCATGACACGGGCCACCAGCGAATGAACCGGGGCAATGTCCGCGGCAACGTTTGGCGCATCTGCGCGGGCCGGTCCACCCAGCAGTGCAACTGTGATAGATAATGGAAGAAGAAGCGTTCTGGACATCGGGCCCTCTGTGTGATTTTATAACATTTCAAGCGGCAATACATGATATGTAATAACATGACAAGTGATGTGCACCCAGTTATTGGCAAAGACGCGGCTCCGGTCGGGTTTCAGGAACATGACCACCAGAGCTGCGTCGCAACGGCTCTGGCATCTGCCGAAGCCCGGTGCAAAGAGGAAGGGCTGCGGCTGACGCCGGTTCGGCGCAAGGTTCTTGAGATGTTATTGCAGGAACATCGCGCCCAAGGTGCCTATGCAATCCTTGATCGGTTGCGCGACGAAGGATTCGGGTCCCAGCCTCCGGTCGCTTATCGGGCGTTGGAGTTTCTTGTACAGAACGGCTTTGTCCACAAGATCGAGCGGCTGAACGCGTTTGTCGCCTGCTCTCATCCCGGCGCGGCGCATTCACCTGCTTTCATGATCTGCCGAAAATGTGATGCCGTAGCCGAGGCGCAGTCCGCCCCCTCCAAAGGTGTTCTTGGCGCTGCCGCGCGCGCGGCAGGTTTCGAGATCGAGCGAACGGTTGTAGAGGCTGAAGGTCTCTGCCCTGACTGCACCGAAAAGGCATAAAGATGGCCCTAATCACTGTCGAGAAACTCAGCGTCCGCTATGGCGCGCATACCGTGCTGCATCATGTGGATATGGTCGTTGAACCGGGTGAAATCGTGACCATCGTTGGCCCGAACGGATCAGGAAAGACCAGCCTGCTGCGCGCCATTATCGGTGCGACACGGCCTTTTGCCGGTCAGGTGTCACTGAAGTCCGGTTTGAAAATCGGCTATGTGCCGCAGAAGCTGCATGTCGATCCGACACTACCGATTTCCGTCGAAAGGTTCATGCGTCTGACCGATCCTGTGTCGCGCAGGCAATGTGTCGAGGCGCTTGAATCGGCGGGTGTGCCGGATCTGTTGAAACGCCAGATGTCGCAGCTGTCCGGCGGACAGTTCCAGCGGGTGCTGCTGGCCAGAGCTTTGATCAACCGCCCGGACATATTGTTGCTGGACGAAGCGACACAGGGTTTGGACCAACGGGGATCGGCCAGCTTTTACCAGCAAATCGAGGCTGTCCGGCGCGAGACCGGATGCGCCATTCTGATGATCAGCCACGAACTGCACGTGGTCATGAGTGCGTCGGACCGGGTGATATGCCTCAATGGGCATGTCTGTTGCGAAGGATCGCCGGCCGTGGTCGCCTCGGCGCCCGAATATCGGGCCTTGTTCGGAACCGGAACAGGTGGCGCGCTTGCCCTTTATCGTCATGAACATGATCACCATCATGATCATGATCATGATCATGATGCAAAACCACAGGAAGCAGCGGAATAATGCTGGATGATTTCATGATGCGGGCAACGCTCGCAGGTATTGGCGTGGCGTTTGCCGCGGCCCCCCTTGGGTGTTTTGTCGTATGGCGTCGCATGGCGTATTTCGGCGATGCAACCGCACATGCCGCAATTCTGGGCGTGGCCCTATCCCTGACGTTTCAGATGTCGATCTTCACGGGTGCGCTGGCTGTCGCTTTGGTCATGGCGCTGACCGTTTCGCTTTTGGCCGGTCGCGGTTATGCGATGGACACGCTGCTGGGGGTTCTGGCGCATTCTGCGCTGGCCTTCGGGCTGGTAGCAGTTTCATTCCTGTCCGGTGTCCGGATTGACCTGATGGCATATCTGTTTGGGGATATTCTGGCGGTCTCCCGTTCGGATCTGGTCGTGATCTGGGGCGGTGCGGCGCTTGTCGTGGCTCTGATTGTCTGGCGTTGGTCGCAACTTCTGACCGCGACACTGAACGAAGAACTGGCCTATGCCAGCGGCTTCGATCCAAGGCGAGAACAACTGATCCTGACCCTGTCACTTGCTGTGACCGTAGCGGTGGCGATCAAGGTTGTGGGCGTGTTGCTGATCGCCGCAATGCTGATCATTCCGGCGGCTGCTGCGCGAAACCTGGCCCGGTCACCAGAATCCATGGCCCTGATTGCTGCGGGAATAGGTGCGCTTTCGGCCATCACAGGGCTAAGGGCCGCGTATGTATTCGACACTCCGGCAGGACCCTCGATTGTCTGCGTTGCCGCGATCGTTTTTGCGTGCCTAAGCCTGATCGGGTGGCGAACGCAGGGCAGAGTCTAAAGTTTCTGTGGCTCGTCGCGGCCGTAGCATCCCGGTCATCCGGTAATGTGACCGAAACGAAAACGCCACAAAAAAAGGCCCGCAATCCTGCGGGCCTTTATGCATTTCTATCCGCGCTGTTTATTGCGGGATATCGCCTTCCAGCCCTTCGACATAGAAGTTCATACCGGCCAGAGTACCGTCGTCGGCCACTTCGCCCTCGGCCAGCCAGTCGCTGCCGTCCTGCTTTTTCAGCGGTCCGGTAAAGGCATGATAGCTGCCATCGGCCAGCGCGGCTTTCAGGGCCAGTGCCTCTTCCTTGATGTCCGCGGGAACTGCATCCGAAATCTCACCGATTTCTACCATGCCCGGCCCGATTCCGTCCCAGGTGTTGGACGAGGCCCAGGTGCCGTCCATCACGGCTCGCGTGCGCGCAATGTAATAGGGTCCCCAGTTGTCGATGATCGAGGAAACACGCGGTTTGGGGGCGTATTCGCTCATATCCGAAGCCTGACCGAAGGTGATCACGTTGCCCGCCTCTTGTGCGGCGGCCTGCGGTGCGGTCGAGTCAGTGTGCTGCAGGATCACGTCGGCGCCCTGTTCGATCAGAACCGATGCGGCGTCAGCCTCTTTCGCCGGGTCGAACCATGTATAGGCCCAGACGATCTTGAACTGGACATCCGGGTTCGCTTTCTTGGCGTGGATATAGGCCGAGTTGATACCGCGGATCACCTCGGGGATCGGGTAGGACCCGATATAGCCGATGATGTTCGATTCGGTCATTCTACCCGCGATATGCCCCTGAACCGCGCGGCCTTCGTAGAAACGCGCTGAATAGACCGAGACGTTGTCGGCGGTCTTGTAGCCGGTCGCGTGCTCGAACTTCACGTTCGGGAATTTCTTGGCCACATTGATGGTTGGATCCATATAGCCGAACGAGGTGGTAAAGATCAGATCCGCGCCTTCCAGCGCCATCTGGGTCATCACGCGCTCGGCGTCGGGGCCTTCGGGCACCGATTCAACGAATACAGTCTCGACCTTGTCGCCGAACTCTTCTTCGATCGCCAAACGGCCTTTGTTGTGTTCATAGGTCCAGCCGCCGTCGCCGACAGGGCCGACATAAACAAAACCGACCTTGGTTTTGTCTTGTGCCACTGCACCGGTCGCAAGACCAAGCGCTATCGCGGCAGTTGTCAGAAGCGATTTTAATTTCATGTAGTTACTCCCCAAGTTGGTTCAGTTGGCCCCTAGTGTGAGGCATGGAAGGTCCGGCCCAGTGAGGCAGGTGCGCTGCTCTTGTCGGCCGAAAGGATCACAAGCACAAGGATCGTGATAAGATAGGGTGACATTGCCAGATACTCCACGGGAATGGCAACGCCCGCTGCCTGCAAATTAAGCTGCAAGACGGTGATGCCGCCGAACAAATATGCACCCAGCAGGACCCGCCAGGGTTTCCAGCTGGCAAACACCACCAGCGCCAGTGCGATCCAGCCGACACCTGCGGTCATGCCCTCGGTCCATTGCGGCACACGTATCAGACTGATGTAAGCTCCACCCAGGCCCGCGCAGGCCCCGCCAAACAGGATCGCCATGATACGGATTTTGATGACCTTGTAGCCAAGCGCATGGGCGGCATCGTGGTTTTCACCAACCGCCCGCAGGATCAACCCGACGCGGGTGTACTTCAGGACGGCCCAGACCACAGCGGTCAGCGCAATGCCCAGATACAGGATGGGATCGTGCCGAAACAGGATCGGGCCGATGACCGGAATATCGCTGATCAAGGGGATGTGGATATCGCCCATGCTGGGTGGTTTGACGCCCACATAGCTTTGCCCCATCAGGGCGCTGAACCCCAGGCCAAACAGGGTCAGCGCAAGGCCGCTGGCAACCTGGTTGGCCAACGCAAACTGTGTCAGCAAGACGAACAGCAGCGACAGCACGGCCCCGCCAATGGCGGCAGCAACAAAGCCCAGCCAGGGCGATCCGGTTTCGACCGAGATCGCAAAACCGCTGATCGCGCCAACGATCATCATGCCCTCGACACCAAGGTTCAGAACGCCTGCCTTTTCCACGACAAGCTCTCCGATCGCGGCCAGCAGAAGGGGGGTTGCGGCCACCATAAGCGAAGCAACCAGAAGAACGGGATTGATTTGACCAAGATCCATGATCACGCCACCTCGCTACGAGCCGCACGGATGCGGAAGTTTGTCAGAAGATCGAAGGCCAGCAGGAAAAACAGCAGCATTCCCTGAAACACCTGAATGGCTGCGGCAGGCAGGCCCAGCTGCGATTGTGCGATTTCACCGCCAATATAGGTCAGCGCCATCAGGCCCCCGGCCAAAAGAATACCCACCGGATGCAGTCGGCCCAGAAAGGCGACGATGATCGCTGTAAAGCCATAACCCACATTGAAATCGATGCTGATCTGACCGGACGGGCCGGACACCTCGAACATCCCGGCCAACCCGGCCAAAGCGCCCGAAATTCCAAGGCAGAACAGGATCAGCCGCGCTGGATTCACACCTGCAAACTTTGCGGCGCGGGGGGCCTCACCCGTCAGACGGATATGGAACCCCAGCATGTGACGGTTCAGCAAAACATAGGCAAAGATCACCGCGATGAAGGCCGCGACAACACCCCAATGCATCCCGGAACCGGCAATCAGCTCGGCATTGTGCGCGCTTTCATAGGATTGCAGGTTGCGCGAGCCGGGAAAGCCGAACCCTTCGGGGTTCTTGAGCAAACCCAGCGAGACCGAGGCCAGCATCTGTTCGGCCACGTAGACCAGCATCAGCGACACGAGGATTTCGTTGGTGCCGAAACGCACTTTCAGCAAAGCCGGGATCGTTGCCCACAGCCAGCCGCCAAATGCGCCTGCGGCCACCATGATCGGGAAGATGTACCAGGCGTCGAGCGGATAGAAGGCCAGACCTGCGCCCGCACCGAATATGGCGCCCATGATGTATTGCCCTTCGGCCCCGATATTCCAGATACCGGCTCGAAATCCCAGCGACAATCCGATAGCGATCAACACAAGCGGGGCGCCCTTGACCAGCAATTGAGGGCGGTAATAAAATGCGAACTCGCCAAAAAGCGGCTCCCAGAAGATGGTACCGATGGCTTCGACCGGGTTTTTCCCCAATATGGCAAACAGCAACCCGCCAAACACCATTGTCGCCAGCACCGCCACAAGGGGGGTCGCATAAGACCAGGCCCTGGACGGCTGTGGCCGTTTCTCCAATACAATCATCTGCTCATCCCCCCAGATGTTTCATCTTTTTGCAAATACTCTCGCCGAAGGCGGCTCAGCAGATCACACATGTGCCACCTCCATGCCATGGGCACCGCCCATCATCAGGCCAATCTCATCCACGGTCAGGCCGGTGGTCGGGCGCGGTGCGCTCAGCCGACCTTCGTTTAAGGCCGCAAAACTGTCCGAGATTTCCATCAGCTCATCCAGATCCTGCGAAATGCAGACCACCGCTGTGCCTTTCGCCGCAAGATCGAGTATGGCTTGCCGGATCGACGCGGCCGCCGCGGCATCCACCCCCCAGGTTGGCTGGTTTACCACCAACACATCAGGGTTTTGCAGCACTTCGCGTCCAATCACGAATTTCTGCAGATTGCCGCCGGACAAGGACCGCGCTGCGTTTTCGGGCCCGGGCGTACGTACGTCGAAGGCTTCGATGATCTTTTCGGCAAAACTCCGGGTTTCGGACCATTTCAAGAAGCCGTTTTTCTCAAGCCCTTCCCGCACAGATCCGGTCAGCAAAGCGTTTTCGGTCAGGCTCATGTCGGGCGCCGCCGCGTGGCCGAGCCGTTCCTCAGGCGCGGTCAGAACGCCCAGCTTGCGGCGCGCTGTCGGGCCGAGCTTGCCGATTGCCTGACCGTTGAACTTGATCGCATCCGCCGATGTCAGGATTTCCCCGGACAGCACGCCCAGCAATTCATCCTGCCCGTTTCCGGCAACACCGCCGACGCCCAGAACCTCGCCCTTGCGGACCGTCATGTGCACATTGCGCAATGCGGTGCCGAATTCCGAAGGCGAGGGGACTGACAGCCCGCTGACATCCAGCGCGACCTCACCTAGTTCCCGGCCCGAGCGTTCAGGCGTCTGCAACGTCGACCCGACCATCATCTCGGCCATGTCGCGCGCCGAGGTTTCAGCGGGAACACATTCGCCCACGTTCTTGCCCAGACGCAGGATCGTGGCATGGTCGCACAGCGTTCGGATCTCCTCCAGTTTATGCGAGATATAAAGGATCGAGGTTCCCTCGGAGCGTAGCTTGTTCAGCGTCTCAAACAGGATATTGACCTCTTGCGGGGTCAGAACCGAGGTCGGTTCGTCCATGATCAGCAGTTTGGGGTCCTGCAACAGGCAGCGAATGATCTCGACCCGCTGGCGTTCGCCTGCGGACAGATCGCCAACCGTGCGAAACGGGTCCAGCGGCAGACCATAGGTTTCCGAGACTTCGCGAATGCGCGATGCCAGATCCCCCATCGGGGGCGGATTCTCCATCCCCAGCGCGATATTCTCGGCCACGTTCAGCGCGTCAAACAGCGAAAAATGCTGGAACACCATCGCGATCCCATCGGCACGGGCCGCGCGCGGTTCGGGCGGCGCAAACGGATTGCCGCGCAGCTTCATGGTGCCGCTGTCCGGCTTTACAAGCCCATAGATCATTTTCACCAGCGTGGATTTCCCCGCGCCGTTTTCCCCCAGCAGCGCGTGCACTTCGCCTTCACCGATGTCAAAGGACACCTGATCATTGGCCACAACACCGGGGTAGGCTTTGGTCAGCCCTTGCAAGCTCAAAAGTGGAATGGTCACGCGCTCAGGTCCTTCTTCAACTCGTTTTGCAGGGCCGGGCGCAGCAATTGTGCAGCGACGCCCACGGCGATCATATGTGGATGCTTCCCCATCGACGGGTCACCGATCGGGCAGGTGATCCGGCTTATCCGTTCAGGCGGATGCCCAAGAGCGGCCAGACGAGACCGGAATCGCGCCCATTTCGTAGCCGAGCCGATCAGCCCCGCAAAGCCAAAATCGTGCAAAAGCAGTCTGTTGCACAGTTCAAAGTCAAGGCTATGCGAGTATGTCAGCACAAGATGTTCGGCGTCGGATGGGGCATGGCAGATCAGCTCGGCCGGTTTTATGGCCGGAACAATTGTCACGCCCGCTGGCACAGTGGCCGGAAAGCGCTGACGGCTGGTGTCCACCCAGGTGATCGCAAGATCGGGAAGCGGGGACAGCACACCCACTAGCGCACGGCCGACATGGCCCGCGCCCCAGATCCACAGATTGCGTGTCGGCTTGTGAACAGGTTCAACCATCCAGCCATCGATCAGCTGCGGTTCTGGCGCAATCCCCTGTCCGCGCGCCGTCGCCAGCATTCGCTTGACCGACAGGGGCATCTCGTCACCCGTGGCCGGGCGCGCGATGACCGTATCGTCCAGATCATTGACAGTGTTTGCGTGGTAGACCTCGCTCAGCAACGACACGGCACCGCCACAGCATTGCCCCAACTCGGGTCCAAGTGCATGATGCGTCAGGCGGGTTGGCGTGGTTTGCAACCGTGCAGCATTTGCCGCCTGGTATTCCAGTGTTCCGCCACCAATTGTGCCGCTTTGCCCGCCGTCCCAGACCAGCATGGCGGCACCAACTTCGCGTGGAGACGACCCTTTGATCCCGGCGATGACCACCCGAACCACTTTGCCGTGGGTTTTGACCGCCTCCCTCAAAGCCTCTAGGTCAAATCCCATCAGATATCTCCCTTCATCCTCTGGACGCCGCGCCAGACCTCTTCGGCGGTGGCGGGTGCGTTGAGTGCCGGATAGGTGTCCCCGCAGGCTGCCACCGCATTCGAAAGCGCTAGCCAGGCCGATATTCCCAGCATGAACGGGGGTTCCCCCACGGCTTTCGAGCGATAGATGGTGTCCTCTCGGTTCTCGCCATCCCAAAGTGCGACGTTGAAAATGTCGGGCCGGTCGGAACAGGCCGGGATCTTGTAGGTCGAGGGCGCATGTGTGCGCAGGTTGCCCTTGCCGTCCCAGACCAGTTCCTCGGTCGTCAGCCAGCCCGCGCCCTGCACGTAACCGCCTTCGACCTGTCCGACATCCAGCGCCGGGTTCAGCGAAGCGCCCGCGTCATGCAGGATATCTGTGCGCAGAATGCGGTTCTCGCCCGTCAACGTGTCCACAGCGACCTCGGTGACCGAAGCGCCATAAGCGAAGTAGTAAAACGGGCGACCGCGCCCCGCGATCCGGTCCCATTCGATCTTGGGCGTTTTATAAAAGCCAGTGGCCGACAGGCTTATGCGACCCTGATAGGCCAGTGCGGCAGCTTCGGCGAACGTGTACCGTTCTTCACCAACCGAAACGTGGCCATCTGTGAAAGTGACCGCGGAGGGGTCGGCCTGATGCCGTTCAGCCAGATAATCGGCCATCCGGTCGCGGATCGTATCGCAAGCCGCTTTCACCGCCATGCCGTTCAGATCGCTGCCCGAAGACGCCGCCGTGGCTGACGTATTCGGCACTTTGGCCGTATCGGTGGCGGTGATCTTGACCATCTCAAGCGGGATGCCGAAACGTGACGCGGCCACTTGCGCGACCTTCTGGAACAGACCCTGACCCATCTCGGTGCCGCCATGATTCAGGTGGACCGAACCATCCTGATACACATGCACCAGCGCACCGGCCTGGTTCAGATGGGTCAGCGTGAAGGAAATTCCGAACTTGACCGGAGAAAAGGCGATGCCCTTCTTGATCACGTTGTTTTCGGCATTCCATTTCTCGATGGCCGCTTTGCGCGCGGCATAGTTGCTGGACTTCATCAGCGCTTCGGTCATGCCATGCAGTTCGAAATCGCTGACCTCCATGCCGTAGGGCGTCGTGTTGCCACCAGCGGGCAGGGGGCGGACCGGGGCGGTCCCTGTTTCCACCGCGCCACGGCTGGTCAGGTCTTCGTGCGGGTCGGGATGACCCAGCGGTTTCTCGTGGGGTTGGACTTCGGCAACCTTATGCGCGGGCTCGTAATAGTTGCGGCGGCGCAATTCCACCGGGTCCAACCCAAGTTCATGCGCGGCGTGGTCCATCACACGTTCGATGGCAACCATCCCCTGCGGGCCACCAAACCCGCGATAGGCGGTGGCTGACTGCGTGTTGGTCTTCAACCGATGGCTTTCAATCCGGGCATTGGGCAGCAGGTAGGCATTGTCCGAATGCAGCATCGCACGGTCGGCGACGGGCAGGGACAGGTCCTGCGCCCAGCCGCAGATCGCGTATTGCAGAAAGGACACGCCCTGAATGTGACCCTGTTCGTCAAATCCCGCGCGATAGGAAATCCGGAAGGCGTGGCGTTTGCCGGTGATGATCATGTCATCATCGCGGTCATAGCGCATCTTGCAGGCTTTGCCGGTTGCCCGCGCCGCCACTGCGCAGGCGACGGCCAGCGCATTCCCCTGGCTTTCCTTGCCACCGAATCCGCCACCCATGCGCCGGGTTTCGACGCGGATCGCATGCATTGGCAGGCCCAGAGCGTCCGCTACCTTGTGCTGTATCTCGGTCGGGTGCTGGGTCGAGCTGTGGACCAGCATGTCGCCGCCTTCATTCGGCACGGCAAGGGCTGCCTGACCTTCCAGATAGAAATGCTCCTGACCGCCGATCTCGAATGTTCCGTCGATGACGTGGGCTGCGCTTTCAATCGCGGCGTCCGCGTCGCCCTTGGCATAGATACGGGGCCCGTCTTCAAATCGGCTGTCTGCGGCCAGAGCTTCTTCCGCCGTCAGGATCGGTGTTTCCTCTGCATAGTCGATCTTGCCCAACCGAACCGCCTTGCGGGCGGCCAGATGGCTGGTGGCAACCACAAGGAAAACAGGCTGGCCGATATAGTGAACCGTCCCGTCGGACAGCAACGGTTCATCGTGGATCGAGGGCGAAACATCGTTGGCAAAGGGCAGGTCCTGTGCCGTCATGACCTTGACGACCCCGGCTGCTGCTTTCACGGCAGACAGGTCCATCGCGGTAATCGTGCCCTTGGCGATCGGGCTCAGGCCAAAGGCCAGATGCAATGTGCCCTTTGGCGTCGGGATGTCGTCCACATATCGGGCGGAACCGGATACGTGCAGCGGTGCCGCGTCATGGGGAAGGGGTTTGGTTACGCTCATGCCGATACCTCCAGCACGTTGGTCACATGGCCCTGATCCTCAAGTAAGTACCGTTCCAGCATCGCTTTGGCGGTCTCAAGCCTGTACGTGGCCGAGGCGCGCATATCGGTAAGCGGTGAATAATCGTCGGCAAAAGCGGGCAGAGCGGCGTCAATCGTCTCGCGCGTCCATGGCTTGCCGATCAACGCGGCCTCGACATGGGTTGCCCGTTTCGGAATGCCAGCCATACCGCCAAACGCGATGCGCGCAGCCGCCACCCGTCCGTCTGAAATGGTAATGTTGAAGCATCCGCACACGGCCGAGATATCCTGATCGAACCGTTTGCTCAGCTTGTAGCATTTCAACCGGTCCGCCTGACGCGGGAAGCTGACGGCTTCGACAAACTCACCCGGCGCGCGGTCCTGTTTCCCGTAATCGATGAAGAAGTCTTCCAGCAGGACTGACCGGCGTTCATCACCTTTGCGCAGGTGCAGCGTCGCACCCAATGCGATGAGCGCGGGCGGGTTGTCTCCTATTGGTGAGCCATTGGCGATGTTGCCACCCACAGTGGCCGCGTGACGGACCTGAACACTGGCATAGCGCCGGATCATTTCAGCATACGATGGGTGAATGTCCGCCAAGGCTTCGCCCATGCGGTTCATATCGACCATGGCACCGAACCGAATATCTTCGTCGGTGATCGTGATCTCTTTCAGATCGTCACAGCTGTTCAGGAAGATCACCGGATCAAGATCGCGCAGTTGCTTGGTCACCCAAAGCCCAACATCAGTTGCGCCCGCGACCAAAGTGGCATTTGGGTTCTCGGCATACACAGCAGCCAGCGCGTCGGACGAGCCCGGCAGCATGGGTGAAGCGGCGGGTGTTGCGACAGGCTTGTCCTTGACCCAGACAGGCACGGGATGCTTCTCGGCCGCTTCGGCTGCGCGAATAATGGGTGCATAACCTGTGCAACGGCACAGATTACCGGCAAGCTGTGTGTCGTGATCCGTCGCGCCATTGGTGTGACCGGCCACCATAGACATGACAAAACCGGGTGTGCAAAAGCCGCATTGCGACCCGTGCAAGTCAACCATGGCCTGCTGAACCGGATGGACCTCACCATCGGGGCTGCAGGCGCCTTCGACGGTTCGAACCGCCTTGCCATGCAACTGCGGCAGGAACAGGATGCACGAGTTCAGGGCCTTTGCGCCACCCACATCCGTCACCATGACAGTGCAGGCACCGCAATCGCCTTCGTTGCAGCCTTCTTTGGTGCCGGTCAGGCCACGATCTTCACGCAGCCAATCCAGCAGAGTGGCTGTCGGATTGATATCCGTCAGCTCCACTGTCTCTCCATTCAGAAGAAACGTGATGTCCATTCGAGAAACCCGTCGCCTTACCCGGTTGCGCCCTGGTGGTGCCCTCCTTCGATGCGACGTAGAAAGAGTGGCGGGCGGATAGCTTGCAAATGGATGTTAGAAACAGCATGCGTGATCTGGCAAGAAAAACTGCCTGTATGATGCATCATTACAGCCAAGTGGCGTGGATTTGCGCACCCTGTGTAAATATCAGTTGTTTGAAACTAAAGCGTTTTTTTGTCAGTGAAGATGTTGCTTTCCGAAGCACCTTCTGGAAAATCCGAATAATCGAAAACGATTATTTTGCCAAACAACGGCGCAGGTTCCGGCTTTTGCATGCCTCGCGGCTAGGGTAGCCTGCCGTTCATGAGCAGTAACCCCCGATTCATTCACCTACGTGTTCACACCGAATACTCCCTTCTGGAAGGCGCTGTGCGGCTGAAAAAACTGCCCGCCCTGTGCGAGAAGATGGGGATGCCTGCCGTCGCGGTGACTGACACGAATTCCATGTTTTCGGCGCTGGAATTTTCGGTGACAGCCAGCCAGGCCGGTGTCCAGCCGATCATGGGATGTCAGGTTGATCTGACTTATGTGCAATCGCAACCGGGGGAAAAGCCAAAAACGCCCGCGCCGCTTGTTCTGCTGGCACAGTCCGAGGCGGGGTACGAGAACCTGATGAAGCTGAGCACGTGCCTTTACGTGGACAAGGGCGGGCAGTTGCCGCAGGTCACGCTGGACGAGCTTGCGGGCCGCTCCGACGGGCTGATCTGCCTGTCCGGAGGGCCCGATGGGCCGGTGGGCCGCCTGTTGCAACAGGGGCAACGTCCGGCGGCCGAGGCGCTGGTGGATCGGCTGGCCGCGATCTTTCCGGATCGTCTGTATATTGAACTCCAGCGTCATCCGGGCGAGGACGGCCAACCAGAGGCCGAACGCCAGACCGAGCGCGGCCATATCGAGATGGCCTATGCCAAGAACCTGCCGCTGGTTGCCACCAATGACGTCTATTTCCCGACCTCGGATATGTACGAGGCCCATGATGCGCTGATCTGTATCGCCGAAGGGGCCTATGTCGACCAGCAGGAAGGTCGCCGCCGCCTGACCGCGCAGCATTATTTCAAGTCGCAGCAGGAAATGGTGACGCTGTTTGCCGATCTGCCCGAGGCCATCGAGAACACTGTCGAGATTGCCAAACGCTGCGCTTTCATGGCCTATCGGCGTGATCCGATCCTGCCGAAATTCGCCGATGACGAGGTCGCTGAACTACGCCGCATTGCCAACGAGGGCTTGCAGAAACGTCTGGCCGTGATCCCCCATGCGGTGACGCCCGAGGAATATCAGGAACGGCTGGATTTCGAGCTTGGCATCATCGAAGGAATGGGGTTCCCTGGCTACTTCCTGATCGTTGCCGACTTTATCCAATGGGCCAAGGATCACGATATTCCGGTTGGGCCGGGGCGGGGGTCGGGTGCGGGCTCGCTGGTGGCTTATGCGCTGACAATTACCGATCTCGATCCGCTGCGTTACAGCCTGCTGTTTGAACGGTTCCTGAATCCCGAACGGGTTTCGATGCCCGACTTCGATATCGACTTCTGTATGGATCGCCGCGAAGAGGTGATCCGTTACGTGCAGCAGAAATACGGGCGCGACAAGGTGGGGCAGATCATCACTTTTGGTGCCTTGCTGTCAAAGGCCGCCGTGCGCGACATCGGGCGGGTGCTGCAAATGCCGTACGGGCAGGTGGACCGTCTGTCCAAGATGATCCCGGTTGAAGGGGTAAAACCGGTTTCCATCGAAAAAGCCCTGAAGGATGAGCCGCGTCTGCGGGAGGAAGCTCGTAACGAAGAGGTGGTGGATCGTTTGCTGACGTATGGACAGCAGGTCGAAGGGCTGCTGCGCAACGCCTCGACCCACGCGGCTGGGGTTGTGATTGGCGACCGGCCTCTGGACGCGCTGGTGCCGATCTATCAGGACCCGCGATCCGACATGCCTGCAACCCAGTTCAACATGAAATGGGTGGAACAGGCCGGGCTGGTAAAGTTCGACTTTCTGGGTCTGAAAACCCTGACCGTGATCCAGAACGCGATGGACCTGATCTTCAAGTCCGGACGGAAGCTGCATATCGCCGCCGATGGCACCGAGCTTTACGAACCTGCCGAGGGGGCCGAGAACCAGATCAACGCCATCCCACTGGATGACGAGGCGACGTATAAGCTCTATTCAGCGGCCAAGACGGTCGCGGTGTTCCAAGTTGAATCCTCAGGCATGATGGACGCGCTCAAGCGCATGAAACCCACCTGTATCGAGGATATCGTGGCCCTCGTCGCGCTCTATCGTCCCGGCCCGATGGAGAACATCCCGACCTATTGCGAGGTCAAGAACGGGCTGCGCGAAATCACATCCGTTCACCCGCTGATCGACCACATTCTTGAGGAAACTCAAGGTATTATCGTCTATCAGGAACAGGTGATGCAGATCGCGCAAGTCATGGCGGGGTACAGCCTGGGCGGTGCAGACCTGCTGCGCCGCGCGATGGGTAAGAAGATCAAAGAGGCGATGGATGCCGAACGCCCCAAGTTCGAAAAAGGCGCGGCAGAAAACGGGGTGGATGCCAAGAAAGCCAGCGAAGTCTTCGACCTTCTCGAGAAATTCGCCAATTACGGCTTCAACAAATCCCACGCCGCCGCCTATGCGGTGGTCAGCTATCAAACCGGCTGGTTGAAGGCGAACCATCCGGTTGAATTCATGGCGGGCGTCATGAATTGCGATATCCATCTGACCGACAAGCTGGCGATCTATTTCGAAGAGGTCCGAAAAGGGCTGGAACTGCCGTATGTCCCACCTTGTGTGAACCGATCTCAGGCCACGTTCGATGTTGATAACGGACATCTGGTCTATGCGCTGGGCGCGCTCAAGAATGTAGGTGTCGAGGCGATGAACCTGATCGTTGCGGGTCGCGCGGACAAGCCGTTTGTCAACCTGTTCGATTTCGCCCGCCGCGTTGATCTGAAGAAAGTGGGCAAACGCCCGCTTGAGATGCTGGCCCGCGCCGGGGCCTTTGATGAGCTGGACCGGAACCGCCGCCGTGTGTTTGAAAGCCTAGATGCGCTGGTGCAGTATTCGGCCGCGATCCATGAACAGAAGAATTCGAACCAGGTGTCACTGTTTGGCGAGGCCGGAGATGACCTGCCCGAACCGCGCCTGGCGCCGACCCCCGACTGGTTGCCGGCTGAACGTCTGAGCGAAGAGTTCAAGGCCATCGGCTTCTATCTCTCTGGTCATCCGCTGGACGACTATATGCCGGCCTTGAAGCGTAAACAGGTTCTGACGCTGGACGAGGTGACAGAGAAAGCCCGCTCTGGCCCGTTGATCGCCAAGATGGCCGGAGTGGTTGCCGGGCGGCAGGAACGGAAATCGGCCAAGGGCAACCGGTTCGCCTTTGCCCAGCTTTCGGACCCGACCGGCGCCTATGAGGTCATGCTGTTTTCCGACACGCTGGAGAAATGCCGCGAGTTTCTGGAAACCGGCGCTCAGGTGGTTCTGACCGTTGAGGCGACGATGGAGTCCGATCAGCTCAAGCTGCTGGGGCGTTCGGTTGGACCAGCGGATTCTGTGGTGGCCGAAGCCGGGGCGACGGGCCTGCGCATCTTTGTCGACGAAGCGCGGGCAGTGTCGACGATTGCAACGGTTCTTGAAGAAGCCGCAACCGCTGCCAAGGGTGCGGCCCGAGGACCGATCCAGCTGCTGTTGCTGGACCCCGGCCTGCCCGGCGACGTCGAAATCGACTTGGGGCGCGTGTTTCCGATAAACCCGCAGATCAAGGGCGCGATCAAATCGCTGGAAGGCGTGATGACCGTCGAAGAGATCTGACACCGCTTTGTTGCCAGACAGTTAGCGCATCGCTAGGCTGACCTTGCAAATATGTCTTCTACTCATGCCACGGGAGGGCGTTGATATGACGATTGCAGGTCTCAATCTCAGAACGATTGTATTGGGGGCGGCGGCATCGCTGGCTTTGGTTTCGGCGACAGCCACGCTTGCGGACGACAAAAAGAAAGAGAACACGATCAAAGGTGCTGTGATTGGGGCCGGGGTTGGGGCCTTGATCGGCGACGGCAAAGGCGCCGCCGCAGGGGCAATTGTTGGTGCGCTAATCGGCGCGAACTCGAAATAAGCGGGGGCGGGATGATGCGTTTGAACGCGATGAAAGTGATCACCACCACAGCGCTGCTTACAGGGCCCGGTTTTGCCCTTGCGGACGAGGAAGCCGAACAGATGGTACAAGCGGCGCTGCCGCTTATGTACCACACCTGCGCGTCGGTCATCGAAGAGGCTGACGGGAATGAAGAATACATTGTGGACGTGGTCGGCAAGATGACGGCGTTGTCACTTTATAACCGTCAGGTCGACCTCGAAGCTCATGCCAGTTCGGACGAGGAAAAGGCCGCGCTGCGCGAAACATTTGTGGCGGCTCTGAAAGAGGGTTGCGCCGGGGATGAAAACGCCCTGCTGGGTGGCGTCGTCGACAACGCGGTGAAATCAACGCTGGGGCTGTAAGCCTTCAGTAATGTGGCGGGCGTTCGTCACCAAGGACAACGCCGCCTGACCCTTCCTGTGCGCGTTCAGCCTCGCGGTGCAGCAGCATCTCGACACGGCGGGTCAGCCTGTCAATCTCGGCCTGTTGCCTGGTGACAACCGCGTTCAGATCGTCAACCGTGCGGGTCAGATGGGCAATCTGTTCTTCCAGATGCTGCATGGGATGCTCCTGTCTTTCAGGCTGCACATAGCGACCCTGTGACGCCTTGGCCAGAGAAAGCGCGCCTTGCCCAGATGCGGGCCATGGGATAGACCGCGCGCGGAACAGGTACACTCCCAAGGACGCCCCACATGGCCAAGCCCAAGAAACAGCCCCGCCCCAAGGCCGAAACGCCGAAAGGGTTCCGTGACTATTTCGGCGAGGAAGTCACGCAGCGCACCGAGATGCTGCGGACGATTGCGGGTGTCTATCATCGGTACGGGTTTGACGCGCTGGAAAGCAGTGCGGTCGAAACCGTC
This sequence comes from Ruegeria sp. AG7, assembly GCF_056541545.1. Taxonomy (NCBI): domain Bacteria; kingdom Pseudomonadati; phylum Pseudomonadota; class Alphaproteobacteria; order Rhodobacterales; family Roseobacteraceae; genus Ruegeria; species Ruegeria sp. AG7. Next base: position 21,127 of record NZ_JBQFYP010000011.1, read on the forward strand.
GAGGCGCTGGGCAAGTTCCTGCCCGACGTGGACCGCCCGAACGAGGGCGTCTTTGCATGGCAGGAGTTTGACGAGGGCGGAAATGGCGACTGGATGGCCCTGCGCTATGACCTGACCGCGCCACTGGCCCGGGTTTACGCTCAGCACCGCAACGACCTGCCGACGCCTTATCGCCGTTATGCAATGGGTCCGGTCTGGCGCAACGAAAAGCCGGGGCCGGGGCGCTTTCGGCAGTTCTATCAGTGCGATGCGGATACGGTCGGAACCGCCTCGATGGCTGCTGACGCCGAGATCTGTGCAATGCTGGCCGACACGCTGGAAGAGGTCGGAATTCCGCGCGGCGACTACCTGATCCGGGTGAACAACCGGAAGGTTTTGAACGGTGTGCTTACAAGTGTCACTCGAGGTTCGGAGAGTTACGATGTTGTCGCTATGTCAATTGAAGAGCGAAAAAGATATCGTGACCAAGAAATTCAAGGTTTGAAAACTGACGAACTGGGCATTGATGCTGTACTCCGGCAGTTAGACAAGTTTGACAAAGTTGGGGCGGAGGGAGTCCGCCATTTATTGACGGGTGGACGGCACGATGCCTCCGGCGCCTTTATTGATGGCGTCAACTTGTCGGATTTTATGGCAAGCGGTTTCATCGACTTTCTACAGGCTCGGGGCGAAACGAATGAGAAAACAATTTTCAGACTGAGGGAAATACTAAGAAACTCGGCGGTTGGATTGGAAGGTGTCGACGAGTTGGAACAAATCGCTGAACTTCTCTCCGCCGGCGGCTACGGTCCCGACCGCATTGTCATTGACCCATCGGTCGTCCGCGGCCTCGGCTATTACACCGGTCCGGTCTACGAGGCCGAGCTGACCTTCGAAATCTTCGACGAGAAAGGCCGCAAGCGGCAGTTCGGCTCGGTTGCGGGTGGCGGGCGCTATGACGATCTGGTCAAGCGGTTTACCGGGCAGGAAGTGCCCGCGACCGGCGTGTCTATCGGCGTGGATCGGTTGCTGGCCGCGCTGCGCGAAAAAGGCAGGATCAGCGCCCACGCCAAAGGCCCCGTCGTCGTCACCGTGATGGACCGCGACCGGATGGCTGATTATCAGGCGATGGTGGCCGAGCTGCGCAATGCGGGCATCCGGGCCGAGGTTTATCTGGGCAATCCCAAGAACTTTGGCAACCAGTTGAAATACGCGGACAAGCGCAACTCTCCGGTTGCGGTGATCGAAGGCGGGGACGAAAAGGCAAAAGGCATCGTGCAGATCAAGGACCTGATCCTTGGGGCCAAGATTGCCGAAAGCGCCACGCTGGAGGAATGGAAAGAACGCCCCAGCCAGTTCGAAGTATCGCGCTCTGATCTGGTCGCGAAAGTGCGTGAAATTCTGGACAGTCAGGACTGACCCATGCCCAACCGTTCCCAGATACAGGCTCGTGCCGCGATGATGCGTGTCCGGTTCGAGGCTGCGGGCGCGCAAGTGGTGGATACGCCCCTGTTGCAACCCGCTGAAATGTTGCTGGACCTTTATGGCGAGGATATCCGCGCCCGCGCCTACGTCACCTCGGACGCGCTGCGGGGCGAGCAGATGCTGCGCCCGGACTTCACCCTGCCCGTTGTTCAGATGCACATGCGGGATGGGGCCGAGCCTGCGCGCTATACCTATTCAGGTGAGGTGTTCCGCCGTCAGGAACACGACCCGGACCGGTCGAACGAGTATATTCAGGTGGGGTACGAGGTGTTTGACCGCGATGATCCCGCTGGTGCCGATGCCGAAGTGTTTTCGCTGATGGCGTTGCAACTGCGCGGGCTGCCCCTGCGTGCAGCAACCGGGGATATCGGCATCCTGACCGCCGCTGTCGAAGGGCTTCGGACCACAGACCGCCGCAAGGCGGCGCTGATGCGGCACCTGTGGCGGCCGCGCCGGTTCCGTGCGCTGCTGGACCGTTTTGCAGGGCGTAAACCGGGGCCCGAAGGCCGTTACGCGCTTTTGGACGCGGCCGACCCGATGGCGGTTGATGTTCCGATGATCGGCAAGCGTCGCGCGCCCGAGATAGCCGACCGGATCAAAGCCCTGCGCGAAGATCGCGCTGCGCCGCCGATCTCCGACAATGAACTGGCCGGGTTGGAAACGCTTTTGAATGTTCGTGAAACCATGCCCTTCGCGCTGGAACAGCTGCGGGATGTGGCAGTGGATCTGCCGCAGATCACCCCGGCGCTGGACCGGTTGGAGGCGCGGATCGCAGCCCTGCAGGCGCGTGGTGTCGATGTTGCACGGCTGGATTTCGAAGCGTCATATGGCCGGACATCGATGGAATATTACGACGGGTTTGTCTTTGGGTTCTACGCCGAAGGCCGCCCCGACCTGCCGCCTGTCGCTACGGGTGGGCGCTATGATGCGCTGACGCGCCGCCTGGGGGATGGGGCCGAAATCCCCGCAATCGGCGGCGTGATCCGCCCGGACCTGATGCTTGAAATCGAGGAGGCCGCGCAATGAGTGTGAAGCTGGGCATGCCCTCGAAGGGCCGGTTGATGGAAAAGACCGTCTCATGGTTCGAAAAACATGGCATCATGCTGTCCCGCAACGGCTCGGACCGGGAATATGCGGGTCGGGTCGACGGGATCGAAGGCGTCTCACTGATCCTTTTGTCGGCGGGTGAAATTCCGCGCGAACTTGCGTCGGGCCGTATTCATCTGGGCGTCACCGGGATCGATCTGGTGCAAGAAAAACTTCCGCGCTGGGAACAGCAGGTCGAAGAGATCGCGCAGCTGGGCTTTGGCAAGGCTGATCTGATCATCGCCACACCCGCCTGCTGGGTCGATGTGGACACGCTGGACGATCTCGATGCGGCAGCAGCAGCATTTCGCAACACCCACGGCCACCGGCTGCGGATTGCCACCAAATATCACCGACTGGTGCGTGAGTTCCTGACAGACGCGGGCGTGGCTGACTACACTCTGGTTGACAGCCAGGGGGCGACCGAAGGCACGGTTATGAACGAAACAGCCGAGGCAATTGCCGATATCACCTCGTCCGGTGAAACCTTGCGGGCGAACCACCTCAAGATCCTGTCGGACGGTCTGATCCTGCAATCGCAGGCCACATTGTGGCGCAGCCGGGTTGCAAAGGTCGACGCGGCGGACAAGGAGGTTCTGACGGAATTGCTGGATCGGCTGCGGTAATTACAGCACACCGATATCCGCTAGGGCGCGGTTCAGATCATCGGGCAGGGCGTCGTCCTGCGCGCGCCCTTTCGGCAGGTCAGATGGTGTATCTTCCGGTTTCAGGTATCGCCAGCCCTGAAACGGGCGTTTCAAGGCGTTCTGTGTACGATGTACCTTTGGGTCGAGGACGATGGCGCAGCGGCGGATACCGTCTTCACCAATCACTTCATCCAGGCGCAGAATGCGCTGACGGCACTGTACGACACCCTTGATCACCCAATAGATTGATCCGCCATTCAGAATCTCGGCATCACGTTTGGGCCACATGCGGGTTACGTGGCGCGGATATCCGTCCTCATAAAGCGGCATTCGGCTGTCCTGCCACGCGATCAGAGAGTCCACGCTTTCCGAACCAACCGAAAGTTTGATGAGGTTCACGTACTTATCCACAGCTTTCCCACAGAGTCGTCCATTGGCTATCTATCCATTGTAGCTCAGGATTGGCTTTCATCAAGGTGTAGTGGGTGTTAGTCTGGATACCTCTTTCAGCACAGGGAATCACCAATGAGCCGCTTTGCCGCCCCCATCGCCGAGCAGATCTGGGACATGAAATACCGCTTCAAACAGGCGGATGGCACGCCCATCGATCAGACGGTTGAAGACAGCTGGCGACGCATCGCCCGTGACCTCGCGCGGGTCGAGGACGATCCGGATCATTGGGAAGACAGGTTTTACGAGGCACTGGAAGATTTCAAGTATCTGCCCGCCGGGCGCATCACCGCAGGCGCAGGTACCGCGCGGCAGGTGACGCTGTTCAACTGTTTCGTCATGGGCACCATCCCCGACAGCATGGGTGGTATCTTTGACATGCTGAAAGAGGCCGCGCTGACCATGCAGCAGGGGGGCGGGATCGGCTATGATTTCTCGACCATCCGCCCGCGCGGCGCGGATGTGAAGGGCGTGGCGGCAGATGCTTCGGGCCCGCTCAGCTTTATGGATGTGTGGGACGCAATGTGCCGGACGATCATGTCCGCGGGTTCGCGCCGGGGGGCGATGATGGCCACCATGCGCTGTGACCATCCCGATATCGAACAGTTCATCACCGCCAAATCCGACCCGGCCCGCCTGCGCATGTTCAACATGTCGGTGCTGGTGACCGATCCCTTCATGGAGGCGGTCAAGGCCGACGGCCCGTGGGAGTTGCAGTTCGACGGCAAGATCTATCACACCGTTCAGGCGCGTGATCTGTGGAACAAGATCATGCAGGCCACGTATGATTATGCCGAACCGGGCGTGATCTTCATCGACCGCATCAATCAGGCCAACAACCTGAGCTATGTTGAAACCATCGCCGCGACGAACCCCTGTGGCGAGCAGCCTCTGCCGCCTTACGGGGCTTGCCTGCTTGGCTCGATCAATCTGGCGCGGCTGGTTGCCGAACCGTTCGGGGATGCCGCGCATCTGGATGAACCGGCATTGCAGGAACTGGTCGCGACAGCCGTGCGCATGATGGATAACGTCGTGGACGCCTCGAAATTCCCGCTGGCCGAGCAAGAGGCGGAAGCGCAGGACAAGCGCCGCATCGGGCTGGGCGTGACGGGTCTTGCGGATGCGTTGCTGATGCTGGGCCTGCGCTATGGGTCCGACGAGGCGGCGCGCCAGACGGAACGCTGGTTGCACGCAATCGCCCGCGCCGCATATCTGGCCTCGGTCGATCTGGCTAAGGAGAAAGGCGCGTTCCCCCTGTTCGACGCTGAGAAATATTTGGCCAGCGGCACGATGCAGCAAATGGATGACGACGTCCGCGATGCGATCCGCGAACATGGTATCCGCAACGCTCTGCTGACCTCGATTGCGCCCACGGGCACGATTTCGCTTTATGCCGGGAATGTGTCGTCGGGGATTGAACCGGTCTTTGCCTATGCCTACACCCGCAAGGTTCTGCAAAAAGACGGCTCGCGAACCGAGGAAGAGGTTGTGGATTACGCCGTTCAGATGTGGCGCGACAAGTTCGGCGACGCAGCGCTGCCCGACTATTTCGTCAATGCCCAGACCCTGACACCCCTTGATCATGTCAAGATGCAGGCGGCGGCGCAGAAATGGATCGACAGCTCGATTTCCAAGACCATCAACTGCCCCGAGGATATCAGCTTTGACGCCTTCAAGGATGTCTACATGCAGGCCTGGGATCAGGGCTGCAAAGGGTGCACGACGTACCGGCCCAACGATGTGACGGGGTCGGTTCTGACCGTTTCGGAAAGCGACGACAAGGTGCCGGGGGAAAGCGCGAATGCGCCTCATGAAATTGAAAGCGGCGACGTCATCTACATGTCCGAACCGCTGGATCGCCCGCAATCGCTGGAGGGGTCGACCTACAAGCTGAAATGGCCCGATAGCGAGCACGCGATTTATCTGACCATCAACGACATCATCATCTCGGGCCGCCGCCGCCCGTTCGAAGTGTTCATCAACTCTAAGAACATGGAGCATTACGCCTGGACACTGGCGCTGACGCGGATGATCTCGGCCGTGTTCCGTCGGGGTGGGGACGTGTCCTTTGTGGTCGAAGAGCTGAAAGCCGTTTTCGACCCGCGCGGCGGGGCGTGGGTCAAAGGCAAGTATATCCCATCGATCCTGGCCGCGATCGGGGGCGTGATCGAACAGCACATGGTCGCCATCGGCTTTCTGGAAGGCGAGGGGATGGGGTTGAAATCCGATCCCCAGGCGCAAGTGGTGAACCTGGACGCGCCACGTGGCAAAGCCTGCCCGTCCTGCGGTCAGTACGACATGGTCATGATCGAAGGCTGCATGACCTGCCGCAGCTGCGGCCATTCCAAATGCGGATAGGTATGAGGCGCGACACGAAAGTCAGCGCTCATCAATTTGACCCGACAGAGTGAGTGTCTGGCCACGCAAGCGTGGCCATCGCTTTTCTGGGCGGTGGTTTCTATTTCGAACCCTGATCAGTCGCAGCCAGTTGATGTTCGGACGGCCGGCAACGAACAAGACACGGGATTGTTCGCAGGCGCGTATTGATTTCAGGTCGAACACATATTTTTGATTCACTTCTGCAACATTCTTGTGAATGCTGCATTCCCGTCTCTTTTCCGCCGGATTTTGTGCTGATAAGCAATGATTGAATATCGGGATGTTAAATAGTGCGAGTGGGCAGATGAGAGCCGGAGTTAACGGTCAGGTAGCCATTTCATGGGATCAAACTGAAATTGACGGACTCGAGGACGCGCCTTTGGCTTGTCTGGCCGTCGGCGCGGCTTGGTCATGGCGCGGACAGGCGATAGTGCTGAGCGCTGAGGCCGAAAACAGCATAGAACAGATAGGATATGCGCGGGGCGCTGCAACCCGTTTGCAGAACCGCTTTCCGATTGTCCGGGAAGTTTCCGGCAATGTGACCGGCGCTTTGACACTTACCAATGGGTCGCAGCGGTTTTCAGCCAACCTTGTTGCCGACACCAATGATGCGTCGCCGACGATCGTTTTCGATGGCGCTTGCCCGCCGCGGGATGAAGAATTCTGGATTGTCGACGTGACCGAGGTTGTGATGGTGCACAAGGCGGGTGTTGAAGGCGGCGGGAACGTCGTTGCATTTCCGGCCTGAACGCGACCTGTATTTCTCTTGACAAAGGCGGTGTGACGGCGGTCGTCGCTATACGTGCAGGAGCCTGTGCTGCTTGCGGCGAACATATCTTTGCAGATATTCGAAACTGCGTTGAATGCCATGTTGACTCTGCTGGCTTTGCGGATATAAGCGCGGCTTCATTGGTGTTGGTGGCCCCCGCAAGGGGAAGCCTGTCATGAGGGAAACCTCAAGAGGACAACGCCCTTCATAGTTGCCCGTTTGGGCATCGACCTAAAGAAGGAGATCAGCCGTGACCAAACGCACGTCTGCCAAGTACAAAATCGACCGCCGGATGGGCGAAAACATCTGGGGTCGTCCGAAATCCCCGGTCAACCGTCGTGAATACGGCCCCGGCCAGCACGGCCAGCGCCGCAAAGGCAAACTGTCAGACTTCGGTCTGCAGCTGCGTGCCAAGCAGAAGCTGAAAGGCTACTACGGCGACCTGACCGAAAAGCAGTTCCGCCGCATCTATGCCGAAGCCGAGCGTGTAAAAGGCGACACCGGTGAAAACCTGATCGGCCTGCTGGAGCGCCGTCTGGACGCCGTCGTCTATCGCGCCAAGTTTGTACCGACCGTCTTCGCTGCGCGTCAGTTCGTGAACCACGGTCACGTCAAAGTGAACGGCAAGCGTGTCAACATCCCCAGCTACCGTGTCAAAGAAGGCGACGTCATCGAAGTGCGTGACAAGTCCAAGCAACTGGCTGTTGTTCTGGAAGCTGTTGCTCTGGCCGAGCGTGATGTTCCTGACTACATCGACGCCGACCATTCGAAAATGACCGCAACGTTCGTTCGCGCACCGGGCCTGAGTGATGTGCCGTACCCGGTCATGATGGAACCGAACCTGGTCGTCGAATTTTACGCGAAGAACTGATCTTCGCATTCCGATCCGGAATTCAGAGCCGCACCTTTGGGTGCGGCTCTTTTCATTTTCAGCCCAGCAGAACGATATCTGACGCGCCTGCGCTGCGACGCAGCTCATGGATGTCTTTTAGTTCCGGGTCGTTGATCCATCCCAGCGCCGCGTCCCGGTTGGGAAAGGAAAGCAGGGCTGCAACATCAGGCAAGTCCGGCGCGCCGTCCAGCGCGGTTGTTTCTGCGGTGGCGTGTTCGACTTTTCCGCCATGGCGGGCCAATGCAGTCCCGGCCTGTTCGCGATATGCGGCCAGAGCGTTGGGATTCTTTACAATGAGTTTTGCGTAGGCATAGATCATGGCTTTTCTCCTTGATGTGTGGGCAAAAGCTAGGGTGTGATCTGCTTTGCGAAAACGCGTGTATTTGCATCAATGATGTGCGAATTTGCATGTATGGATATTCATTGGGATGATTACCGGGCCGTACTTGCCGTGGTTCGAAGGCGCACCCTGTCCGCCGCGGCACAAGAGCTTGGCGTCAACTACACAACTGTCGCGCGCCGTATAGCGCGCGCCGAAGCTGCGACAGGTGAAGTGCTGTTCGAAAGGCTGACCGACGGGTATCGGCCGACAGAAGCGGCGCACCTTGTCGCTGCATATGCTGCCCGGATGGAAAGCGCAGAACACGCGATGCTGCGTGGTTTGTCAGGGCGAGATGCCCGGTTGGAAGGGCAACTGACCTTAACCGCGCCGCAACTGTTAATTGCCCATGTACTGGCCCCGGCTCTTGGCCAGTTTGCTCAAAGGCACCCTGCTGTGTCTTTGCAGGTGCGCGCGGCAAACGAGATTCTGGATCTTAATCGGCGCGAAGCCGACATTGCGATCCGGATCAGCCGCAACCCCGGCGATACGTTGAAAGGTCTGCGCCTGACGCAACAGCATAGCGCTTGTTTTGCCACGCCAGAATGGGCTGCGCGAATGCGGCAAGATCCGAACGCGCCCGTGGATTGGTTGCTTTATGAAAAGCAGCCGAACCTGCCGGACGGCGTCGACAAAATCTATCCGAACTCGCGGATACATATGCGCTTTGATGACATGGTCGCGATGGCGGGTGCTGCACAATCAGGGTTGGGCGTTGTGCGTATGCCGGTGTTTCTGGGCCGCTCACTCCGGGGCTTGGTGCAGGTTCCGGTCCTTTCACCGCAACCCTACGCAGATATCTGGATCGTGGCGCATCCGGATGTTTGGCCTTCGGCAAAACTGGTCGCATTCCGCGACATCGCGGTGCCCTTTTTCAAGCAAAAACGCCCACTGTTTACGGCGTGATCATATCGGCAATGGTCGTCCTTCGGCGATTGCTTCCATCGCGAAATACGACGTGACACTGTCCAGCTCGACCTTTTCGATCAGCCGTTGATACACCTTGTCGTAAGATGCCATATCCTGTGTGACGACTTTCAGCTGATAATCATAGTCACCGCCGATACGATGAAAATCCACGACCTCGGGGATCGTCAGAACGTGGCTGCGAAAGGCCTGTAGCCACTCGGTCGAATGATGCCGCGTGCGCAGCATAACAAAGACCACAAGGCTCAGCCCCAATTTCTCGCGTGCGATGCGGGCGGTTGAACCGATCAGGACACCATCTTCGTTCAAAGCCTTCAGACGGCGCCAGCAGGCGTTCTGAGAAAGCCCCACACGATCCGCCAATTCCCGTTGCGACAGAGTGGCGTCCTTTTGCAGCTCTTTCAGAAGTCGTGTGTCAATTTGATCTAATTTTTGTGCCATGTTTGATCATATGACACAATAATTTAAAAATACACGCAAAGAAAGGTGAAGTTTTCGCGCGAATAATAAATCAAATTACTCGGACAGTTAGGAGCCAATGCAATGTCCCTGTCCAAGTTTCGTGCGGAACTCTGTTCCACCGCTCACAATTCAAACCTGCGCGATGGGCTGATCGGAGAGAATGTTCTGATCCCGGGTCTGCATGGGGACGTGCCGCTTGTCTATGCGGATTACGTCGCTTCGGGTCGCGCCTTGCGGCAAGTCGAAGACTTTGTGGCGCAACATGTGTTGCCGTTTTACGCGAACAGCCACACCGAGGCCTCTTACTGCGGATCTTACATGACACATCTGCGCCGCGAGGCGCGGGCGGAAATAGCCCGCATTGTTGGTGCCCAGGAAGAGGATGCGGTGATCTTCACCGGGTCTGGTGCCACTGCGGGGCTCAACCGGTTGGTCAGCCTGCTCGGGGTGGCAGAGGCCGACCAACCGGTTGTCTTGATTGGTCCTTACGAGCATCACTCGAACATCCTGCCGTGGCGGGAAAGCAAGGCACTTGTGGTTGAAATCCCCGAAGCCGAAGGTGGCGGTGTTGACCTGGGGGCGCTGGAAACCGCGCTGTTGACCCATGCAGGCGCAGATCTTCTGATCGGTTCCTTTTCGGCGGCGTCCAATGTAACCGGAATTGTCACTGACCCTGATCCGGTGACGCGGTTGCTCAAGGCGCATGGTGCCGTGGCGATTTGGGATTACGCCGGAGGCGGGCCTTACCTGCCGATGGATATGGGGCCGGCGGACGCGCGCAAGGATGCGATCGTCGTTTCCCCGCACAAGTTTCCGGGCGGTCCGGGGGCCTCGGGTGTTCTGATCGTAAACCGGGCTGCAGCCAATCGGAACTGCCCCAGCTGGCCGGGTGGTGGCACCGTAAGTTTCGTGTCACCGTGGCGGCATGACTACAGCGCGGACCTGTCTGCGCGGGAAGAGGCGGGAACGCCCAACGTGATCGGCGACATCCGCGCGGCGCTGGCCTTTATCGTCAAGGATGTCGTCGGCACGGAAGAAATCGCAAGGCGCGAGGCGCAGTACAACCAGATGGCGCTGCACGGTTGGAAGGATAATCCGAACCTGACATTGCTTGGGGTCAATAACCCGCATCGCCTGCCGATCTTCTCTTTCCTCGTGCGCGACAATGCGGGGCAGCCCGTGCATCAGCAGCTGTTTACCCGGATGCTCAGCGACGTCTACGGCATTCAGGCACGCGGCGGCTGTGCCTGCGCAGGGCCTTATGCCCACCGCCTGCTGGGGATTGACCGCGCCGCGTCCGAGGCGCTGCACGCGGCCTTGTCTGCGGGCGAAGAGATGAAGAAACCCGGCTGGGTACGCCTGAATTTCTCGTACCTGATGAGCGAGGAAACGGTTCAATTCATCATCGACAGTGTCAATGACCTGTCGCGCCGTACCGAGGAATTCGTACCGTATTACAACGCCGACCCGGCGACTGCGCGCTTCAAGGCCGCATAATGGAATTGCCGCTTTTCTCAATCCGTTGAGACAGGTATGAGGGGCCCAATCAACGGAGCCTCTCATGACCAAGATCACCCCGCAACCCGGCATTATGGACATCGCGCTTTATCAGGGCGGCCAGTCACATGTGGCGGGTGTTGAGCATGTGATCAAGCTGAGCTCGAACGAGAACCCGTTCGGCCCCAGCCCCAAGGCGATTGAGGCGGTGCGCGACAGCGCGGCCACTTTGCATCGGTACCCCAACACCGACCACGCCAGTTTGCGCGCGGCCATCGGCGCGCGTCACGGACTGGACCCTGCGCAGATCATCTGCGGTGTCGGCAGCGACGAGGTGCTGCAATTCATCGCTCAGGCCTATGCAGGGCCGGGGGATGAGGTGATCTATACCGAACACGGGTTCTCCATGTACCCGATCATCGCCCGCATGGCAGGTGCCGCACCGGTCATGGTGGCCGAGCGCGACCGCAAAGTCGATGTGGATGCCATTCTGGCCGCCGTAACCAGCCAGACGCGGATCGTGTTTGTGACCAACCCCGGTAACCCGACCTCGACCATGATCTCGAACGACGAGCTGGACCATCTGGCACAGGGTCTGCCTGATACCTGCCTGATGGTTCTGGACGGTGCCTATGCCGAATTCGTCGACGGTTTCGATGGCGGCGCGTCTTTGGTGGATGCGTATGAGAACGTAATCATGACCCGCACATTCTCGAAAGTGTACGGGCTGGGCGGGATGCGGGTCGGCTGGGGGTATGCGCACCAATCGATTATCGATGTTCTGAACCGGGTGCGTCAGCCCTTCAACCTGTCTTTGACAGCCCTGGCCGCAGCCGAAGCAGCGATCAGCGACGTCGATTTCCTGACGTTCTGCCAATCTGAAAATGCGCGCCTGCGAGTGTGGCTGGCCGAGGCGCTGGACAAGATTGGCGTACCCTCGGACCCGTCCTGTACCAATTTCATCCTCGCGCGTTTTGCCGATAGGGCCGAGGCCGAGGCCTGTGATGACTATCTGAAAACGCAGGGTTTGATTGTCCGCCGGGTTGCAGGCTACAACCTGCCGAATGCCCTGCGGATCACCGTGGGCGATGAGGAAGCCTGCCGCCACGTCGTTGCGGTGATTACAGCATTCAAAGAGGGCGCAGCATGAGCCAGATTTACGACCGGGTTGCGCTGATCGGGCTGGGCCTGATTGCCTCCTCCATGTTCTGGGCGATCAAGCGTGGGGGCTTGGCCGGGGAAGTGACCGGCTATGCCCGGTCCGAGGCGACACGTGACACCGCGCGCAGAATCGGGCTGTGCGACCGCGTCTGTGACACGGCGCGCGAAGCGGTCGAAGGTGCTGATCTTGTCGTTCTTTGCGTGCCTGTGGGGGCAATGGGGGCCGTCGCAGAAGACATCGCACCCGTGCTCAAGCCCGGCGCGACCCTGTCGGATGTGGGGTCAGTCAAGCGGCATGTCATTCACGCAGTTCAGCCGCATATCCCCGAAGGTGTGCATTTCATTCCCGCGCATCCTTTGGCAGGGACGGAACATTCCGGTCCGGAATCGGGTTTTGCCAGATTGTTCGACAATCGCTGGTGCCTGCTGGTGCCCGTCGAAGGAACCGACCCGGATGCAATCGCCCGCCTTCGGGCGTTGTGGGAAGGTATGGGCTCCCATGTCGATGAGATGGACGCCGATCATCACGATCTGGTTCTGGCCGTCACGTCCCATGCGCCGCACCTGATCGCCTACACGATGGTTGGCGTGGCCGACGATCTGCGCCGGGTGACCGATAGCGAAGTGATCAAATACTCGGCCGCGGGTTTCCGGGACTTCACTCGCATCGCCGCATCCGACCCGACCATGTGGCGCGATGTGTTCCTGTCCAACAAAGACGCGACGCTGGAAATCCTGGGCCGGTTCACGGAAGAGCTGTTTGCGCTGCAACGTGCCATCCGGACCGGGGACGGGGAACATTTGTTTGACTACTTCACCCATACCCGTGCTATTCGTCGCGGCATCATCGACGCGGGGCAGGACACCGACGCACCGGATTTCGGGCGGGGAAAGGCAGGTTCATGAGGTTATACCGGGGGCAATTTCTGATCGGGATCATGGCGTTGTGCGCCGTGGCCACACAGGCAACACCTCTGGAACGATCTCTGGTTTCTCCCGCACGTCCGATTCTGGACCAGCACAACGTTCAGGTTGTGTCCGCTGTTGCCCCGGTGTCCGTCGCGGCCATAACCGATCTGCGCCCCATCTCACGTCCGGTTTCACCGCAGGTCACTGCTGCACTGGCGCGACCATCGGAATTGCCACTGCTGGGGCCCGACACGTCGCTGATGCCTTACTTGAGACCTGAATCGCTTGAACAGCAGGTGCTTTTCAAGAAGCGCAAGCTGCGTAAAGGGTCAGTTTGCGGAGATATCGCCATTCAGGGCAAGCCCGTCGGCAGGGTCGGCAGCGACAACTCGGCCTGTGGCGTAAAAGATGCGGTGCAGATCACCTCTGTTTCCGGTGTGGCACTCAGCCGCCCGGCGACGATGGATTGCGGCACCGCAGTTGCACTGAACAAATGGGTCGACAAAACGGTCAAACCCACCTTCAAACGCCGCGGCCCGGTGGTCGAATTGCAGGTGGCAGCCCATTATGCGTGCCGAACTCGCAACAACCGCAAGGGCGCGCGGATTTCCGAGCACGGCAAAGGACGCGCCATCGATATTTCGGCCTTCAAGTTGGCCGATGGTGAGGTCGTGACCGTCCTGGAAGGATGGCGCAAGAACCCGTCACAGAAGCAATTGCAGAAGATCTGGCGCGGTGCGTGTGGCCCGTTCGGCACGGTATTGGGGCCGAACTCGGACGGCTACCATCGCGATCATTTCCATCTGGATACGGCACGCTACCGCAGCGGAGCGTATTGCCGTTAACGCAGGATCAGCCGCGGGGCAGGGCCCAGCGGCACCGGCCCCAGGGCTACAAAACCATCCCGGAAGTTCAGTTGCAGGTCCAGCGCGTTGGGGTTGCCGCCCAACCCTGCCAGAAAATTCAGTGCACGGGTGACAGGATCAACCGCCTGATCGGGCAGGGCACCTGCCGCGTTTGCCATGTCGATCATATCGCGCCAGTTCTCGGCCTTGACGGCGATCTCACCGCTCGGAACACCCTGTGAGTCTACATCCAGCTTACCAGCCGCAAACAGGCGTAACCCACCCCATTTGATCTCGGCCAGTCGCAGGTCTATGGCCACGGGCTGCGGTCTGCTGTGTTCCAGCGCCGACCTGTCCCAGACTTTGCTGAACGTGGTGACCATGTCCAGTTCCAGCGTTTCGAAGGACTGCGGCAGCGACGCGGCCGAATTCATAAGGACCCGCAACCGGTCACCGGGTGTGAACCCATCCGCGCGGGCGGTAATGGCATAAGCTTCGGGTTGGGATGTTTGCGCCATGATCAGGCTTAGGGTGTCCCCAGCGGCCAGTGCTGTGGAGTTTTCGGTCACCGACCAAGCCCCTGCCGTCAGCGCCAGTTTCTCAAGCACAAGCGAAACGCCGGGTTGCAACTGTAGTTCGGCAATCAACTCATCTGCGACAATCGTTGACGTCTGATCGTAATAAGACAGACGTTGGGGCGTTTCGGCAAACCGCAGCACCTGCCGGCCGGGCCAGATCGCTGGGCTTTCGAATTCGATCCAGTCCGCGCTCCAGGCTGTGCCATTCACCGGGTCGGCAAGGGCGGGATTGTTCAGGCGGGTCAAGTGGTGGGTCGGATACCCTGCCGTTGTCACGTCCGAGAAATCAGCCAGCCAGCCACGGGCCTGTTGTTGATCAAACCAGCCAGTGATTGCCACGCGCAGGCCATATCCGGCGACAAACCAATAGGCGCTCCACAGGATGCCGATAAAAATGACTACTCGTATGACACGGCGCATGAGCTTTGGCCCTTTTTCCTGCCTCGGAATTGATGTTTATAGGCCCAAACGGGCAAGGACCAGTGCAATGACGATGTGGGTTTTCGGTTATGGATCGCTGCTGTGGAATCCGGGCTTTCCGGTCGCACGCAGCGAACGCGCGACACTGCATGGCTATGCCCGGTCCTTCTGCATGAGCTCGATCCACCACCGGGGAACCGAAGAAGAACCGGGTCTGGTGCTGGCGCTGGACGAACAGGCAAACGCGATCTGCACCGGTCTGGCCCTTGCGGTTGAAACCGGTCACGAAGACCGCACCCTGCACGAACTACGCGAGCGCGAGCTGATCTCGTCGGCCTATGTCGAACGTATGCTGGATGTGCATCTGGAAAATGGCGACATCGTTAACGCCGTGACCTATGTGATCGATGCCGACCATGTGCAATACTGCGGCGGCATGCCTTTGGAGGATCAGGCCCGGATCATCGCCCACGCGGTTGGCGGACGCGGCCCGAATGATGAATACCTCTACAACACTGCCGAACATCTGGCCGAGATCGGCCTGCGCGACCCCGATCTTGAGTGGTTGGCGCAACGGGTGCGCAGTATTACCGCATAAACTCTTGGCGTCACCAGTGGAATTTCGCTAGTTTCGACGCAGAGCAGGCAAATACCGGGAACCACGCGCATGGCGCAGGCACATCAGGGCGCGAGACCCCATTTCTCGCATCCAACGCGACAGATTCTGTTGATGTTGATGGCGATCGGCCTGTCCGGGCTGGGTGTGTTTCTGGCGCTGCCCTATGTGTTGCCGGTGTTCTTCGCCAACCCGTACCTGAACGGCTTCATCCTGATGGTGTTCCTGATCGGCGTGTTTGCCTGTTTCTATCAGGTGACACAACTGATCGGGTCCGTGCGCTGGATCGAGGCATTCGTTGGCGGTGTTGTTCGTGAAGACGCCCGCACACCGCAATTGTTGGCACCTCTGGCCTCATTGCTGCGCGAACGGGGTGCGCGGTCGCAGATCAGTTCGACCTCGACCCGCTCCATTCTGGATTCTGTGGCCGAACGGGTCGAGGAAGAGCGTGAAATCACCCGCTATATCACCAACGTGCTGATCTATCTGGGTCTTTTGGGTACGTTCTTTGGACTGGCGACAACCGTGCCGGCCATTGTCGATACCATCCGCAGCCTAAACCCGCAGGAGGGCGAGGAAGGGCTGGCCGTTTTCAACCGCCTGATGACCGGGCTCGAGGCGCAATTGCAGGGGATGGGTGTTGCGTTCGGATCGTCTCTGTTGGGTCTGGCCGGGTCGCTGATCGTCGGCTTGCTCGAAGTTTTTGCAGGGCACGGGCAGAACCGCTTCTATCGCGAGCTTGAAGAATGGCTGTCTTCGATCACCCGCTTAGGTTTCGCGGGTGGAGAAGAAGGCGGTGCCGAAATTGCCGTGCTCACGCCGGTGCTAGACGCCATGTCCGAACAGATGGATGCCTTGCAGGATCTGTTCTCTGCGCAGGAAAGCGACCGGGCCGAGGTTTCTGCCAAGCTGGGTTTGCTGGTCGATGTGATCGGTGAGATGAACAACCGTCAGGCCAATACCGAAAGTGTTACGGCGGCGCTGGAACGCGTGGCGCTGGGTCAGGAAGCCCTGCTGGATCACATGCGCGATCACGGTGCGGGTGAAGGTATCGACGCCGAAAGCCGGATGCGCCTGCGCTCGATGGATGTGCAGCTGCTGCGTATCCTCGAAGAGATTTCGGCGGGCCGGCAGGAAAGCATGAATGAGTTCCGCAAGGATATTGAACTGCTGGTCAAGGCGCTGACCCTGCCGCGCGGTGCGGTACGCACCACGCCGGAAGGAGAATAGACCATGGCGCTGTCCCGCCGCACCGGTCAACGGTTCCAGGGCTCGGTCTGGCCCGGTTTCGTCGACGCGATGACGGGGCTGTTGATGGTGCTGACCTTTGTGCTGACCATCTTCATGGTGATCCAGTTTGTGCTGCGCGAAACCATCTCGGGTCAGGAAGACGAACTGACCACATTGGCTGACGAAATCGCGGCGCTGGCGGGTGCGCTGGGGCTGGAAGAACGCGAAAACAGCCGGTTGCAGGCGCGCCTTGGGGCGTTGAATACCACCCTGTCTCAGGCTGAAGACGATCTGGCGCAAGCCCAGTCACTGATCGCGTCACTGACCACCGAGCGCGACCGCCAGGCTGCCGCTCTGGATCAGGCGCAGACCCGGATCACCAATTTTGAAGCGCAGGTAGCAGCCCTGCTGGCCGAACAGGAACGGGCACTGGGTGATATTGCGGTGCTTGAATCGCAACGCGCGAAACTGCTGACCGAGCAAGAGGCGTTGAACCTGGCCCTTGCCCAAAGCCGCGAGGAAATCGACGCACAGACCGAAGCCGCCCGTTTGGCCGCTGCCCGTCGTGAAGCACTGGAAGCGCTGGTGGCGGATCTGGAGCAAGGCAGTGCCGACCGGGACGCCCAGATTACCACCCTTGAACAGCAGCTCAGCGATGAAGAAGCCGCCCGTCTGGCCGAAGCCGCCGCCGCCGAGGCGTTGCGTAACCGCCTTCAGGATGCCGATGCCGAGCTGACGGCCATGACACTTGCTCTGGAAGCGCAACGCAAAGAGGCCGAAGACACACTCACCCTGCTGGCAGCAGCACAGGCGGCGCGTGCCGCGTTGGAGCGTCAGTTTGGCGACGTGAACCCGGATGAACTGCGGGCCCAGCTTGAAGCCGCTTTGCAGGCGCAGACGCAAGCGCAGGCGGATGCTGATGCGCAACGCTCTCTGGCCGAGCAGCGGCAGGCCTTGTTGGACCTCGCCAATGCGACGCTTTCGGAAGAAAAAGAAATCTCTGTCGAAGCGCAGCGAGAAGCCGCACTGCTGAACCAGCAGATCGCCGCCCTGCGCGGGCAATTGGGCTCCTTGCAGGCGCTGCTAGACGATTTCGAAGAACGCAACGCCGCCGCCGAGGTGCAGATTCAGACATTAGGGCAGGACCTGAACGCAGCGCTGGCCCGTGCCGCATCCGAAGAACGCAGGCGACGTCTACTGGAAGAAGCGGAACGCCTGCGTCTTGAGGCCGAGGCCGAGGCACTGGCCGGGCAGAACCAGGAATTGGCGGCACAGGCCGAGGATCTGCAACGCTATCGCTCGGAATTTTTTGGTCGTTTGCGGGATGTCCTTGGCGGTCAGGAAGGGGTGCGCATCGAAGGCGACCGGTTCGTGTTCTCGTCCGAGGTTCTGTTCCCGACCGGATCCGCCGTGCTGTCCGAAGAAGGGCAGCAGGAGGTCGCCAAGGTGGCCAGCATCCTGCGCAGTGTCGCTGCTGAAATCCCGCCCGGTCTGAACTGGGTGATCCGGGTCGACGGCCACACCGACAACGTTCCTCTGGCGGGGTCGGGCCGGTATCGCGACAACTGGGAGCTCAGCCAGGGTCGCGCGCTGTCGGTTGTGCGCTATATGGTTGACGCGCTGGGCATTCCGCCCAACCGCCTTGCAGCCAACGGGTTTGGCGAATTCCAGCCCGTCAACCCCGCTGATACGCCGGAGGCACACGCGCAAAACCGCCGGATCGAGTTGAAGCTGACCGAAAGGTAAAGCCTCTGGCCCTCAGCAGCCACGAAAACAAGCCGCCGCCCCGCAACCGGTTATTGGCGATACCGGCCACAGTGACCAGAGCCGTTGGAGAATCAAGGCGGCGCATGTCAGACAGGCGTTTCACACGCAGTATAACCGAGACGCTAACGCGACCCCGGTCGAGTGGATGAGTCCTTGTCTGTGTTGGGCGAAACGAAAAAAAACCCGCCTTGGTAGGCGGGTTTTCTGTTTGATGCGGTGGGCGATCAGTCTGCCGTCAGAAGCGGAGGCTTGTCACCCGAAATGCGCGGTTGATCCGGGCCAAGGATATCAAGATCCAGATCACCCTTCTTGACCGAGACACGGACCACACCGCCTTTTGCCAGCTTGCCAAACAGCAACTCTTCGGCCAGCGGTTTCTTGATGTATTCCTGAATGACACGGCCCAGCGGGCGCGCACCCATCTTGTCGTCATACCCTTTGTCCGCCAGCCATTCGGCGGCTTTGGGTGTCAGATCAATGGTCACACCACGATCCAGCAGTTGGGCTTCCAGTTGCAGGACGAATTTCTCGACCACCTGCAAAATGACCTCTTTCGGCAGCGGCGCGAACGAGATCACGGCATCCAGACGGTTGCGGAATTCCGGCGTGAACATGCGTTCAATTGCGGCAGTGTCTTCGCCCTCTCGACGGTCACGACCGAACCCGATCGCGGCCTTGGCCTGCTCTTGCGCCCCCGCGTTCGAGGTCATGATCAGCACCACGTTGCGGAAGTTCACTGTACGGCCGTTATGGTCAGTCAGCTCGCCATGGTCCATCACCTGCAACAGGATGTTGAACACGTCCGGGTGTGCCTTTTCAATCTCGTCCAGCAGCAACACACAATGTGGATGCTGGTCGACACCGTCGGTCAGCAAGCCCCCCTGATCGAACCCGACATATCCAGGAGGCGCGCCGATCAGACGGCTGACCGCGTGTTTCTCCATATATTCCGACATGTCGAAACGCAGCAGTTCAACGCCCAGCGTATCCGCCAGCTGTTTCGCCACCTCGGTCTTGCCCACACCGGTCGGACCGGCAAACAGATAGTTGCCGATGGGCTTTTCAGGCTCCCGCAGGCCGGCGCGCGCCAGTTTGATTGCGCTGGCCAGCGCCTCGATCGCCAGATTCTGCCCAAACACCACCCGTTTCAGCGAGGCTTCGAGGTCTTTCAGCACCTCGGCATCGTCCTTGGTGACGTTCTTGGGCGGGATGCGGGCGATCTTGGCAACCACGGCCTCAATCTCTTTGACCCCGATGGTCTTGCGCCGTTTGCTTTCCGCCACCAGATGCTGCGCCGCGCCAGCTTCGTCAATCACGTCGATGGCCTTGTCGGGCAGCTTGCGGTCGTTGATGTAACGTGCCGACAGCTCGACTGCGGTTCTGATCGCATCAGCGGTGTATTTGATGTCGTGATGTTTCTCAAAATAGGGTTTCAGACCGCGCAGAATCTTGACGCTGTCTTCAACCGAAGGTTCGTTCACATCGATCTTCTGGAACCGGCGCGACAGAGCGCGGTCCTTCTCGAAATGCTGGCGAAACTCTTTGTAGGTGGTCGAGCCCATGGTGCGCAGCTTGCCGCCCTGCAACGCAGGCTTCAGCAGGTTCGAGGCATCCATTGCCCCGCCCGAGGTTGCACCGGCACCGATCACGGTGTGAATTTCGTCGATGAACAGCACCGCGTCGGGGTGCTCTTCCAGCTCGGTTACAACCGCTTTCAGGCGTTCCTCGAAATCGCCGCGATAACGGGTCCCGGCCAGCAGCGCACCCATGTCCAGCGAGTAGATGGTGGTGTTTGCCAAGACATCTGGGGCTTCTCCGGCGACGATCTTGTGCGCCAGACCTTCGGCAATGGCGGTTTTGCCCACGCCCGGATCGCCCACCAGCAGCGGGTTGTTCTTGCGGCGGCGGCACAGCACCTGGATACAGCGTTCCACCTCATCCGCGCGCCCGATCAGCGGATCGACATCACCCGCGCGCGATTTCGCGTTCAGGTCAATGCAGTATTTCCCAAGCGCACTTTCTTTTTGTTCCGTGTCGCCGGATCCTGTCTGAGCTTCTTCTTCTACCTGATCCGCACCGGACACCGACCGGCTTTCACCATAAGCGGGGTCTTTGGCCACGCCATGGGCGATGAAATTGACCGCGTCGTACCGGGTCATGTCCTGTTCCTGCAGGAAATAGGCGGCATTGCTTTCGCGCTCGGCAAATATGGCGACCAGTACATTGGCACCGGTCACTTCGGTCCGGCCCGAGCTTTGCACATGGATCGCGGCGCGCTGAATGACGCGCTGGAACGCTGCCGTCGGTACGGCTTCGGACCCGTCGATATCCGTGACCAGATTTGAAAGATCTTCGTCTATGAACTCAACCAGAGTGCTGCGCAACTCGTCCAGATCGACGCTGCACGCTTTCATGACGCGCACCGCATCGGGTTCTTCCAGAAGCGCCAGCAGCAAATGCTCCAGCGTTGCAAATTCGTGTCGCCGTTCATTCGCAGCCGCAAGGGCCGCGTGGATGGCTTGTTCCAGTGTGCTCGAGAATGAAGGCACGCGGGTGCTCCTCTGTCTTGGGTCAGAAGGGGGCGGGCTTTCGGCCGGAACCCCATCCCAACCATGTCCTCATACTATTAGAGTTTGGTTGATCGTGGCCCGGCTTCAAGGGTTTTCTTTCACTTGACAGTCACATTTGTTGTGACCGTGGCCGTGAAGAGGGGCAAATAAGCATCAGAACCTGTCTTTTCTACCCCGGATTTCGGCGAAAACCGCCGCAGGATCGGCGTTTGCCATACCAAGATGGGCCTGAATCGCCGGATCAGTGGCCCTCAGGAACGGGTTGGTGGCTTTTTCAAGCGCCAAAATCGACGGAACAGTGGCTTCGCCAGCGGCGCGGTCGCGGTCGATATCGGCAATTCGCTGTCTCAACGCGGTGTTCTCGGGATCGACGGTAATGGCGAATTTTGCGTTGGATTGTGTATATTCATGCCCCGAACAGACCAGAGTGTCGTCCGGCAAAGCGGCCAGCTTGCTCAGCGACGCCCACATCTGCGCCGGGCTGCCTTCGAACAGACGCCCACACCCGAGGGCCATCAGGCTGTCAGCGGTAAAGACTACCGCGCTTTGCGGAAGATAAAACGCGATATGACCAACCGTGTGCCCCGAAACGTCCATCACCGCGACCGGTTCGCCACCGACCTCAAAGCTGTCGCCTTCGGCAACCCGCTGGTCCAGCGGGGGCAAGCGGTGCGCATCGGCGGCAGCACCGATGACCTTTGCAGGGTGTTTGGCCAGAATTTCGGCCAGCCCTTCAACGTGATCCCAGTGATGATGGGTCAGCAGCACATGTGACAACGTCCATCCCCGATCTTCCAGCGCTGCAAGAATCGGCGCGGCTTCGGGCGCATCAATCAGCGCAGTCTGGCCATTGCCGCTGTCATGGGCCAGAAAGGCGTAATTGTCGCTGAGGCACGGGATTGTAACGATTTCAAGAGGCATGGTCTTTTGCCCTTTCATTGCTAGACTGCGCCCAGCTAAGCCGATTGACCGGATGTCCGCAATGCATCTTGATGTGCAGGATCTGAGGAACTTCTACTACCGCAGCACCCTTGGGCGCGCGGCACAGGCGGCTATTCGCGGGCGGCTGACCGAGCTCTGGCCCGAAGCCAAAGGTCAGACAGTTGCCGGTTTTGGCTTTGCCGTGCCGCTGTTGCGCCCTTATCTGGCCGATGCGCGCCGGGTCATCGGGCTGATGCCCGGCCCGCAAGGTGTGATGCCCTGGCCTGCGGGGATGCCCAATGTCTCGGTCCTGACGGAAGAGACCCGGTGGCCCATTGAAACCGGTCACGTGGACAAGCTTGTGGTGATGCACGGGCTGGAAACGTCCGAGCGGCCAAACCAGCTGCTGGAGGAATGCTGGCGCGTTCTGGGCCCCGGTGGCAGGGCCGTGTTCATTGTTCCGAACCGGGCGGGTCTGTGGTCACGTACGGACAAAACGCCATTTGGCTTTGGCCGTCCCTATTCCGCCACTCAGCTGGAAAATCAGCTCAGGTCGCACTACTTCCTGCCCGAGGCGCATTGCTCGGCTCTTTACATGCCGCCGTCCTTCCGGCGGTTCTGGTTGAAGTCGGGCAGTCTGATCGAAAAAACCGGCCAGCGTATTCCAACTGTCATGGCGGGCGGGGTGTTGATGGTCGAGGTCACAAAGAACATTCATCCGCCCCGGGGCAATGTCACCAAACATGCCATCAGGAAGCCGATCAAGGCGCTTGACGGTCTGCTAAAGCCTGCGTGACAACCGTGTGCATCCCAAAGTGACAAATTCGCGAGAAAAAAGTCACAGGAATCGCAAAAACCTGCATATTCGTAACATTTTTCAACTGCCGCGACCGGTCCAAACGGTCGCACTTGGTGTAAGTGTATGAAAATTAACATTTTGTGGATAAATCTGTTACCGCTATAGCGTATTGCTTGGTTGGTTCACCTCTGCTACATCCCCGGTGATTTTGATCCCCGACCGTCTGGCCGGGGTTTCCTCACGCCCCAAGGTAGCGGCCGCTACCCAAAATCGGGGCCTCAAATATCGGAAGGGTGGACGTGTCCGAACCAGCTTCGATTTCCACAGGCATCGCCGAGCGCTATGCCACCGCGATTTTCGAGATCGCAAAAGAGAATAATGACCTTGCGGGTCTGGAATCCGGCATCAATGATCTGGCAGCAGCACTGGGCGACAGTGCCGACCTGCGCGACCTAATCGCATCGCCGCTGGTTTCGCGTACTCAGCAGGAAGCTGCGATCACCGCAATTGCTGACAAGATGGGCCTGAACGCCATCCTGCGCAATACGCTGGGTCTGATGGCGCAGAAACGCCGCCTGTTTGTTGTGCCGCAACTGGTGCAGGTGCTGCGTGACATGCTGGCTGATGAGCGTGGCGAAGTGACCGCCGATGTCGCCTCGGCCAAGGCGCTGACCAAGACACAACTGGAAAAACTGTCCAAGACGCTGTCCGAGCGTGTGGGCAAGACCGTAACTATCAATGCGACCGTTGATGAAAGCCTCATCGGCGGTCTTGTCGTCAAAGTGGGCTCGAAAATGATCGACAGTTCGATCCGTTCGAAGCTGAACTCCCTACAGAATGCAATGAAAGAGGTCGGATAAATGGGAATCCAAGCTGCAGAGATTTCTGCAATCCTGAAGGACCAGATCAAGAATTTTGGTCAGGAAGCCGAAGTGGCCGAGATCGGTCGCGTGTTGAGCGTCGGTGACGGGATTGCCCGTGTATATGGCCTGGACAACGTTCAAGCCGGTGAGATGGTCGAATTCCCCGGCGGCATCATGGGGATGGCGCTGAACTTGGAAAGCGACAACGTCGGTGTCGTTATCTTCGGTTCTGACCGTGATATCAAAGAAGGTGACACCGTCAAGCGCACCAACTCGATCGTGGACGTTCCAATCGGTGACGAGCTGCTGGGCCGTGTTGTTGACGGTCTGGGCAACCCGCTGGACGGCAAAGGTCCGATCAATGCCACCAAGCGCGGCGTTGCAGACGTCAAAGCACCCGGTATCATTCCGCGTAAATCGGTGCACGAACCGATGGCAACCGGCCTGAAATCGGTTGACGCGATGATCCCGATTGGCCGTGGCCAGCGCGAGCTGATCATTGGTGACCGCCAGACCGGTAAAACCGCCGTGGCTCTGGACACCATCCTGAACCAGAAAGTCTATAACGAAGCAGCGGGCGACGACGAGTCGAAGAAACTGTACTGCGTTTACGTTGCGATCGGTCAGAAGCGTTCGACCGTTGCCCAGCTGGTGAAGAAACTGGAAGAATCCGGTGCGATTGAATATTCGATCGTTGTCGCCGCAACCGCGTCCGACCCGGCACCGATGCAGTTCCTGGCACCCTATGCCGCAACCGCGATGGCAGAATATTTCCGTGACAATGGCCGTCACGCGCTGATCATCTATGATGACCTGTCGAAACAGGCCGTGTCCTATCGTCAGATGTCGCTGTTGCTGCGTCGCCCGCCGGGCCGCGAAGCCTATCCGGGTGACGTTTTCTACCTTCACTCCCGCCTGCTGGAACGTTCGGCAAAGCTGAACGAAGACTTCGGTGCTGGTTCGCTGACGGCTCTGCCGGTTATCGAGACACAGGGTGGTGACGTTTCGGCCTTTATTCCGACCAACGTGATCTCGATCACCGACGGTCAGATCTTCCTGGAAACCGAACTGTTCTATCAGGGCATCCGTCCTGCTGTGAACACCGGTCTGTCGGTTTCGCGTGTGGGCTCGTCGGCTCAGACCGACGCGATGAAATCGGTTGCCGGTCCGGTCAAGCTGGAACTGGCTCAGTATCGCGAAATGGCGGCCTTTGCGCAGTTTGGTTCCGACCTCGACGCCGCAACCCAGCAGCTTCTGAACCGTGGTGCGCGCCTGACCGAGCTGATGAAGCAGCCGCAGTACTCGCCGCTGACCAACGCGGAAATCGTCTGCGTCATCTTCGCTGGCACCAACGGCTATCTCGACAAGATCGATGTATCTGACGTTGGCCGCTACGAGGCCGGTCTGCTGGCGCATCTGCGCGGCAAGCACGCTGACCTGCTGAAGTGGATCACCGACGAAGATCCAAAGATCAAAGGTGAAGCGTCCGACAAACTCAAAGCAGCGATCGACGAATACGCCGCGACCTTCGCTTGATAGGAGGTTCCGATGCCTAGTCTGAAGGACCTTAAAAACAGGATCGAGTCGGTCAAATCGACCCGCAAGATCACCAAGGCCATGCAGATGGTCGCGGCCGCAAAACTGCGCCGCGCCCAGGAATCTGCCGAAGCCTCGCGCCCTTATGCCGAGCGGTTCAATGCCGTGATGGCGGGGCTGGCGGCGTCGGTTGGGGGCAGCGACAGCGCCCCCAAGCTGCTCCGTGGTACGGGCAGTGATGATGTCCATCTGCTGGTTGTGCTGACAGCTGAACGCGGCCTGTGTGGCGGCTTCAACTCGAACATCGCCAAGCTGGCCCGCCAGAAGGCGGAAGAGCTGCGCGGCAAGGGCAAGACGGTCAAGATCCTGACCGTCGGCAAGAAAGGCCGTGACGCGCTCAAGCGTGATTTTGGCGATCTGTTCGTTGGGCATGTGGACCTGAGCGAGGTCAAGCGTCTGGGTTATTCCAACGCGCAGGACATCGCAAAGGACATCCTGTCCCGCTTCGACGGGGGCGAGTTCGACGTTGCCACGATCTTCTATTCGAAGTTCGTCAACGTTGTGACCCAGATCCCGACGGCACAGCAGGTCATCCCCGCCTCGTTCGAGGAATCGGAAGGTGACGACAGCGGTGCCATCTTCGACTACGAGCCCAGCGAAGAGGCCATTCTGGCCGACTTGCTGCCCAAGGGGGTTGCGACCGCGATCTTCTCGGCTCTGCTCGAAAACGGAGCGTCTGAACAGGGCGCGCGGATGTCCGCAATGGACAATGCGACGCGCAACGCGGGTGAGATGATCGACAAGCTGACGATCCAGTTCAACCGCTCGCGTCAGGCCGTGATCACCAACGAGCTGATTGAAATTATTTCCGGCGCCGAGGCGCTGTAGAGACAAACCGGAGACGAAACATGGCGAATGCAAAAGGCAAAGTCACACAGATCATCGGGGCCGTCGTCGACGTGCACTTCGAAGATCAGCTGCCTGAAATTCTGAACGCGCTGGAAACCACCAACAATGGCAAGCGCCTGGTGTTGGAAGTTGCTCAGCACCTGGGTGAAAACACTGTCCGCACCATCGCGATGGACGCGACCGAAGGTCTGGTCCGTGGCGAAGTGGTCACCGACACCGGTTCACCGATCTCGGTTCCGGTTGGCAATGCCACCCTGGGCCGCATCCTGAACGTCGTCGGCGAGCCGATCGACGAAAAAGGTCCGGTAGAGGCGACCGAAGTTCGCGCTATCCACCAGCCCGCACCGACCTTTGCCGAACAGTCGACCGAGTCGGAAGTTCTGGTCACCGGCATCAAGGTGGTTGACCTGCTGGCCCCTTACGCCAAAGGCGGTAAGATTGGCCTGTTTGGCGGCGCCGGCGTTGGTAAAACTGTTCTGATCATGGAACTGATCAACAACATCGCAAAAGTGCACTCGGGCTTCTCGGTGTTTGCGGGTGTTGGTGAACGGACCCGTGAAGGCAACGACCTGTACCACGAGATGATCGAATCGAACGTGATCAAGCCGGACAACCTGTCGGAAAGCCAGGTGGCCCTGGTTTACGGTCAGATGAACGAGCCTCCGGGTGCGCGTGCGCGTGTTGCTCTGACCGGTCTGACCCTGGCCGAGCAGTTCCGCGACCAGTCTGGTACCGACGTTCTGTTCTTCGTCGACAACATCTTCCGCTTCACGCAGGCGGGTTCCGAAGTGTCGGCTCTGCTGGGTCGTATCCCGTCCGCTGTGGGCTACCAGCCGACACTGGCCACTGACATGGGTGCCCTGCAGGAACGCATCACCTCGACAAAGGCCGGATCGATCACTTCGGTGCAGGCGATCTACGTGCCTGCGGACGACTTGACCGACCCCGCGCCGGCAACTTCGTTTGCGCACCTCGACGCGACCACCGTTCTCAACCGTGCGATCTCGGAAAAGGGTATCTACCCTGCGGTTGACCCGCTCGACTCGACCTCGCGCCTGCTCGACCCGGCCATCGTCGGGGAAGAGCACTACAAGGTTGCGACCGACGTTCAGCAGATCCTCCAGCGCTACAAGTCGCTGCAGGACATCATCGCCATCCTCGGCATGGACGAACTGTCGGAAGAGGACAAGCTGACCGTGGCCCGTGCCCGTAAGATCGAACGCTTCCTGTCACAGCCGTTCGACGTGGCCGAGGTCTTCACCGGCTCGCCGGGGGTTCAGGTTCCTCTGGATGTCACCATCTCGTCGTTCAAGGCCGTTGTGGCTGGCGAATACGATCACCTGCCCGAAGCAGCCTTCCTGATGGTTGGCGGCATCGACGAAGTGATCGCCAAAGCCGAAAAAATGGCAGCAGCAGCCGCCTAAGGAGTATCCCTGATGGCAAACACGATGCATTTCGACCTCGTCAGCCCCGAGCGGAGCTTAGCTTCGCTCGAGGTCACCGCGGTCCAGATTCCCGGCGCAGACGGGGACATGACGGCGATGCCCGATCACGCCCCCACCATCACAACGCTGCGCCCCGGTCTGCTGAAGGTTGAGGCACCCGAAGGGTCCAGCGAATACCTGGTCACCGGCGGGTTTGCCCAGATCAACGGCGACAGCCTGTCGGTTCTGGCCGAAAAGGCGGTTCCGGTTTCGGAAATCACCCGTTCGCATATGGACGAGCTGATTGCCGAGGCACGCGCCTCGCACGAAGCGGCAAAGGGCGGCGACGATATGTCGATCGTCGACGAAGCCGCCAAGCTGCTGGCCGACATGGAAGCGCTTGGGACGCATATGAGCCTGTAATTGGCTTAACAGTGAAAAATTGGAACGGCCTCGCGATTGCGGGGCCGTTTTTTTGTCGTGCTTTTGCCAAAAAGCAGGGATAAGTTGCGGAAATTCAAGTATAATGATGAATACATGAAAAAATTTCTGACCCATCCCATTGGCATCGATCAAGGTGAAAGTGTTCTGTTTTCGGAATTTGCCGAAGGCGGGGACATGTGGACTGGCGAAGGCCCCCGCGAACGTCGGAAACCCATCCAATTCAAGGACACGTTTCTTAGCCCGCCCATTGTTCAGATCGGGATTTCCCTTTGGGATGTCGACACATCATCAGCCCTGCGCGCCGAGGTTCAGGCAGAAAATGTCACCACAGAAGGGTTTGAAGCGGTGTTTCGGACTTGGTCCGACACGCGGATTGCCCGCATCCGGATCAGCTGGACCGCGTTTGGAGAGGTGGCGCACCCGGACGACTGGGACATTTCCTGATCCTGGGCTTGCAGGACAGGCGCAGGCCTCAGTCGCCCTGCGCTTCGATCATGTCGACCCGTGTGGCGTGGCGGCCGCCTTCAAATTCGGCACCCAGAAACGCATCCACAATATCCAGCGCCTGTCCTTCGCCGACAACACGCGCGCCAATCGACAGCATATTGGCATTGTTATGCTGGCGGATCATCCGGGCGGAAAACGCGTCCGAACAGACGCCGCAGCGAATGCCGGGCACCTTGTTTGCGGCCATCATGATGCCCTGACCCGTGCCGCAGAGGATAATCCCCAATCCGCAATCACCCGAGGCTACGGCCAGTGCCGCGGCCTTGCCGTGTTTGGGGTAATGGGTGCTTTCATGGGTCGTCGGGCCGATATCGACCACGTCCCAGCCTTGCTGCGCGATGTGGTTGGCCACGGCCTGACGCAGCTCGATAGCCGCGTGGTCGCTGGAAAGAACAATGCGTTTGTTGCCAGTCATGGAGATCGGTCCGCTTGTGTCGCTGATCGCGCGCATGAGGCAGACTTGTGCGCAACCGGTGGTTCAAAAAGAAAGGGACGACACATTCTGTCGACCCGTCCAAACTCAATCCATCTGGTACATGGATTCGTAGATCGGCGTCAGCGTCTTGTCTTCGAACAGGGATGACACGCTGGTTCCGTTCCAGATGTTCAGGATCGCCTGCGTAAAGATAGGCGCGGTCGGAACAATGCGGATGTTCTTGGCGCCCAAAATCTCTTTGGTTGGCTGGATCGTGTCGGTCAGCACCAGCGACTTCATCACCGAATTTGTCACCCGTTCCACCGCAGGGCCGCTCATGACGCCATGCGTGATGTAGGAATGAACCTCTTTCGCACCGTTATCCAGCAGCACCTGCGCTGCCTTGCACAGCGTTCCGGCGGTGTCGCACATGTCGTCGACGATCAGACAGATCTTGTCCTTCACATCCCCGATCACGGTCATCTCGGCCACTTCGCCCGCTTTCTCGCGGCGCTTGTCCACGATCGACAAAGGGGCGTTGATCCGCTTGGCCAGTTCACGCGCGCGGGCCACGCCGCCCACGTCAGGTGAAACGACCATGATTTCATCCAGATTTCCCTTGAACTGATGCCTCACATCCAGCGCAAAGATGGGCGAGGCATAAAGGTTGTCCACGGGCATATCGAAAAAGCCCTGAATCTGGGCCGCATGCAAGTCCATGGTCAGGATCCGTTCGATCCCGGCCCCTGTCAGCATGTTGGCCACCAGCTTGGCGCTGATGGGCGTGCGGGCCTTGGTGCGACGGTCCTGACGGGCGTACCCGAAATACGGGATCACGGCGGTGATCCGCTGCGCGGACGACCGGCGCAGCGCATCGGCGATGATCAGCAGTTCCATCAGGTTGTCATTGGCCGGGTTCGAGGTCGGTTGGATAATGAACATATCCTCGCCGCGCACATTTTCGAACACTTCCACGAAAATCTCACCGTCGTTGAACCGTTCGACACGCGCATCGACCAGACCCTGATCAACGCCTCGGTACAGGCTCATGCGGCGTGCGATGGCTTGGGCAAGCGGAAGGTTGGCGTTCCCAGCGATAAGCTTGGGTTCGTGAAGTGTCGGCATCGGCTGAGGTCCCCGGGCAGCAATGGCAATGTGACAGAATCGTGATGTTGACACCGCTTAGCATGGCCTTACCGTCCCGCAAAGGTAACGCAGCGGAGAAAGTGCACATGACCCAGATTGACTACTTTTTTGCGACACTCTCGCCCTATTCCTATCTGGCAGGGATGCGGTTGGAAGAAATCGCGGCGAAACACGGCGCGACGATCAACTATAAGCCGCTGGACATTATCGCCCTGTTCGCGCGCACCGGGGGGACCCCTCCGAAAGACCGGCATATCTCTCGTATCGAGTACCGCGCACAGGAGCTGCTGCGCCAATCGAAGAATCTGGGGATGGAGTTCAATCTGAAACCCGCGCACTGGCCGACCAACATGGCCCCGTCATCTTATGCGGTTATTGCCGCGATCAAGGACGGCTCGGGCGATGTGGGTAAGCTGTGTCATAGCTTCCTTCGCGCCTGCTGGGCCGAGGAAAAGGATATCGCACAGGACGATGTCATCCGCGAATGTCTGACGCAAGCCGGGTTTGATCCCGGTCTGGCAGACAGCGGCTTGCTGGTGGGGGCAGAAACCTATGCCGCCAACCTCGAGGAAGCCGTGGACCGGGGTGTCTTCGGCGCACCGTTCTACATCACGCCCGACGACCAGCGGTTCTGGGGTCAGGACAGGCTGGACGATCTGGACCAGCATCTGGCCGAGATGAACGGGTGACGGTCAGGGCCACGATGCAATCCGTTTTCGTCAGGCACTTGGGTGAGGGGGAGCGGAAACTGCTCGCCCTCCATTGCACGATTGCGCATTCCGGTGCCTGGTCAGGTTTGGCCAGTGCGCTGAATGGCTGTGCGACATTTGTTGCCCCGGATATGCTGTCGCATGGGCGCAGCCCGGATTGGGACGGGCAGGTTGATTTCTTTGACGCAGTGACAAGACCGGCCTTGGCTGAATTGACGAAACCCATGGATGTGATCGGGCATTCCTTTGGGGCGATGATCGCACTCAGGTTGGCGATTGAACATCCCGAGCGCGTGCGCAGCCTGATCCTGATCGAACCCGTGTTCTTTGCAGTTGCGAAACAGGATGCGCCGCTGTTGTTCGAACAGCACGAACGGGACTCCGAGCCAGTCAGTGCGGCCTTCGAATCTGGTGACAAGGCTCTGGCCGCGCGCCTGTTCAACAGGGCGTGGAGCACGAAGATCAGCCCCAAATGGCCTGATTTGCCCGAGCGCACGCGGGCAAATATGGTGCGTGGAATCGATGCGGTTCCGGCTGTGCACCCTGTGCTCTATGACGATCAGGCAGGGTTGCTTGACCCGGATCGGCTCCGGCGCGCATCGATGCCGACCCTGTTGCTGAGCGGGTCAGAGACGCCGCCAGTGATCCACGCGATTTGCGCAGGGCTGCAACGGCGCCTGCCTGATGCGCGCCATGAACGCATAAACGGCGCAGGGCACATGCTGCCGATTTCACACCCTGATGAAACCGGCGCTTTGCTGCGGGCGTTCTGGCAGACCAACGCCCCGTTAGGCGTCAAAGCAGATTGAGAAACTGATCGATCTCCGCCGCTCCGATGGACCAGTCGCAAACCAGCCTGCACGCGAGGTTTTCGTTGTTATCCTCGCCTTCCAGCTCTGCACCCCAAAGGTGATAAACCGCGCCTGCCTTGTGCAGTTGCTTGTGCTTCGCGCGTGGGAATGAGGCAAAGATCATATTGGCCTGCGGTTCGTGCAGAAATGCGGCCCCCTTGGCGCGCAACCCCTCGGCCAAGCGGGCGCAGTTGTCATTGGCCTGACGCGCCATCTTCAGCCACAGGTGGTCTTCCAGATAGGCCGCCATCTGAGCGGACAGATAGCGGTGTTTGGAAAACAGATGCGCCCCGCGCTTGCGCCGCAGCTCAAACTCCCAGGCTTTGCTTTCATCAAAGAACACAACCGCCTCGACACCCATGAGACCGTTCTTGGTGCCACCAAAACTGACAGCATCTACACCTGCTTTCCATGTCATATCCGCAGGGGAACAGTTCAGCGCAACCAACGCGTTGGTAAAGCGCGCGCCGTCCAGATGCACGGGCAGGCCGTACGTCTTGGCGACCTCGCACAGGGCCTGCAACTCTGCCAGCGAATAGACCGATCCGCGCTCGGTCACTTGTGTGATCGACACAGGTCCGCGCTGCGGCCCATGTACGCCGCGTGTTTCCTCGCCCAGAATTGACCCGCGCAAAGCCTCAGGGGTCATCTTGTCTCCGCCCGGTACCAGGGTCAGCTTGGCGCCGCTGTAAAATTCCGGCGCGTTGCATTCGTCCTCGTGGATATGCGCGACAGGGGAACAGAAGACCGTTTCCCAAGGCTTTGACAATGTTGCAAGGGCGAGCGAATTCGCTGCTGTCCCGGTCGCCACCAGATAGACCACAGCACCCGGAGCCTCGAATATGCTGCGGATACGGTCGCGCACCTCGTTCATCAGCGTATCCGCGCCATAGGCAATCTGATAGCCCTGATTGACCTCGGCCAGCCTGGCCATGACCTGTGGATGAACCGGCCCGGAATTGTCAGACGCGAAATGCATCAGCTTGGCTCCTCGATTATGTAATCTTCCCATTCTTCCATGGGCGTTTCGAATTCAGATACCGTGCGCCCCTGAACCGAGACCCCGGCAGCGTGCACACTGTCCGCTGTACCAGATATCAACGGGTGCCAGTCGTAAAGCGGTTTGCCTTCCCACAGCAACCGATACGCGCAGGTTTGCGGCAACCAATAGGCATGTTCGTCGATATTGTCGGGGGTCATGACGATGCATTCGGGCACGAATTGATGCCGGATGTCGTATTGTACGCAGCGGCAGCTTTCATCATCCAGCAAGCGGCAGGCGACGCAGGTCAGGGCAACCTCGCCCGTGTCTTCATCTTCCAGCTTGTTCAGGCAGCATTTGCCGCAGCCATCACACAATGCCTCCCACTCGCGCTGGTTCATTTGGCGCAGGGGTTTGCGTTCCCAAAACCGGGCAGGCAGGCCCGCGCGTTCAATCGGATCAACACTCATAGGGCGGTCAATATACCGCGGGCCTGTTCGCAGTCGGCATCCATCTGCGTGATCAGACTCTCCAGCCCGTCGAATGTCATCTCGGGGCGCAGAAAGTCGATCAGACCCACCGACAGGGTCGCCCCGTACAGATCGCCCGAAAAGTCGAACAGGAAGGTTTCGATATTGGGCACTTGGCCGTTAAACATCGGGCGCACCCCGATCGAGGCCGCACCGTGATAGCTGCCCTTATGCGGCCCATCCAACACATCCACCAGTACGGCGTAGACACCGAATTTTGGCGGATGCAGCCCTTCGATGGACATGTTCGCGGTGGGAAAGCCCAGCTCGCGCCCGCGCTGTTCGCCCCCGATCACTTCGCCTTCGATCCGGTGCCAGTGTCCCAGCATCGCGGCTGCGTCCCGTGGGCGGCCGTCGCTCAGCGCGGTGCGAATGGCGGTTGAGGATACAACATTTTCCGACCGTTCCATCAAAGGCGCAATCGTCACACCGAACCCCATGTCCTGCCCGAACCGCACCAGATCCTGCGCCGTGCCGCTGCGGCCCTTGCCAAAGCAGAAATCCGCACCCACCACGACATGCGACAGGCCCAGCCCGTCGCAGATCACGTTGCGCGCAAAATCCATTGGCGAAAGCCCGGCCAGCGCGGCGTTGAACGGCAGTTCATAAAGCTTCTCTACGCCCAGCTTCTCCAGCCGGTGCGCTCGCGCATTGCCCCGCATCAGGCGGAACGGAGGCGTGTCAGGCGCAAAATACTCCCGCGGATGCGGCTCGAAGGTCAACACACCCAGCGGCGCGTCCGGCGCTGCATTACGGGCCAGTTCAATGACCGACTGATGCCCCAAATGAACGCCGTCGAAATTCCCGATTGCCACGCTGGCGCCGCGATCTTCTGGCTGGACGAACTGGATATCCCGGATGATGTGCATAGACGATTGCGTAGCGGCGCGAGTCAATTTGTTCAAGCGGCAGTTTGATTTCGAAGAAAGCGATCCTGCGAATGAGCTTTGAACATTTCGCTTGGCCGGGAAACCGCACGAGGCCAATCCAAGTATTTCAGGCCAAGCGCCTCCAACCGCTTGATTCAAAAAAAACTCCGGGTTTAGACTGAAAATCCGGTCCCCTGGATTAAGGCGCACCGGATCAAAGCCCGGCCAGGTTCGAACGAACCCAGCACAGGAGGCAGACCCATGTACCGAATGCGACTGTTCGCGATTCGTCATGCCCGCACTTTCGAGTGGATCTATAAATGTGTCGAACGCGGCATGGTCGCGATGGACCCGCTATTTGCAAAGATCGGATATAACCGCGTCGAACGCCCCATCGCACTGGTCGAGAAGGGCGTCAAAACCCTGTTGTTCGATTGCAAGATGTGCGGGCAATGCGTGTTGTCATCCACCGGCATGTCCTGCCCGATGAACTGCCCAAAGCAATTGCGCAATGGCCCATGTGGCGGCGTACGTCCCGGCGAGTTTTGTGAGGTGAAGCCGGATATGAAATGTGTCTGGGCCCTGGCTTGGAACGGAGCCAGCCGCATGCGGAACGGAGCCGACAAGATAAAAGAAGTTCTGCCACCGGTGGAGCACACGTTGAAAGGCTCGTCATCCTGGTTGCGGGTCAGCCGCGAGATTGCAGCGCACGAGCGCGAGACCCGGGATGCTGCCCGATTGGCGCTGGCCGAGGCATTCCCCGAAGCGCGCGAGAATGAACCTTCTGCGGCACCACTGGCCGCCGAACCACCCAACGCGATAAACCGGGAACTGAAGAAATGAGTGATACCCATCGCAACGAGGTGGAGCCGATTGGCTATGTTCCGGTTCCCCAAGGATATGTGTCGCACAGCCGGTTGGAAAAGGTACTCCGTTCAGGCCGTTTCGCAGTCACCGCCGAATTGAACCCACCCGACAGTGCCGACCCCGAGGATGTTTTTCAGGCGGCCCAACCGCTTGGTGAAGTGGCTGACGCGATCAATGCAACCGATGCTTCGGGCGCGAACTGTCACATGTCCTCGATTGGGATTTGTGCCTTGCTGACGCGCGCGGGTTATTCTCCGGTCTATCAGATTTCCTGCCGCGACCGGAACCGGATTGCCATTCAGGGAGATGTTCTGGGGGCTGCGGCGTTGGGCGTCAGTAACGTGCTGTGCCTGACCGGCGACGGCGTCGGCGTCGGGGATCAGCCGGGGGCAAAACCGGTTTTCGATTTCGATTCCCTGACCCTGTTGCGGACGATCCGCACGATGCGCGATCAGGGAATGTTCCTTTCTGGTCGTAAGATCACGCGCCCGCCGCAACTGTTCCTTGGTGCTGCCGAAAACCCCTGTATCCCGCCTTATGACTGGCGACCTGACCGTCTGGCAAAGAAGGTTGAGGCCGGGGCCGAGTATATTCAGACCAATTACATCTACGACATTCCGCTGTTCGAGAAATTCATGGCGCGGGTGAGGGATGCGGGGCTGGACAAGAAAGTGTTCATCATCGCGGGCGTCGGCCCCATCGCGTCAGCGCGTGCGGCACGCTGGATGCGCAGCAATGTTCCCGGCATTCACATCCCCGATCAGGTCATCGAGCGGATGGAGAAAGCCGAAAAGCCAGCTGACGAGGGCAAGAAGATCTGTATCGAACTGATCCAGCAGATCCGCGATATCGCGGGGGTGTCCGGCGTTCATGTGATGGCCTACAGGCGCGAACACGTGGTGTCAGAGATCATTCTGGAATCCGGTGCGTTGAAAGGGCGAAAACGCGCCCGACCGTCCTGAAAGGCACAGGCAAAAAACAGCGTCCAAACAAAAAAGGCGCCGGTCGGGCGCCTTTTGCATGGAAGTGTTCGCCGATCAGTCGAACTTGCGCGACGGGGCCAGTACCATGGCTTCACCGATCAGAACCTTCTTGCCCTCGACCGAGCAATGGCAATCCAGTTTGACGCGACGCTTGGAAAAGTCGATGTCGATAACTTTGACCTCGGCGTAAACCATGTCACCGGGGCGCACGGGGGCCAGGAACTTCAGTGACTGCCCCATATAGACCGTGCCATGGCCCGGCAGTTGTTCGCCAATCACGGCCGAAATCAGCCCAGCTGTCAGCATCCCGTGCGCGATACGCCCTTCGAAGATTGTATCGCGGGCATAATCATCATCCAGATGCACCGGGTTCCGGTCTGTCGAGATCTGCGCAAACATCTCGATATCTTCGTCCGTCACCACTTTGCGCAGGTGGCGGGACATTCCCATTTCGATGTCTTCGATACAGATCGTTCCGCGTGGAAGATTGTCCAACATGTTGCCCTCACTCGAAATCGACCGAGAAAGAAAAAACCACTATCCGGCCTAGGTTGGCAACTTTATTACTTCGCAACTGCAGAAAATCAAGTCTTTTCTTGCTATCTCAATCGCCCGATTGTGTAGGTCGGGTTGATCTTTTCCCTTTCGATATAAGCCGTTAGGGATTCGTGATCCGGATGGTGCGACGTTTTTGTCTCAGCAGCCGCCAGCCCGCCCGAAATGAACAGGGAATCAATGCCTTCACCCATGCCCCCCAGAATGTCCGTATGGGGGCCGTCGCCGATCACCAGAATGTCGCTGTCCGGGATATCATGGCCCAGTTCCTGCAACCTGCGGCGCGCCAGATCGTAGATCGGTGGGTGCGGCTTGCCGAAATACAGGCTCTCGCCGCCCATCTCGGTATAGAGCTTTGCCAAAGCGCCTGCACACCATTCGCGCACCTCGCCGCGATCGACAACAATATCGGGGTTTGCGCATAGCAGCTTCATGCCCATCTGCTTGGCATAGAGGAAATCGGGGCGGTTCACGTCCGGGTCGGCCATCGGATCAAAAGGGCCACAGCAGACGATCCCTTCGGCCTCTCTCAGCGGGACACGTTCAATATGGATCGGGTGGTGCAGCAGTTTCAGGGGCTCGAAAAAGCCCGCATCGCGCTGCCATTCCCCCATGAAGTAAACCTTGTGCCCGACAGCACCACGGAACATCGCCGACCGTGCGGAATCGCCGCTGGTGGCAATGGTGTCATAGGCATCTGCGGGAACATTGAACTGCACCAGTTGCTCGGCCACGCCCGCACGGGGTTTGGGCGAGTTCGTGACCAGCACAACAAGCCCCCCGTCCGCGCGATAGGCTTGAAGGGCTGCGACAGCTTCGGGATAGGCCGTGATCCCATTGTGAACGCACCCCCACAGATCGACAAACAACGCTTTGTAGCGGACAGAGATTTCGGACAGCGCGTGAACGATCTGGGTCATATGTGGCCTCAAGCTGAAACTGCACGAGCCTTATGACCGATTGGCAAGGGATTGGCCACCAATCGATCGGTGGCCGCCCTGTATTTCGTCGGTTGGGTAAAGGTCTGTTTAAGCGCAATGCCGAAGGCGCAGACTGAAGACCAATAATGCGAGGCCCGTTTTACTCAGAATGACGGACCCCGCGTGTTTTTTCAGACCTTCAGGTTCGGAATGATCTGCTTTTTACGGCTCATGATGCCCGGCAGAACCACGGCGTCGCCATCGACGGATGCACCAAAGCTTTTCTCGGCAACGGTTTTGACCAGATCATTGGGCACCAGCAGGGTGGCTTCCTCGTTCAGGATATCGACGACGAACAGCAGCACCTGATCGACACCGTCTTCTTTGGCGACATCCACCATCGAACCCGCCAGGCTTGCCTTGCGGTCCAGAATGACACCCGGCGCAGTGGTTTCCAGAACCGAGACGCGGAATTTGGTGCCATCGACTTCGTATTCCTTGCTGTCCATGCGGATCAGTTCGGCATCCGAGAAGGACGAGACATCCGATTTCGCCG
Organism: Ruegeria sp. AG7; assembly: GCF_056541545.1. NCBI lineage: Bacteria > Pseudomonadati > Pseudomonadota > Alphaproteobacteria > Rhodobacterales > Roseobacteraceae > Ruegeria > Ruegeria sp. AG7. The sequence goes on from NZ_JBQFYP010000011.1 coordinate 58,962, forward strand.
CAAACATATCTGCCGCGTAAGCCGAGATATCCAGCTCCAACTCGGCTGCCAGCCGCTCTGCGACCTCGCGGTCATGGGGCGTGGTGGTGGGCGAGCGGAATTCCAGCGTGTCCGAAAGGATGCAGGTCAGTGCCGCGCCCTTGATGGCGTCGGGCATCTTGGCTGCATCGTCGCCCATCAGGTCAACCATGATGGTGGCCGTGCAGGCCAGCGGGCGCACGGTGATGTCGATCGGGCCTTTGGTTTCCAGACCACCGACCAGCTTGTGGTGGTCGATGATGGCGCGGATGTCAGCGTCATTGACGTTGGCGGGCAGTTCGGCAGGGTTGTTGGTGTCGACGATAACCACCGGAGTGTCCGCTGCCAGATCGTCCAGGATGCGTGGTTTGGGCAGATCCCAGTTGTCCAGCATGAACGCCGCTTCGGTGTTGGGCTCGCCCAACAGCACGGGCTCGGCCTGCACACCTTTGATTTCGTTGAGGTACCACGACCACAGGATCGGCGAGCCTGTGGAATCGGTGTCGGGGGATTTGTGACCAAATACGAGCGTTGTCATGTCAGCGTCCTGCGGAATGGAAATTTGCGCGCGTTATAGGGCGGACAAACGTCCTTGTCACGCCACAGCAGCCCGTCTGCGACGCTTGGTCTGAAAACCGCTGAACCAGCTTAGAAAGCGGCGCGTGTCAGCGTGTATCCGGCCTGCTCCAGCTGGTTCAGCAAACCGTGATCGTCACTCAGATGACCTGCGCCGACCGCGATCACTGCCGTCTGATCCGTGATGGCCAGAATATGCTCCATCCACAGGGCATTCCGCTGGACAAGCATTTGCTGCTCGAACCCGTTCCATTCCTCATCGAAGACGTCCCGGCTCAGCCCGGATTCCTCGAACCCCTGCAGGCGGGCGAGTTGTATGATCTCGGCGTGCTTTTCTTCCAGATATCCATTGGCCATGGTGGCCAGTTGATCGTTGCTTCCCATCATCGCCCCGGACAGCCGCACCAGCGACTCGACCTGCTGTTCTAGAGGGTGGCTGTCGAACATGGCGATCAGGTCGTCGATACGTTCCAGCGAGTATTGCGGAATGCCGTTTTCTGCGGCCAGATCGTTCAGGCGGGCGTCCATGCCGTAGGTCCCGTTCGGATCTTCCATCATGCAGGGCGGGATGCTCAGCATCATGCTCAAGAACCACGGTCGCATTTTGGCCGCCATCCAGCCGGGAATGCCGCGCTGGTGCAACGCGGTCGAGAATGCGGCCCAATCTTCATCTCCCATCAGGTCGATCAGGGTCGGCCCGGAAGTGATCATTACGGCGCTGAGATTATTGGCCAGGTTTTTTTCGAAAGCATCCATTTCAGTCTGGGTGACTTCGAAATAGAATGCGTCAGCCTGGCTCAGGTCCGGAGACAGGCGTTCAACCACCTTTTCCATACGTTCGTCATAAGTGTGCAGGGTGCCAACGATGTGCAGAACCGTATCATCCTTGCGCGCAATCCAGTGGTTGCCTTCCGGAAAGGGGATGTCCGCCACGGCGCGTTGCAACTCGGCCAGCGCGTCATCTGACAGCAGTGGGCGCAGGTCCTGCCCATCGCACGCAGCCGCAGCCGTGATCGGGGCCAGTAGAAAAGCGAGAAACGTCAGCAGGCGCATGAACCCATCCGGTGTTGTGTCATCAAGGTGTCCCAGACATAGCCATGCCTGCGGCCCATGTTCAAGCAACCCGTCTGGTATTCCTCAACAATCTGCGTAGCATAGGCCCATGAACCGCGAGCAGGACCTCTATCCCCCGATCAAGGCGCTTTTGGAGCGTCAGGGATACACCGTCAAAGGAGAAGTGGGCGCAGCCGATATCGTCGCCATGCGCGAAGACGAGCCGCCTGTGATTGTCGAACTCAAGCTCAGGTTCACGCTGTCCCTTTTCCATCAGGCGATTACCCGCCTGAAACTCACGGATCAGGTCTATATCGGGGTCAGCAAACCCACCGGGCGCACGGCCCGGCGGGCGCTCAGGGACAATCTGGCTCTGTGCCGCAGGCTTGGCCTGGGTCTGATCACCGTACGCGCCGATGGCACGGTCGAGGTGCAATGCGACCCGGGCCCATATGTGCCGCGCAAGGACAAGGCCAGGGCGGCGCGGCTGCTGCGTGAATTCGCTCGGCTGGAGGGCGACCCCAATTCCGGGGGCGCGACACGTCACGGGATCGTGACGGCCTACCGTCAGGATGCGCTGAAATGCGCGGCCTTTCTGGCCGAACACGGCCCGGCCAAAGGGGCCGAGGTTGCCAGATCGGCGGGTGTTCCGGTCGCCACCCGGTTGATGCGGGAAAATCACTATGGGTGGTTCGAGAAGGTTGAAAAAGGTGTCTACGCTCTTACTTCTGAGGGAACAGACGGCTTGAAACACTGGGCCTACAGCTGGGAACAGGCTGACTGAGGCGTTGTTAAAAAAATCCCAAACACCTTGTTGACTCGGCGTTTTAGACTCCCTAGCTATGCGTCGTTATCACTCATACACACCGAGTGCTAACGCCTCGTCGAAAGGCGAGGGGAGGATAAACAAAACTTTGAGCCCAAGGAGCTGCAAAGATGGCATTGAAACCGCTTCATGACCGTGTGCTGGTTCGCCGTACCGAAAGCGATGAAAAAACCGCAGGCGGACTGATCATTCCTGACAGCGCAAAAGAAAAGCCCAGCGAAGGCCAAGTCGTCGCAACCGGCGAAGGCGCGCGCAAGGACAGCGGCGAGCTGATCGCAATGGCGGTCAAGGCTGGCGACAAGATCCTGTTCGGCAAATGGTCGGGCACCGAGGTTCAGGTCGACGGCGAAGAGCTGCTGATGATGAAAGAAAGCGACATCATGGGGATCATCGAGTAAGCCCGCGCTTTCTCTGATCTTCCACTCAACACATTTTCTCAAGGAGAAACGACATGGCTGCAAAGGACGTCAAGTTCGACACCGATGCCCGCAACAAGATGCTCCGGGGTGTGAACATCCTGGCTGATGCTGTCAAAGTGACCCTGGGCCCCAAAGGCCGCAACGTGGTACTGGACAAATCCTTCGGCGCACCGCGCATCACCAAAGACGGTGTTTCGGTTGCCAAGGAAATCGAACTGGAAGACAAGTTCGAAAACATGGGCGCGCAGATGGTGAAAGAAGTCGCCAGCCGCACCAATGACGAAGCCGGTGACGGCACCACCACCGCGACCGTTCTGGCGCAGGCCATCGTAAAAGAAGGCCTGAAGCAGGTTGCAGCGGGCCTGAACCCGATGGACCTGAAGCGCGGTATCGACCTGGCAACAGCCAAAGTTGTCGAAGGCATCCGTGCTGCTTCGCGTGAAGTCAAAGACTCGGCAGAAGTTGCTCAGGTTGGCACCATCTCGGCCAACGGCGAAGCTGAAATTGGCCAGCAGATCGCAGACGCGATGCAGAAGGTCGGCAACGAAGGCGTCATCACCGTCGAAGAAAACAAAGGTCTGGAAACCGAGACCGATGTTGTCGAAGGGATGCAGTTCGATCGTGGCTACCTGTCGCCTTACTTCGTCACCAACGCAGACAAGATGGTGGCCGAGCTTGACGACTGCCTGATCCTGCTGCACGAAAAGAAACTGTCCTCGCTGCAGCCGATGGTTCCGCTGCTCGAGCAGGTGATCCAGTCGCAAAAGCCGCTGCTGATCATTGCAGAAGACGTTGAAGGCGAAGCGCTGGCAACTCTGGTTGTCAACAAACTGCGCGGCGGCCTGAAAATTGCTGCTGTCAAGGCACCGGGCTTCGGCGATCGCCGCAAAGCCATGCTGCAGGACATCGCAATCCTGACCGGTGGTCAGGTGATCAGCGAAGATCTGGGCATGAAGCTTGAGAATGTCACCATGGACATGCTGGGCACCGCCAAGAAGATCGAGATCAGCAAAGACGAAACCACCATCGTCGACGGTGCTGGCGAGAAAGCCGAGATCGAAGCACGTGTTGCCCAGATCCGCACCCAGATCGAAGAAACCTCGTCGGATTACGACCGTGAGAAGCTGCAGGAACGCGTTGCCAAACTGGCAGGCGGTGTTGCCGTTATCCGCGTCGGCGGCATGACCGAAGTTGAAGTGAAAGAGCGTAAGGACCGTGTGGACGATGCTCTGAACGCAACGCGCGCAGCCGTTCAGGAAGGCGTCGTTGTAGGCGGTGGTGTTGCGCTGGTTCAGGCCGGTAAAGCACTGGAATCGCTGAAAGGCGCAAACGCTGATCAGGACGCAGGCATCAACATCGTGCGCAAGGCCATCGAAGCGCCGCTGCGCCAGATCGCCGAAAACGCAGGCGTTGACGGCGCGGTTGTTGCAGGCAAAGTGCGCGAGTCTTCGGATCCGGCCTTTGGTTTCAACGCTCAGACCGAAGAATATGGCGACATGTTCTCGTTCGGCGTGATCGACCCGGCCAAAGTTGTTCGTACCGCTCTGGAAGACGCGGCATCTGTTGCCGGCCTGCTGGTCACTACCGAAGCGATGGTTGCAGACAAACCGCAAAAAGATGCACCTGTTGGCGGCATGCCCGACATGGGCGGCATGGGCGGCATGATGTAAGCACGTCGAATTCGCCTCGGCGAATTCTGACGACCCCTGACAGGCGTTTGGCTGTAAGGTCAAGCCGTCGAGAGGGGAAGCCAAAGTACTAACGGACGGGGTCGCCTTTTGGCGGCCCCGTTTCGTTTCTAATGGCCGCAATGCGGCCACGCCTCCGGCGGGAGTATTTTGGAAAAGATGAAGGCTGGGTCGCGTGTGCCCGAATTGTGAGTGTCCAACCTGCCGCCAAGTCGGTATGTGGTTGCAATGCGACTGTTCCTTCTGACCGCCCTGACCATGTGCGCCTTTGCGACGAACTCCATTCTGAACCGGCTGGCTATCGACAGCGGATCCAGTGATCCCGCGGGGTTTGCCATTATCCGGGTTCTGGCGGGGGCGCTGGTTCTGGCCGCACTGGTTGTGCTGCGCAGAGGACATTTGCCGCTGCGCACCTGCAGGCGGTTCATCGGGGCCGGGTCGCTTTCCCTGTATATGATCGGGTTTTCCATTGCCTATCTGACGTTGGATGCGGGGCTGGGCGCGCTTATCCTGTTTGCCGTTGTGCAGATCACCATGTTCGCCGCCACCGCCCTTACCGGGACCAAACCTACCCGCCGACAGCTGGCCGGAGCAGCGATTGCGCTGGGTGGTCTGGCCTGTGTCCTGTGGCCCACAGGAACAGTGCAGGTCGATCCAACCGGAACCGTTTTGATGATTGCCGCCGGGATCGGCTGGGCGGCCTATTCACTGGCCGGGCGGTCCGAGCCTGATGCGTTGCAGGGCACGGCTGCAAATTTCATCGTCGCGCTGCCGGTGACCGCGTTGGCCCTGATGGCCACAGGGGCAGAGTGGCACATGACCGGATTGGGCTATCTCCTTGCGGCCTTGTCAGGTGGCGTGACCTCGGGTCTGGGATACGCCTTGTGGTATCGCGTTCTGCCCCAACTGGCACCTTCGACGGCGGCAGTCGTTCAGCTCAGCGTGCCGGTGATCGCGATTGTGGGCGGCGTGGTGTTGTTGGGGGAAAGCGCGGGTGTGCGGCTGCTTGTTGGTGCGGCACTGGTTTTGGGCGGTATCGCGCTGGCTGTCCTGCGACGTCAACGTGGGAAGGTCTTTTAACGTGGGCGCACAGGCTTTATCTGGCGGGTATGAGAATTCTGATCGCCCTGCTTTGTTGCCTTATTCCCGCCGTGGCCAATGCGAAATGCGTTGTCCTGCTGCACGGTCTTGCCCGGACCGAGGCGTCGTTCAGCGTGATGGAACAACTGTTCAAAGCGAATGGCTATTCCGTCGTGCGCCCGGGTTACCCATCGACCGAAATCGGAATCCCCGAACTGGCCGAACAAACCATCCCGCAAGCGTTTGCAGCCTGCGGCACTGATACCGTCAATGTCGTTGCGCATTCCATGGGCGGCATCCTGTTGCGATACTGGTTGCAGGACCACAGCCCTGAAAACATGGGCCGTGTCGTCATGCTGGGGCCGCCCAATCAGGGTAGCCAGCTGGTCGATGAACTCAGCGCGTGGGAGGTGTTCGGATACCTGAACGGTCCGGCCGGTCTTCAACTGGGTACGGGCCCGGATGGTATTCCCAGCCGCCTGCCGCCCGTGGATTTCGAACTGGGTGTCATCGCAGGTGACCAGTCATTGAACCTCGTGTTTTCGTCTCTGATCGACGGTCCTGACGATGGCAAGGTGTCGGTCGAGTCCACCAAGGTCGAAGGCATGGCCGATCATCTTGTCTTGCCGGTGACCCATACCTTCATGATGAACAACCCGCAGGTCATGGCGCAGGTGCTGCACTTCATTGAATTCGGCCGGTTTGATCCGCAGATCACTTGGCTGGACGGTGTGATGGACGTAATAGACGAGATCTGTATCGGGCAAAACTGCTCGGAACCGGGGGCGGAGCCATCAGAATGACCGCATTGGAACTGACATTGACCGGAGCAGAGGTCCTGCTACCGGGTGAAGGGCTGTTACGCACAGACTTCGCCATTGCAGATGGGGTGGTTCAGAATGACGCGCCCGGGCGGCGGATTGACCTGACCGGTTATCTAGTTCTGCCAGGTATTGTCGATTTGCACGGCGATGGGTTCGAACGCCATATAGCCCCACGTCGCGGCGCGATGAAACAGATGAACGAGGGCATTCTGTCGGTCGAGGCTGAACTGGCCGCCAACGGCATCACCACAGCCGTTCTGGCGCAGTTTTACAGCTGGGAAGGCGGTGTGCGCGGCCCGGACTTTGCCGCGCAGGTGTTTGCGGCCATCGCAGCGGTCAAGGGCAGCACGGTCACCGATCTGATCCCGCAACTGCGGTTCGAGACCAATATGCTCGCGGATTACGACGGGCTGGCCCGTCGCATCGCCGATTGGCAGGTGCCATACGTGGTCTTCAATGATCACCTGCCGCATGATCGTTTGGCACAGGGCAAGAAACCACCGCGCCTGACGGGGCAGGCCTTGAAGGCCGGGCGAAATCCGGAGGCACATTTTGCGATGCTGCTCGACATGCACGCCCACAAGGCTGAGGTTCCGGCGGCGCTTGAAGCGCTCTGTTCGGACCTTGCGGACATCGGCGTGCGTCTGGGCAGCCACGATGACGCAACTGCCGAGGCGCGCGCTTGGTGGCGCGGCCAAGGGGTGCGCATTGCCGAGTTTCCCGAAACGCTTGAGGCCGCCGAGGCCGCGCGCGCTGCCGGGGATCACGTCATTCTCGGCTCGCCTAATGTGGTCCGCGGCGGCTCGCATAAGGGCAACGCCAGCGCGGTAGAGCTGATCGCCATGGGGCTCTGTGATGCGCTGGCCTCGGATTACCATTATCCCAGTCCACGCCGCGCGGCGCTGATGCTGGCCAAAACCGGGCTGCTGGATTTCGCAGGGGCCTGGGCGCTGATCTCATCCGGCCCCGCGCGGGTGCTGGACTTGCAGGACCGGGGCACGCTTGCCGCGGGCAAACGCGCCGATCTGGTAATCCTTAATGCAACCACTCACCGGGTCGCCGCGACACTGGCGGGCGGGCGCGTCAGCTATATGTCAGGGGATATCGCGTCGCGCTTTGTGGGGTGAAACCAGACCGGCGTCACCTTTTTCCAAATACTCTCGCCGAAGGCATCGCGCCGTAGCGCGATATTCTACCGCTTGATCCGGTTGAAATGTCCCATCTTGCGACCGGCCTTGATCTCGGCCTTGCCGTAAAGATGCAGTGCGACGTCCCGTTCGCGCGCCAGCTCGGGCACGCGGTCCATATCGTCGCCAATCAGGTTCTCCATGACCACATCCGAGTGGCGCTGCCCGTCGCCCAACGGCCAGCCCGCGACCGCGCGGATGTGCTGTTCGAACTGGTCTACGGCGCAGCCATTCTGCGTCCAGTGGCCCGAGTTATGCACGCGCGGCGCGATCTCGTTCACGATCAGCCCGCCAGGTGTAACGAACAGTTCGACCCCCATGACACCGACATATTCCAACGCGTTCAGAATATTGGCCGCAAGCAGGATGGCATCGGTGCGCTGGGCGGGGGACAGGCGGGCAGGGATGGTGGTGGTGTGCAGGATGCCATCCCGGTGCACATTCTCACCTGGGTCGAAACAGGCCACCTGACCGTCCAGCCCGCGCGCAGCAATGATCGAAACTTCGTGCGAAAAATCAACGAACCCCTCCAAAACGGCAGGCGCGCCAGCCATGTCGGCCAGCGCGGCCTCGGCATCCCCGGGGCTGCGCAATCTGGCCTGCCCTTTGCCGTCATAGCCAAAGCGGCGGGTCTTCAGTATCGCAGGCGTGCCGATTACTTCGATAGCCGCATTCAGGCTATCCAGATTGGTGATATCCGCAAACGGGGCCGTTTTCAGGCCAAGCCCCTGCAGGAACGTCTTCTCGGTCAGGCGGTCCTGACTGACCCTCAATGCCTCACGCCCGGGGCGAATGGGGCGATGGGCTTCCAGAATATCCAGCGCCTCGGTCGGGATGTTCTCAAACTCATAGGTGATGACGTCCACCGCATCGGCAAAAGCTGTCAAAGCGTCGACATCGTCATAGGCCGCTGTCGTTACCCGATCCGCAACCTGTCCCGCAGGCGGGTTTGCGCCCGGCTCGTAGATGTGGCTGACAAACCCCAGCCGAGAGGCCGCCACCGACAGCATCCGGCCCAGCTGGCCGCCACCCAGAATCCCGATCACCGCACCTTGGGCGAGCATGTCCGCCATCGTTAATTCTCCAAACGTTTTCCAATTGCGCCAAGCGCCGCTCTCAGCGCCTCATGCGCGCCCTGTTCGATCAGGGTGCCCGTCATCTGCAGGCTCAAAGTACCTTCGGTCGCCAAAGCGTCGCGCTCCTGTGCCAACCGCCCGGCTGTGCCTTTCTCCATCGCGGCGAGAAAACCCGCCAACAACTGCGTGGCATAGAACTCGGCCTCGTCCGCATCGCCGGTCATGTCACCCAGCCATTTGGCCCCGGTGGCCATCAAATCCAGAATGCCGGGAACCATGGCACAAATTGCAAAATGCGCGTTCAGCGCCGCCTCATCCGCAACCTTGACCACGGGGTTTTCCGGCTCGAACAGCTCGGCCAGCAAGCGGTCATTTCCAAATGCCGCCATCGGGCAGCCACCGGACTGCAAGAACCCCAGCGGGATGGTCTGCACGAAATCCGACGCCGGTGCGCAAAGCTTGGCCAAATCCTTGGCGGAAACGGCCGCGATCACCGACACGACCTGCTGATCGGCGCTAAAGGTCAGGGGAGTCAGAACCTCGGCCGCGATATGCGGGCGCAGGCACAGAAACACGATGTCCGAGGTGTCAATCACCGCCTGCGGCGGCGCGATAGCCACACCCAGTTCGGCCTTCAGGGCGGCCGAGACCTCGGCGTTGCGTTCGGTCACGCTGATCTCATGCCCTTTGGCGGCCATCAGCCGCGCAATCGGCGCGGCGATATGCCCGGTGCCGATAAACCCGATTCTGCTCATCCCTGCGGTTCCTCGGGGATCGAGGCTGACAAGGCCTCGCGCCAGGCATCCAGCCGCGCGGCCAGGGCCTCATCCTGCAAGGCCAGAATGCCCGCCGCCATCAGGCCCGCATTGGCCCCGCCAGCGGACCCAATTGCCATGGTCGCCACGGGAAATCCCTTGGGCATCTGCACAATGGAATACAGCGAATCCACCCCCGACAGGGCCCGCGTCTGCACAGGCACGCCAATCACCGGTACCCGTGTTTTCGAGGCCATCATGCCCGGCAGATGTGCCGCCCCGCCTGCGCCCGCGATGATCACCTGCAACCCGCGCGACACGGCGGTCTTGCCATAGTCCCACAACCGGTCCGGGGTGCGATGGGCCGAAACGATACGCGCCTCATAAGCGATGCCCAGTTCATCCAGAATATCTGCGGCTTCCTTCATCGTGGGCCAGTCCGACTGGCTGCCCATGATGATCCCCACTGTCACATCGCTCATCCGCTTACGTCCCCGCGCTCAGAAAGAGCGCGCACTATAGCCAAATCCGCTTTTGTGGCAATGCGGTACAGGGTGTTCAGGCAATGATATCGGGGGTCAGGCGGTCTTCGATCAGGCGGATGAAGTCTTTCAGGCGCAGTTTTTCCTTTTTCAGACGCCGAAGGGTCAACTGATCAGCCGTTCCTTTTTCATGCAGCGCCTCGATCGCTTCATCAAGGTCGCGGTGCTGGCGGCGGAAAACCTCCAATTCAACCCGCAGAACTTCATCGGTTTTCATCGAAAGGTCGGTGGGCGCGTTCATTGGCGACTCGGGCTTGTTGTGGTGCTTGCCCAACAAGATAGTGTGTCAGACGTTATCGCGCCAGACCTTGTGGACATCCTGGTTTCTTCCCATATTCTATAACAAGCGGTTGCCGGAACGGGACCGCGCACCACGTCGCTTTGACAATAAAGGACGAAAATACGTGTCGAAACTTACTCTTGGCTCATACCCGCATCTTTTGGGGTTCGAGCAGCTGGAACGCCTTCTGGAACGGTCTGCAAAGGCCGGTAATGAAGGATACCCGCCCTATAATATCGAACAGACCTCGGACTTTTCCTATCGCATCACCCTTGCCGTGGCCGGGTTCGCCGAAGAGGATCTGTCGATCACCATCGAGGATCGCCAACTGGTGATCCGGGGCCGTCAGCGCGACGACAGCGAGGGGCGCATCTTCCTGCACCGTGGCATCGCGGCGCGTCAGTTTCAGCGCATGTTCGTGCTGGCCGACGGGGTCGAGGTGGGCGAGGCGATCATGGAAAACGGTCTTCTGCATGTGGATCTGACCCGCGCCGTGCCGGAAACCGTGGTTCAGACAATCAACATACGGAAGGGGTAAGAGCAATGAATACACCGATTGAAATCAACACCGAAGGCGATCGTATCGTCTATGTGAAAACAGTCGACGTTGCCGATCTGCCGCGTGATCTGCGCGATCAGGCAGGTGATCTGGATCACCTTTATGCCGTGCACGATTCCGATGGGCAGCAACTGGCGCTTGTGGCCGACCGCAAGCTGGCTTTCGTTCTGGCCCGTCAGCACGACCTGTCACCTGTGGCCGTTCACTGAACGGCCCCTTTGTCCCGGTGGGGCTGTAACGTTCCCCTCAACACATGCGCATCGGCGAAACTGCCGCTTTTAACCTGTAACGGAGCCGACTGCATGAGCTGGTTTGAATTCGACTGGGTAGACGCCTTCACCAATCGTGCATTTGGCGGCAACGGTTGTGCCGTGGTCCATGGCGGCGCGGGTCTCTCGGCCGAGGTCTGCATGGCATATGTGCGCGAAACCTCTCTGGTCGAATGCACATTCACCGGCCCGTCCGACGTGGCCGACATCCGCGTCCGGTATTTTCTGGCCAGCCGCGAAATTCCCTTCGCCGGTCACCCGACGATTGCCACCGTAGCGGCGATGCGGTCGCGCGGTATGATCTCCGGCGATAATCTGACGCTGGAAACCGGCGCGGGTCTGGTTTCGATCGGATTGCAGGGCGACCAGATCGAAATGACGCAGGTCGCACCGCAATTTGGTGCGCATGTGCCTGCCGATCTGGTGGCAAAGGCGATCAGCCAGCCGCAAGAAGCCATCATCTCGCCACCCCGGATGGTTTCAACCGGCTTGCCCTTCTGTATCACCGTTCTGCGCGATCATGACGCGTTGCGCGCGGCCCGCCTGTCCGAGGGCGCGCTGCGGAAAGTGGCTGCGACGGCAGGGTATTCCGGCTCGGATATGGCCGAGCCTTTCCTCGTGACGCTCCAAGGGGCCACCGACGCGGGCGATACGTTCTCGCGCCTGCTTATGGCCCCGCCCAGCCCGCCCGAAGATCCGTTTACCGGGTCCGCCACCGGGGCCATGGCGGCCTATCTGTGGAGATACGGGCTAATGACCAAAGACAGTTTCGTTGCGGAACAGGGGCACGATATGGGCCGCCCCGGTCAGGCCGTTGTCACGCGCGTTGGACCCGCCGACGCGATGACAGGAATCAAGGTTGCCGGTCAGGGGCATATCCTGATGCGCGGGCAGGTTGACCTGCCAGAGACCGCGCAATAGACGAACCGGCTCACACCCGTCGACGTTGCCAAACACCTCAGCCTCGTCAAAACAAAAACGGCCCCCGTAAACCGGAGGCCGCTTCGTTTCATTCATCAGATTCAGCCGGCTGCGATCAGGCCCATGCTTTCCAGCTTCAGCAATACCTGATGGGCGCAGTTGTCGACCTCGACATTCTCGGTCTCGACACGCAGTTCGGGGTTCTGAGGCACGTCATACGGGTCCGAGATGCCGGTGAATTCCTTGATCTTGCCCTCGCGGGCCAGCTTGTACAGACCCTTGCGGTCGCGCCGCTCACACTCTTCGATGGTGGTCGCAACATGCACTTCGCAGAAGGCACCGAACTGTTCGATCTCTTCGCGCACCGCGCGGCGTGTGGTGGCATAAGGTGCGATCGGGGCGCAGATGGCGATGCCACCATTCTTGGTGATCTCGGATGCCACATAGCCGATCCGGCGGATGTTCAGGTCGCGATGCTCTTTCGAGAAACCCAGTTCGGATGACAGGTTTTTCCGCACGATATCGCCATCCAGCAACGTGACCGGACGGCCCCCCATCTCCATCAGCTTGACCATAAGCGCGTTGGCGATGGTGGATTTGCCCGAGCCCGAGAAGCCGGTGAAGAACACGGTAAAGCCCTGCTGGCTGCGTGGCGGCTTGGTCTTGCGCAGCTCGGCCACAACTTCGGGAAAGCTGAACCATTCAGGGATTTCCAGGCCCTCGGCCAGACGGCGGCGCAGTTCGGTGCCCGAGATGTTCAGGATCGTGACATTGTCCTTATCCAGAATCTCGTCATTCGGCTCGTATTGCGCGCGTTCCTGCACATAGACCATGTGTTTGAAATCGACCATCTCAACGCCGATCTCATCCTGGAACTGGCGGAACAGATCCTGCGCGTCATAGGGGCCATAGAAATCTTCACCGGCCGAGTTCTTGCCCGGGCCCGCGTGATCGCGGCCCACGATGAAATGGGTGCAGCCATGGTTGGCACGGATCAGCCCGTGCCAGACCGCCTCGCGCGGGCCTGCCATGCGCATCGCCAGATTCAGCAGGCTCATCGAGGTGGTGGATGCGGGATACTTGTCCAGCACCGCCTCATAGCAGCGCACGCGGGTAAAGTGGTCCACGTCGCCGGGCTTGGTCATGCCGACGACCGGGTGGATCAGCAGGTTGGCCTGCGCTTCCTTGGCAGCGCGGAAAGTCAGCTCCTGATGCGCACGGTGCAGCGGGTTGCGGGTTTGGAAGGCCACGATCCGCCGCCAGCCCAGTTTGCGGAAATAGGCGCGCAGCTCGTTTGGTGTATCGCGGCGACCGCGGAAGTCATAGTGAACGGGCTGCTGGATGCCAACAATAGGGCCACCCAGATAGACCTTGCCCGCCACATTGTGCAGATAGTTCACAGCCGGGTGGGCATCGTCATCGGCGCCAAAAACCTTCTCAGCTTCGCGCGCCTTGTTCGGGGTCCAGCGGTCGGTCACCGTCATGGTGCCCAGGATCACGCCTTCCTGATCACGCAGCGCGATATCCTGACCCAGTTCGATCTTGTCCGCAAAATCTTCGCTGACGTCCAGCGTGATGGGCATCGGCCACAGGGTGCCATCAGCCAGACGCATGTTTTCAACGACATTGTCGTAATCGGCTTCGCTCAGGAAACCTTTGAGCGGATTGAAACCGCCATTCATCAGCAGTTCCAGATCACAGATCTGGCGCGGGCTCAGATCCCAACTGGTCAGGTCGGCGGCTTCAACCTTCAGTTTCTGGGCCGAGTCGTACGACACATAAAGTTCGGGAATGGGGGCCAGATTGCTTAACATCGTCATCTGAATACTCTTATCGCAGTGTTGTGTTGCCAGTGATTCAAGGGCGTTTTCGGGGCATTTGCACCGACTGTCGCGCGAAGTCCACTGGCGTCAATGAAACAAAGGACGATATGCGCTGATTTCTCGCGGATTGGAAGGAATTTCCAACTCTGAAATCAAAATGATGATCTGGTTCCCCTGGGCGTAGATAATCCGATCATGCAAAGTATGACTGTTCCTGTTTTTGCGTGTGTGGCGCAAGCCCGGACGCGCGAGTGACTGGCAGGGCGGGAATCGGATCGGCAACGCCGCGCAGCTGGAACATCCGGATACCCTCCGGCGGCAGGTCCATGCCCGCAGCCGTCAACACTTCTTGCGAGACCAGCAGTTCGACCCCCAACGCCTTGGTCTCGCTTTCCAGTCGGCTGGCCACATTGACAGCGTCGCCGATGATCGTTCTTGCGGCATGTCCCTGCGCGCCAATCTCACCTAGCACCAGATCCCCAAGGTGCAAGCCCATTCCGATCCGAATGCCAGGGCTGCCCTCGGCCTCAAGCCGTTCGTTGAACCGGTCGAGGGCATGGCTGATATCTATCGCAGCCTTCAACCCCGCGCTGGCGGATGCGGCCGCATCGGGTTTCTCGAAAACCGCCAGCAACCCGTCGCCCATATACTTGTCCACGACACCGCCGTCCTTGGTGATGGCAGGTACGACGGCGTCGAAGAACCGGTTCAGCAGGAACACGATATCATAGGGCAGCTGACCCGTCGTGCGGGCGGTAAATCCGCGCATGTCCAGAAACAGCACGGCCAGTTTCCGTTCCTGCCCCTGACTGGCATGCCCGCGGATGCGCCCGCCATCCGGTTGAAAAACGCGGAAAACGGTGGTCGGTTCCGTAGGGCGGATCTGGCAGGCCAGCCGTGTCTGCGGTGAGGCGCCGACAGCGGCCAGACTGCGGGCCTCGACATTGCCGGGCGGGGGCAGGGCACTGGCGCCCTCTTCGACGATGACGCGGCACGTGGTGCAGCGCCCCTTCCCGCCGCACAAGGCCGCGTGGGGCACACCATGTGCCTGCGAAATCTCAAGCAGGGTCATACCCTTTTCGGCATCTACCTCGGGCCCGCTGCTGTAACTCACCCGCACCGAATGCCTGCGCCGCCACAGCTTGCGCCCGATATACACAAGACCCGTGGCCGCCAAGGCCAGCCAGAACGCCAGAAGGGCATTGTCCTTGACGGTGAACATGGTCTGGAACGCCTCGGGCGAGGGCCAGTTGTAATGCTCGATATATTGTTCCCGCATAAACTCATCTGCGAAATCCATCCAAATGCGGCGACCCTCGGTCAGCAGACCGGCCAAAGCGAACATGGGGATGAAGACGGCAACACCGATCAGATAGGGTACGGCGCTGGACCACCATTTCGTCAGCCGTAGCCACATATGCAGTCCGATACAGCCATGCACCCAGACGATCAGCAACAACGCGCTTTGCATCCATATCACGGTGCTGGGCCACATCAGGATGATGATATACCCCATCTCGTCATTGACGTCATAGATCTCGTGCGCGACCCGAGTCTGGATGACATGCGAGATCAGCTGCAATGGTATCAGCAGACCCAGAACCACCTGCAACGCCATGCTGAACGGCATGCGCAGGGTCCGGCGCTGCGCGATCGAGGTCAGCGCCAGACCGGCATGCGTGAACAGCGCCGCATAAAGCAGCACGCTCAAAAGGATATGCCGCGTCACCGCTGTTCGACCGTCCTGCATCCCGTGCAGATAATCGGTGTGAAACAGGCCCATCCCGATGTTGATAAAATGGAAGAAAGCGAAAGCAAACAGAACCAACCCGCTGCCGATCCGAAGCCGGGTTGCCCAACCGCCACGCCACAATGCGCTCTTCAAGAATACCACCTGTATCGCTGTTCGCCGTGGTTGGACTTTGCGGGGACGTTCGCGGTCAGGTCAAGGCTTCGGGTGCAAATCTAAGCCTGCCAGTGGGTGGCAGGGTGTTGGGAGTGAATTGATATCTTGTCCGCACAAAACAGCACCAGATGGCTGAGGTCGGGGCGCGTGCGCGAGCTGTAGATCAAGCCGTCCGCCCCCAGTGCCCGCGCTTTATCCGAAAAAGCCCATGTCGGCGAAGGGACCCCCATAGCACGATTATCCTGCCAGATCACCGAGACAGCCGTCTGCCCGCGGTAGTCCACCAACCGCGCGTTTTCCACCAGAAACCTTTGTATCACGCGGTCGGGATCATCCCCCGAGACGTAGCGCCGGATGGCGACCGAAGCGCCCTCGGCGCTAAGCGAGGCATAAAGCGCGAACTGTCCGGAATGATGAAAGCGCCCCTCAGGCGCGCGGGCAGGCAGCAATGGGGTCGCTGCCTGCGACGCAAACAGAATTCTCCAGACTGGGCCAGAGAATTCAAGCATGCATCAATCCTGTTCGGCTAGGAACCGTTCGGCATCCAGTGCCGCCATACAGCCCATCCCGGCGCTTGTTACCGCCTGACGATAGACATGGTCGGTCAGATCGCCTGCCGCGAACACGCCGGGGATCGAGGTTTCGGTGCTGCCCGGTTTGGTGACGACATAACCACCCATATGGGTTTCCAGCGTGTCCTTGACCAACTCGTTCGCAGGGGCGTGGCCGATGGCGACAAAGACACCTTTGCACGGGATCTCGGTGATCTCGCCGGTTTTAACATGTTTGACCCGAACACCTTCGACGCCCAATGGCGCATCGGTGCCGATCACTTCTTCCAGCTGGTGGAACCACAGCGGTTCGATCTTTTCATTCTTCAACAGGCGATCCTGAAGGATCTTTTCCGCCCGCAACTCATCGCGGCGGTGGATCAGGGTCACCTTGCTGGCGAAATTGGTCAGGAACAGGGCTTCTTCCACGGCTGTGTTACCGCCACCGATCACCACGATTTCCTGCCCGCGATAGAAGAACCCGTCACAGGTGGCGCAGGCCGAGACGCCAAAGCCCTTGAACTTCTCTTCCGAGGGCAGACCCAGCCATTTCGCACGCGCGCCTGTGGCCAGAATGACCGCATCAGCGGTATAGGCGGTGCCGCTGTCGCCCTTGGCGGTGAAGGGGCGCTTGCTGAGGTCCAGATCGCTGATGATATCGCCAATCACCTCACATCCCATGGCCTTCGCATGGTCCTGCATCCGCACCATCAGGTCCGGGCCCTGCACCTCGGTGTCGCCGGGCCAGTTTTCGACCTCGGTCGTCGTTGTCAGCTGACCACCGGGTTCGATGCCCTGTACCAGAATGGGTTCCAGCATGGCGCGGCTTGCATATACGCCTGCGGTGTATCCTGCGGGCCCTGACCCGATGATCAGAACCTTGGTGTGTCTTGTGTCGGCCATGGTGCCCCCGCTCGAATTGCCTGAATTGGGCCCGCGGCCCGTCGCCCCGATATAGCGACCGACTGGCCCGGCTTAAAGCCCCTTACTGTCAAGCCCCCTTCGGGCCGGGGTGCCTTGGGTTTTCGGGAAGAAGGCGAAAAGGAAACAAAGAAAATTGCGCATCTGCGAAACATTATTGCGCGCGTGTGGGGTGCTGATATAAGAACCGAAAAAATCAGGAGCATTTGATGGTCACGACTCGGCTGGATGATATTGATCGCAAGATTCTGGCGGAACTGCAGGCGGACGGTCGTATGACCAATGTCGAGCTGGCAAAACGGGTCGGAATCTCGGCCCCGCCCTGTCTGCGCCGGGTGCGCACACTCGAAGAATCCGGCTTCATCACCGGCTATCACGCCGAGGTCAACTCACGCGAGTTGGGGTTCGAGGTTCAGGTATTTGCCATGGTCGGTCTGGACAGCCAGGCCGAAGTCGAACTGCGCGCGTTCGAAGGCCGCTGCCGCGAATGGCCATTGGTCCGCGAATGCCACATGCTGAACGGCGAAGTGGACTTCATCCTGAAATGCGTCGCACCTGACCTGAGCAGCTTTCAGCAGTTTCTGACGGGCGAGTTGCTGACCACGCCAAACGTGGCCAGCGTCAAGACATCGCTCGTTATTCGCGGCGCAAAAGACGAGCCAGGCGTACCGTTCGACGTTCTGGAAGAACGTATGAACCGGACGGCGTAACGCCAACACGTTTTGGTTGCGCGGTGATTGGTGGCAACAGTGCTGCCACCGCAAGGGATAGAACCCAACTTATTACCAGCTGCATGATGCCCCCCATAATGCAGTAATCACAATCATGCTCAGGCCGTCATCGCGTCGATCTCACCATCTCCGGCGCGCGGCATCAGCAGCGGTCCGAAATCGTTCAGCGACTCGATATGCGCGAACAGGTTCAGATAGATCGACCGAAGCGAGTGGCTGATCATGCGAACCGCATTCACACCTGGATGATATGTTTCGAACTGTAATCCATCTACGCGAATAACGGAATGGCGTTTTAAACAAATGTGAAACAGTTCAACGGGGGTAGGCGGCATTGTTTCAATGACACCCATCCCGTCCTGAAATTCGGACACGGGTGTAAGAATCGGCTGTCCCCCATGCAGGTGCCGCAATTGCGCAGGTGTTCCCACGATTCGCGCCGCCGGGCCGGCAATGACACCCGACATTGGCTTTTGCATCCCGAACGTATCCGCCATGATCCGCGTCAACGGTCGCGTCCGGCCACGTGAATCCGCGCGTCCGGGGATCAACGTGACAGATCCCTTCCACAACACGGTTTCCGATGCGCCATTCTGCGTCAGGACCGTATCCCCAGGCATCAAATCCTCGATTGCCATCGGTCCATGTTCTGTTTCCACCAAAGATCCACGTGTGAAGGCACAAAACGCGTCTTCAAACATCGGCAAGGCGGGCGCGATATGGCGGGTCTGAACCACATCTCCATTCTTTAGCAGGCTGCTGACTTCATAGCGGCGCAGCTGGGCCTTTGGCTTTGAAACTGGCCGCGGTATTTCTCGCAGCATGGCCGAAGTTTCGATTGCATTTCTGGCCGCGCGGGCCAGTGAATTTGGAATAGTCATTAATATTCCGTCCCCTCAAAATGTTCGGTCAGGCGCGGCGTACCCCCGTACAGACGCGCCCGGCGAACTGGTTCTTTGTCTTGAAACAAATGGGTGACCCCCGGGCGACGACCGGAACGGTCCCGCAACGCGACTAAAGCTCGCTTTCCAATGGTCAACACATTGACCCCCCAGACAAACTCGTACTTCACGGGCGAAATTGCCCGCACACACAACTCCGTAAAAGTCACGAACCCCTCGTTCGTGACGCGCGATACATCAGGCCGGAGCAAACCTGATACGCGTTGACCCAGATAAGACCGGCAGCTTGGTCTCTGGGTTTTTCTGTCTCAGCGTCGTGCCGCGATGCGACTGGCGACCCTGACAGAATTGCTTGTTACCCGCTTCCACGGCATTTCCAGGTTCTGGTCCCGAGTGGCCTCGACCATGGCTTTCAGAAAGCGTGATTTGGTTTTCATTTTTTGGTCCTGCTCTGAGCGGGGCGTATTTCCCCACATCCTCTGTAAACCTTTTGTGACGCGCGTTTGCGGCAGGGATAAGGCTTATCCGGGATGATTTGCGGACAGAAAAATGAAGTCAGACGGACCTCCCACTCAACACGCCAGCGCCCGATTTTCGAACGTCAGATACCGATCTGATTACTGGCAAAAACTCGTTACGATTCTGATGCCCAATCAACACAAAAAATGTGGCGGAAAAGTGGCAGGACACCTAAATCTGGACGAAGATCACAATCTTATGACGGAGATCAGCCGCCCGTAATCGACCTCGTTCGCGTGCGTTGATCGGCGATAGGAATAGAACCTGTCGGGGTCGGAATATGTGCAGTGCCGGGTCCACTCGGCCTGTCCGATTCCCGCCTGCCGCAGCCGGTGCAGCCCGAAGGCGGGCAGATCAAATTGCAGGCGGTCACTTTCACCATTGGCAAAAAAGCGGCTGTTGTCCGGCGAATCCGCAAGGAACGCGTCCAGAAACTCTGGCCCCACCTCGTAAGCGCGCTGGGAAATACTGGGTCCGATCACGGCGCAGATATTGCTGCGGTCGGCTCCCAGCGCCTCCATCGCGTCCAGCGTTGCCTCCAGAACACCGTCCAGCGCGCCGCGCCACCCGGCATGGGCGGCACCGATCACATGCGCGTCGGGATCGGCGAACAGAACCGGCTGGCAATCGGCCGTCAGGATCGTCAGGGCCAGACCGGGTGTTGCTGTGACAATGGCATCCGCTTTGGGCTTTTCACCTTCAACCGGGGCTTTGACTGTCAGAACCGTTGGCGAATGAACCTGATGCACCGCGACCATTGCCTCGGGTTCAACCTCCATCGCGTCGGCCACCCGTCGCCGGTTCAGCGCGACAATCTCGGTTTGATCCGAGGACCCCTGACCACAATTCAAGCCGCTGAAAATTCCAGAAGACGCGCCGCCGCGACGGGTAAAGAACCCATGGCGAAATGGCGACAGCAGGTCCGAGGTCAGAATTTCCAGCGTCATGGTTCCAATCCTGGTGGTGGGGCTGCATAGGCCGGGAAAAGGCCCATCACCTTGAACAGATTTCCCATTTCATCAGGATGCGTCAACCGCCGATGCGCGGCAATCAGCGCATCCAGCTCGGAACCGCTCAGCGCCTTGGACAGGGCTTGCGCGCGGGCGGTGATCCCCAGCCGTTCAAGGAAGACGCCCTGCGGTGTCAGGCGGGAATGCCTGCAACCACAGGCACGGGTCGCAATAGCCAAAGGCTCAAAATCCACATGCGCGGTCAAATCGGCCTGACCGGGCGATGCCAGAGGATCGGTATGTTCGTGGTTTTGCAGAGCCTGCAAAGTATCGCCCAGCGAATGCCAGTCACCATAGTCGGTAATTAGCGCTGCGCCGCCATGGCTGGCGATCCGCCCCGCGATCACGGTCAGAATGGGAATTGCAGCAGCACATAGTTCGACCAGATCATCGTCCTTGGTGTCCGACAGCCTGTCATTCAACGCCACCTGCGGCGCGTTCGGGCCGAGTCCGAACATCAACGCGCCGTCGCGTTCGCCCACCAGACGCTCGCGCCAACCCGTACCGTCACGCTGGAACTGGCGGATGGGCAGGGCATCAAAGAACTCGTTGGCAACCAGCAACAGTGACTGGTCGGGCAGGTCGACGATCGTTTCAATCCAGACCGCCTCGTAATCCTTCAGCGTTGCCGCCTGCACCTGTTTCAATAAAGGCGATGCTTCAACCAGAACAACCTGCGCCGCCTCGTGAAATCCGGGTACTGACTGTGTGGCGCGCAGAATATCGGCCATCAGAGTACCGCGCCCCGGCCCCAGCTCGCACAGGGTAAACGGTGCGGGCTGTCCCTGATCCATCCAGCTCTGCGCCAGAGACAGCCCGACCAGCTCCCCGAACATCTGGCTGATTTCCGGCGCTGTGGTGAAATCCCCCGCAGCCCCCAGCGGATCACGGGTCGTGTAATAGCCCAGCGTCGGATGCAGCAGGCATTCGCCCATAAAATCCGCCACGCTCAGCGGTCCATCCTGCCGGATGCGGGCGATCAGGTGATCGGTCAGGCTCATGCCGCCCGCCGCCGCGCCCGCAGGGCAAACCACAGACCAAGCGCGATCATCGGCAGCGACAGGAACTGCCCCATGGTCAGCCCGTACCCGCCCACATGCCAGGCCAGCCCCAGTGTATTGCCGGGCGATACGAACTGCGCATCCGGCTGGCGAAAGAACTCGACGATAAAGCGCGACGCGCCGTAGCCCGCCAGGAACGTCCCCATGACAAGGCCCGGTGTGCGAAAACCGCCGCGCCGATAGACCAGCCACAGCAATACCGCCCCCAGCAAAACACCCTCCAGCGCGGCCTCATACAGCTGCGACGGGTGCCGGGCGCACATGCCTGCGACCACGTCGGGGCAATCCTGCGCAGCAAATCCTGGAAAAATGACGGCCCAGGGCAGCTCACTCGGGCGGCCCCACAGCTCGGCATTGACGAAATTGGCCAGCCGCCCCAGCAGCAATCCGGGCGGAACGGTGTAGGCGACCAGATCCCCCAGCGACAGGGCAGGGATCCGGTGCCGTCGTGCAAACAGGTACGACGCAAGGATCACGCCCAGCAATCCGCCATGAAAGGCCATGCCGCCTTGCCAGACCTTCACGATCTCCAGCGGGTGCGACAGGTAATAAGCCGGCTGATAGAACAGCACAAAGCCCAGCCGTCCGCCCAGAATCACGCCCAGAATGATCCAGGTGACCAGATCCTCCAGCTGCTCGGGCTTCATCGGCGGGCCATCCGCAGGCCAGAGCGTTGGGCGGCGCAACGCCACAACGGCCAGCCGCCACGCGATCAGGATGCCCGCGATATAGGCCAGCGCATACCACCTTAACGCGAACTCCATCCCGAACAGCGGGATCGAGAACAGTTCGGGCGACAGATCGGGGAAATTCAGAACAGCCTGCATGTGCGTCTCATTGCCCGGGGTTTGCAGGTCAAGTCAACCTTGAGCCCGCGCCATTCTTTGCCCATATACATGTAAACCGCGAGATCGGAGAACAGATATGCAGACCCGCAACAAGATCCTGGATGACGTGTCCCAACTGATGACCAACGCCATGGGCGTGGCGCAGGGCGCGCGGGAAGAGGCTGAAAACGCGATGAAGTCGATGATCGACCGCTGGCTGGCCGACCGCGATTTCGTTACCCGTGAAGAATTTGACGCCGTGCGCGCCATGGCCCAGAAGGCACGCGAAGAAAACGCGGCACTCGAAGCCCGCATCGCCGCGCTCGAGGCAAAACTGGACAAATAACGCCCCGGCGTTCCCTGTTTTCACAATTTTCGGACAAAGCAAGCCGCCGCGCAATCCAGCCCGGATTGTGCGGTGCTGTGTATTCTGACGCGTCGCAAAATTTATTCAAGATAAAGCTGACTCTGGCGCCAATATTTTGATCGCCGTTGCCTTCTGTCCACAACTTATTGCTGTTATCCCCAATAATTAGGGTTGCCAGAACTTACGCCACATCGCACCATATTTAGTACAGGCCTATGGGGGAAGCCCGGTTTGTAGAGCAGGCAACTAGCGCTGGGGCGCTGCCAGCCCCGAAATGCTAGAGATTAGTGAGGTGGCATTATGGCCCTTTCCGAGCAGTATCTCGAAGAAGACATTCATCCGATCGACATTGTTGAGCATCTGGCCGAACACCACGACTGGGATTTTGATCGCATTGGGGACGATCAGATTGCCATGGCCGTTGAAGGGCAGTGGCGGACCTACTCGATCACATTGGCCTGGTCCAACTATGACGAAACGCTGCGCATGGTGTGCAGCTTCGAAATGGAACCACCGGCCGAGCGTGAAATGCAGCTCTATGAGCTGCTCAACAAGATGAACGACCAGTGCTGGGCAGGCGCGTTTACCTATTGGGCAAACCAGAAGCTGATGGTCTATCGCTATGGTCTGGTCCTTGCAGGCGGGCAAACGGCCAGCGCTGACCAGATCGACACGATGATCAATGCCGCCGTCATGAGCGCCGAGCGGTACTACCCCGCGATCCAATTGGTGACCTGGGGAAACAGAGGGCCAGAAGAAGCCATGCAAGTGGCCATTGCAGAGGCCTACGGCCGCGCGTAAACCTTTGCCCCGAACCGATATGTAAAGCGGGAGGGGCAAATGGACATGACGCGCGTGGCCGAACAGGGGCTTGTGCTTCTGGGGTGCGGAAAGATGGGGTCCGCAATGCTGGCGGGATGGCTGGAACACGGCCTTCCGCCAGCTTCCGTTTGGGTCATCGATCCCTACCCGTCAGATTGGCTGAAGGCGCAGGGCGTCAATATCAACGCACCCTTGCCCGAATCCCCCGCCGTGGTGCTGGTTGCGGTCAAACCGCAGATGATGGGCGAAGCCCTGCCTGCCATTCAGGCGCTGGGCGGCGGGTCCAGCCTGTTCATTTCCGTTGCGGCTGGCACCTCGATTGCCACCTTCGAATCCGTTCTGGGCCAAGACACCCCGATCATTCGCGCAATGCCCAACACACCCGCCGCTATCCGTCAGGGCATCACGGCACTGATCGGCAACGCACACGCCTCCGAGACCGATATGGAACAGGCCGAAAACCTGCTGGCGGCAGTGGGCCAGACCGTTCGCCTAGAGGATGAGGCACAGATGGACGCCGTCACCGGGCTCAGCGGGTCCGGCCCGGCCTACGTGTTCCATCTGATCGAAACCCTGGCCGCAGCGGGCGAGGCGCATGGCCTGCCTGCCGAGCTTGCGATGAAACTGGCCAAGTCCACTGTGGCCGGTGCCGGGGCACTGGCCATGGCGTCCGACGAAGACCCCGCGCAGCTGCGCATCAACGTGACCTCTCCGAACGGTACCACACAGGCCGCGCTTGAGGTTCTGATGCATCAGGAAACCGGCTTTCCTGACCTGCTGCACCGTGCCGTCAAGGCCGCAACCGACCGATCCAAGGAGCTCTCGCGTGAATGAAATTTCGTTCGACGACTTTCTCAAGGTCGATATTCGCGTGGGCGAGGTGATCCGCGCCGAACCCTATCCCGAGGCCCGCAAACCCGCGATCAAGATGTGGATCGACTTTGGCGACGAGATCGGCGAGCGCAAGACCTCGGCCCAGATCACCGCGCATTACGATCCGGCCACTCTGGTTGGCAAACAGGTCATGGCTGTCGTCAACTTCCCTCCGCGCCAGATCGGCAAGTTCATGTCCGAGGTTCTGGTGCTGGGTCTTCCCGATGACAGCGGTGAGATCGTTTTGATCGGCCCTGACGGCAAGGTTCCAACCGGCGGGCGGATGCACTGATGAAACTGCTGATCACGCGTCCGATGACACCGGCAGTCGAATCGCGCGCCCGCGCCGATTTCGATGTAACCATCCGGGAAAACACCCTGCCCATGTCACGGCAGGAGATGCTGGCCGCTCTGGCCGATTACGACGTGGTCGTTCCGACGCTGGGTGATCAGTTTTCGGCGCAGATCTTTGCAGAAGCCGGTCCGCCGCGCTGCAAGCTGCTGGCCAATTTCGGTGTTGGCTTCAACCATATCGACGTGGATGCGGCACGCGCGGCCGGGATTGACGTAACCAATACCCCCGGCGCCGTCACCGATGCCACGGCCGATATCGCCATGACCCTGCTGCTGACCACAGCCCGGCGCGCCGGTGAGGGTGAGCGGCTGGTGCGGTCCGGTCAGTGGCTGGGCTGGCACCCGACGCAGATGCTGGGCCATCACGTGACCGGCAAGCGCGTGGGCATCGTCGGTATGGGCCGCATCGGGCAGGCCATCGCGCGCCGCTGTCATTTCGGGTTTGCCATGCAGGTGGCCTATCAGTCCCGCAATCCAAAAGATCTGGATTTCCCGGCGGAATTCACACCTGATCTTGAAACACTCGCCGCCTCGGTCGATTTCCTTGTGCTTGCGGTTCCCGGTGGTGCGGAAACCCGCCACCTGATCAATGCGCAGATTCTTGAGGCGATGAACCCCTCGGCCATTCTGGTCAACATCGCCCGTGGCGAGGTGGTGGACGAGGCCGCGCTGATCACGGCGCTGCAAACCGGTCAGATCGCGGGGGCGGGGCTGGACGTCTACGAATTCGAACCCAAAGTGCCACTAGCCCTGTGCGATATGGAAAACGTAACCCTGCTGCCCCATCTGGGCACCGCCACCGAAGAGGTGCGCAGCAGCATGGGGCACATGGCGCTGGATAACGTGGCGGCCTTTGTCGCGGGCAGGGCGCTGCCCAACCCGGTCTAGTCGCCCACCGCCTCGCGCCAGTGTTTGCGGCAGAGCGAGACATAGGTCTCGTTCCCGCCGATCTGCACCTGCGCCCCTTCAGTGATGGCCTTGCCGGTCTCGTCGCGACGAATCACCATCGTGGCCTTGCGGCCGCATTCACAGATCGTGCGCACCTCGCGCATTTCGTCGGCAAGGGCCAGCAGGGCGGCAGAGCCGGGGAACAGCTTGCCCTGAAAATCCACGCGCAGCCCATAGGCCAGCACCGGCACATCCAGATCGTCCACCGCACGGGCCAGTTGCCAGACCTGGGCCTCGGACAGGAATTGCGCCTCATCAATGAAAACGCAGGCTACCATACCATTGTCCAGCCGGGATCGGATCATGGCGAAGACATCATCTTCGGGTGTGAACGTGTCAGCCTGCTCCGATATGCCGATGCGCGATGCAATCCGCCCCGCACCCGCCCGCCCGTCAAGGGCGGCGGTCATCAGATAGGTCTGCATCCCGCGCTCGCGATAGTTGTGCGACGCCTGTAGCAACACGGTCGACTTGCCCGCGTTCATGGTGGAATAGTTGAAATACAGCTTTGCCATGGCGTGGGTCTAAAACGCCCGACGAAAAGGAACAAGAGAGCAATCGGTCGTAAGAAGCGACGTCGCCGTTGCGTGTGCAGAGGCCGAGCTGGGCTCGTAGGGGATGGAACCCCCGCGTCTGCAACAGCGACGCCGTCGGCCAACATGTGGCCAAAACAAAGCAAGGCCCAACAATACCGCCCTGCAATCACTCTTTACCGGCTTGAACTGCCGCCACTCACTCACAAAATCCCCCGCTTATCTGAGGGATAGTCAATGTATGACATTTCAATTATGACTCAGGTATGGGAAATTTCCCGACGCTTTCCCCGGTTTGGACACCGGGCGGGCGTTTGCAGGTAATAAAGGTAAATCAATGGCAGATATCGGGGCCTATCTGAAGAAACACACAGAAGCGCTGGTCAAAGATGTCGGAATAGAAGCTGCTTGTGAAATCACCGGAAAATCCAAGGCGACCCTGGGCCGGTATTATTCGGACAATGCCGAACACGCGGACAGGTTCATGCCCGTGGATGCAGTGGCTCGGCTTGAAAACGCAGCAACTTATCCGCATGTGACATCCGCGCTGGCGGATCTGAAAAACATCACCTTGTCCTACAGCGAACGCAACACCGAGGATCCTCGCACAGGCGGGGTGAATTCGGATGTCATCGCGCTCAGCCAGCGGTTTGCAATGCTGATGACTGAATATCAGTCCGCAATCGAAGATGGCATCATCACGGTGAACGAAGCAAAAAGGCTGCTGAAAGAAACCAGTTTGCTTCAGCAGGTCCTGATTGAAATGAAACTGCACCTGGAAGAAGAAAGCGTCAGCTAGGCTTGACCGCGGTCCGTAACCGGCCAAATTCCGCCTGCCCGGATTGCAGCAGATGTCGTGCGCTTTGTGGAATGATCACCAACCGGACCCTGTGCCTCAATTCAGTCACGTCTTTCCGATAAGCTGCGGCGCAGGCAAGATCGTCAAGGGCAGTAAACCATGCAGAAAATGCAGGGAAATTACAGCGTTCTCGCAGACCATATGGTTTGGCGGTCGTTCCTGTTTGTCTATACGCTTTTTCTGGCCACGGTGCTGTTTGGTGCTTATCAGGAAGGCCCCGATGACGCGATGCGCTGGGTCATGGTGCAGGACCTGCTGGCGGGGCAGGGCTGGTTTGACGCCTATCAGCATCGGCTGGGGCCGGGTGACGGCACGCTGATGCACTGGTCCCGGCTTGTCGATGCGCCGATTGCCGGGCTCTACACACTGTCCGCGATGGTCGTGCCACCCGACAGCGCCTTGCAAGTGACTGCGTTTGTCTGGCCGGTGCTGCTGGCGGGGCTGACCCTGTGGGCCTTTGCTGTCACCGGTGGAGCTTTGGGCGGGCGCAATGGCGCGGTTTCGGCACTGGTGGTCGGCGTGCTGACGCTCGAACATTATCGGAAGTTCGACTATTTCTCGTTTGACCACCACAATGTTCAGATTCTGCTGTTTGCAGCGGCCCTCATGTTCTTTGTCCTGCGCAAGGCCAAACCCTCTGCTGCGGGGTGGCTGGGTGCCTGCCTCGCCCTTTCGGTGTCCGTCGGCACCGAATCGATCGTGCAGATCGCGGTTATCGCGGTGTTCCTTGCGATTGACTGGATCGTGACCGGCACAGCCGCCCGCCGCAACACCATGGTGTTTGGAGCCGGGCTGGCGCTGACCCTGTTGCTGGCCAGCGTTGCAACAACGGGACGTCAGGGCTTTTTG
The DNA here is from genome assembly GCF_056541545.1 of Ruegeria sp. AG7. Taxonomy (NCBI): domain Bacteria; kingdom Pseudomonadati; phylum Pseudomonadota; class Alphaproteobacteria; order Rhodobacterales; family Roseobacteraceae; genus Ruegeria; species Ruegeria sp. AG7. The sequence continues at coordinate 86,891 of NZ_JBQFYP010000011.1, forward strand.
TTTCCAAGCTGCGATGCCCTGACGATCAGTGTGGCCCTGCCGGCCGGGATCGCGGCCCTGTGCCTGTGTGCAGCAGCCTGGGTCGGGTCGGGCTGGTCCTATTGGGGGCGTATCGGCGCGTGTCTTGTGATAGGCGCTGTAACACTTGGCTGTGCTTACGCATTTGCACCCCACTGCCTTGAAAACCCGATTGCGGATCTGCCTCAGGACATGCGCGACTTCTGGCTCAGCCAGGTCGCTGAAGCACAGAATATCACCGTCGTTCTGGAACGGCATCTGGGCGAGGCTGCGGCCCTGATCGCCATGTCTGTCATCACGGCGGTGGCGGCCTTGATCTTTGCCCGCCAGTCACAAGACAAAATGGATTACCTCCTGTTTCTGGCGCTGATTGTGACCGGGTTTTCCATGTTTCTGTACCAGTCCCGGATGATGACGTTTCTGGGCGTGTCCCTCGTGGCTGTTCAGGCTCAGATGCTGCGGGCCCTTTACGTCAGTTACAGAACCCATGGCCGCACGCTCTCCGGCTTGGCTATGATAGGCTTTATCGTCTGCGTCTCGCCAAAGATCGGTAGCAGCGTGGAAAAACAGCTGGGACGGTTTGCGCGCCCATCCCTTGCGGCACCCGTCGCCGAGGTTGCGCGGGATTCGCAAAACGTCGGCGCCCCCTGCAAAGCGCCCGAGGCCTACGCGACCCTGCAAGACCTGCCAGCCGGAATGGTTCTGGTCGATTTCGATTATGCGGCAGAGGTGCTGCGCTATACTGATCATTCGGTTCTGGCTGGGAATTATCACCGCAACCGGGCCGGAATTCAGGCGCAGATCGCGGTTTTGCGTGTGGATGCGTCCCAGGCCGGTCCGCGTCTTGCTGCACTGGGTGTAAGCTATGTGCTGCTGTGCACCGCTGCGCCCCGTGCCGAATTCTGGGACTGGGCGTCTCAGGGGCGCGGGCTGCAATCCCAACTGGCAAAAGGTGAAACCCCCGCCTATCTCAGCCGGATTGATCGTGGGGAAGGGGCCGCGTTCCAGGTTTTTCAGCTGGCGGCCGATCTCTAGGCCGTCAGCGCTTTGCGGAATGCAGATCAGGCGTGACGCTTCACGATCACCGATCCAACCGAATACCCGGCCCCAAAAGAACAGATCAGGCCCAGATCGCCCTCTTGCAGATCGTCAGAGTATTTCGAAAACGCAATGATCGACCCTGCGGATGAGGTGTTCGCATAATCCTGAAGGATATTGGGTTGCTCGCCCGCTTCGGGTTCGCGGCCCAGAACCTTCTTGCCGATGAAGTCGTTCATCGTCTTGTTGGCCTGATGCAGCCACAGGCGTTTGAGGTCGGTATTGCTGACCCCTTCGGCCTCCATATGGTCGCTGATATGCTTGCTGACCATCGGCAACACTTCCTTGAACACCTTCCGGCCGTTCTGCATGAACTGCATGTCGCGGCGGTCAATCACACCATCGGGGCGCGACCGGCGCAGGAAACCGTTATTGTTGCGGATATTGTTGGAAAAGGCGGTGGCACAGCGGGTCGACAGGATTTCGAAATGCGGGCCTTTTGCGTCTTCGATCCGCTCGATCAGCGTTGCCGTTGCCACATCGCCAAAGATAAAGTGACAATCCCGGTCGCGCCACTCCAGATGGCCCGAGCAGATTTCAGGGTTCACCACCAACGCCGCGCGCACCGACCCGGACCGCACCATATCCGCCGCCGCCTGAATGCCGAACGTGGCCGAAGAACAGGCGACATTCATGTCAAAGCCGAACCCGTCGATACCCAGTTCCTGCTGAATCTCGATTGCAATCGCCGGATAGGCGCGCTCGTGGTTCGAGGCCGCACAGATCACCAGATCGACATCCGCCGCCGTGCGCCCCGCCTGCGCCAGCGCCTTCTTGCAGGCATCCACTGCCATCTCGGTCATGATCCCGGGCTCGTCATCGTTGCGCTGGCGCAGCGTCGGGTGCATCACGTCCGGGTTCAGCACCCCGGCCTTGTCCATCACGTAGCGGTTCTGAATGCCCGACGCCTTGACGATGAACTCTTCCGAGGAATGCTGCATCGCCTCCATCTGCCCGGCTGCGATGGCCTCGGCATTCTTCGCGTTCTGCTTGTCGGCATAGGCGTTGAACGCTTCAACAAGCTCCGCGTTGGTGATGACGTTTTCCGGGGTGAAGACACCGGTACCGGTGATGGCGGGGGTATACATGGCGGGTCCTGAATGTTTCGGATTCGCCCAAAATGCAGTCATGGCGTGATTTGATCAAGATATGTTGACCTAAGGGAATTCGTTCCGGGGCGCAGTTTCATATCTTGAATAGTTCAGAAATTGAAGTATATCGCCCCGTAACCCGCGCGGAGACCCCCCAATGCCAGACGATATCAGCGCCAGACTGGGCCGCCTCAGCCCCGAGATTCAGGCGATCATGGGCGTCTATGCCCTGTACTGGAAACTGGAAGAGACCTTCGACTGTATCGAAACAGACCTGAGCCACCCGGAATGCCACATGCTGATCAAACTGGATCAGCCCAAGCGCATGGGCGTTCTGGCCGCTGATATGTTAAGCGTCCCGTCAACGATCACCGCCACAGCCGATGCCCTTGAAAAAGCGGGCTACCTGACGCGGCGGCGTGACCCCGAAGACCGCCGGGCCTGGTTGCTGGTGCTGACAGAGCAGGGCGAAGAGGCCCGCAACATGCTGGTCGCCGCCGCCGGGGACCTGTTTCACAGGGCCTCGGGCCTAAACGAACAAGAAACTGCCGAATTCGCGCGACTGGCGCGCAAAATCCGCGACAACGTATTGAAAACGGGAATTCCCGAGGGATTGAAGAAATGAAACTCCTGACCTCTCTGGGCCTTGCACTGGCCATTCTGGCAACCCCGATTGCCGCTCAAGATACCCCGAAACCGGTGAAACTCATGCAGGTGCGCGAAACCGCGCCGGGTTTCACGCGGCAGTTCTTTGGCCGCGTCGCCGCGCGCCAGACCGTTGATCTTGCCTTTCAGGTTGCCGGCCAGATTGTCGAGATGCCCATCAACGAAGGCTTCATGATTCCCAAGGATGGTCTGATTGCCCGCCTGGATCAGGAACCGTTCGAGCTGCGCCTTGATCGGGCGCGGCTGCAAAAGGAACAGGCCGACCGCACCGTCGCCCGCCTGTCGCGCCTGCGCGGTACAACCGCCAGCCAGGTGGCCGTGGACGACGCCGAGACCGAGGCGCAGCTGGCCGCAATCGCCCTGCGCGACGCGGAATATGAACTGGAACACGCCACGTTGACCGCGCCGTTTGACGCGCTGGTCTCCAGCCGCTCGGTCGAGGCGTTTACGACCGTCTCGGCGGGCACCCCCATCGTCCGCATTCACGACATGTCGGAACTTCGCATCGTGGTCGATGTGCCCGAGATCCTGTTTCAACGCTCTGGCCAGAATGACGACTTCTTCATCACCGCGAAATTCCCGGTCAGTGACGAAGTCTTCCCGCTGGAAATCCGTGAATTCGACGCGGAAACCTCCAGCGTCGGTCAAACTTTCCGGATCCAGTTTGGCCTGACCCCGCCAAAGGGGCTGCAAATCTTTCCCGGTTCTTCCGTTACCGTCAACGTTCAGGTGCAGGACAACCGCACAGGCATCGTCGTCCCGGCGACCGCCGTAGTCGCTGACGCAAACGGCGCGCTGAACGTCGTGGTGTTTTCCCCGGTAGGGGCGGATGAGGGCACCGTGCGCCGCGTCCCAGTGACCATCGAGCCCACGCAAACCGGCGAAGTCCGGGTGCTGACGGGCCTGTCAGATGGGGATGAGGTCGTTGTGGCCGGGGGCGCTGTGCTGACGGATGGTCAGACGGTGCGCCGGTTCGCCGGTTTCGCGAACTGAGGGGCTGACAGATGAACATCGCCCGCGCCTCAATCGACCGGCCGCTTTACACATGGCTGGTCATTCTCATTGCTCTCATTGGGGGCATCTGGGGGTTCACATCGCTTGGCCGTCTGGAAGACCCGGCCTTTACAATCAAGAACGCGGTTGTCATCACGCAATACCCGGGCGCCACCGCCGAACAGGTGGCGCTGGAAGTATCGGAACCGCTGGAATCCGCCATACAGCAGATGGGCGAGGTGGACGTCATCACCTCGGTCAATCAACCCGGACGGTCCCTGATCGAGGTTGAGATCAAGTCGACATACGACGGCACCGAACTGCCCGCCATCTGGACCCGGCTCAGGGCCAAGGTGCGCGACGCCGCGCGCGGCCTGCCATCGGGCGTCGGCCAACCGTTTGTGAATGACGGGTTCGGCGACGTGTTCGGCCTGTTCTATGCGGTGACCGCCCAAGGGTTCTCGGACGCTGAAAAGCACGAACTGGCAACCTTCCTGCGGCGGGAACTGCTGACCGTTGACGGCGTTGCGGATGTCGAGGTTCAGGGCCTGCCGGACGAGGCGATCTTTGTCGAACCCGATCTGGCGATTTCGGTGAACCAGAATGTCCCGCTGCAAGCAATCAACCAGGCGATTGCCAATGCGGATTCGGTCAATTCCTCAGGGTCCTTGCGCTCTGATAACGACCGCACCACCATCCTGACGGCTGAAGGGTCGGACAGCGTGTCGGCCATTGCGGGCCTGTCTGTCGGTTCGCAAGGGCAGGTGATCAACCTCTTTGACATGTCCGATGTCTATCGCGCCCGTCAGAACGACCCCGACATTATCATCCGCTACAACGGGATCGAGGCTTTCACCTTGGGCATCGCGGGTCTGGCCACTGAAAACATTGTCGAGGTTGGCAAACGCGCTGACGCCAAATTCGCGGAGTTGAACACAAGCATTCCCTTCGGTGTCGAAATCCTGCCGATCTATCAGCAACATGTGGTGGTCGAGCAGGCCTCGAACGACTTTCTCGTGAACCTTGCCATGTCGGTGGCCATCGTGGTCGCCGTGCTGGGCATCTTCATGGGCTGGCGCGCGGCCATTGTCGTTGGCTCGACCTTGCTGCTGACCGTGGTCGGCACGCTTCTGTTCATGTCGCTCTTCTCAATCGAGATGGAGCGAATCTCACTGGGTGCCCTGATCATCGCCATGGGGATGCTGGTGGACAACGCCATCGTCGTGGCCGAAGGGATGCAAATATCCATGCTGCGCGGCCAGTCCTCGCGCGATGCGGCCGAGGATGTGGCGTCAAAAACCCAGATCCCGCTGCTGGGTGCGACCGTGATTGGCATCATGGCCTTTGCGGGCATTGGCCTCAGCCCTGACGCAACCGGAGAATTCCTGTTCTCTCTGTTCGCCGTGATCGGCATTTCACTGTTGCTCAGCTGGGTTTTAGCGATCACCGTCACGCCGCTATTGGGGCATTACTTCTTCAAACAGGGCAAAGCAGGCGAGATCGACGCTTATGGCGGCCTCCTGTTCCGCATCTATGGTGCGATTCTGCGCTTTGCGCTGCGCTTCCGCTGGCTGGTTGTTGCTGGTCTCGTCGGCGTAACCGTGGTGTGTTATGCCGGGTTTGGGCTGATGAAACAGCAGTTCTTCCCCAACTCCAACACGCCTTTGTTCTTTGTGCACTACAAACTGCCGCAGGGCACACCGATTGCACGAACAGCCGAAGACATGGCGGTGTTCGAAGAGTGGCTGGCAGCACGCGACGACGTCGTCTCGGTCACGACCTTTGTCGGCCAGGGGGCTACCCGTTTCATGCTGACATATTCAGCCGAAAAGCCGAACCCCAGCTATGGGCACATGGTCATCCGCACAGCAAGCCTGGACGACATCCCGGCGCTGCAAGCAGATCTTGAAGCGTTTGGGTCTGTCCAATTCCCCGAAGGTGAGTTCGGTACCAAGCGTCTGGTCTTTGGCCCCGGCGGTGGTGATCCGATTCAGGCCCGCTTCTCGGGCAGCGACCCGGTCGTGCTGCGCCAGCTTGCCGATGAGGCGGTGCAGCGCATGGCAGCCGCATCGCCGAACGCGCTGCTGGTTCATCACGACTGGCGCGAACAGGAACTGGCGCTGCAACCGATCTATGCAACAGAACGGGCGCAGACAGCAGGTGTCACGCGCGAAAATATCGCCGCCACTCTGCAATTCTCGACCGACGGCATCACGGGTGGTGTGTTCCGTGAGCGCGACCGCCTGATCCCGATTATCCTGCGCCGACCCGCGGACGGAGATTACTCGATTGTCGATCAGGTCGTGTACTCGGACCAGTCGGAAAAGTTTGTACCAATTGAACAAATGGTGGATGGATTCGAGTACAAATCGCTCAATACGTTGGTTCACCGTCGTGATCGGGTTCTGACCATCACCGTCGGCGCCGACATCCCGCCCGACCTGACAGCGGCACAGGTCCACGCCGAAGTGCGCGACGCCATCGAGGCCATCGATCTGCCACCCGGCTACAAGATGGAATGGGGTGGAGAGTTCGAAAACTCGCGCAAAGCACAGGCAAGCCTGGGCAGACAATTGCCGCTGAGCCTGCTGATCATGGTGTTAATCTCGGTCCTGTTGTTCAACGCGATCCGCCAGCCGATCATCATCTGGTTGCTGGTGCCGATGTCCGTGAACGGCGTGGTGATCGGCCTGCTGGGAACAGGGCTGCCCTTCACCTTTACGGCACTTCTGGGCCTGCTCAGCCTGTCGGGTATGCTGATCAAGAACGGCATTGTTCTGGTTGAGGAAATCGATCTGGTCCGCGCCACCGGCAAGCCCCTGCGCGATGCAATCATCGAAGCATCCGTGTCGCGTTTGCGGCCCGTCATGCTGGCGGCTGTCACGACCATTCTGGGCATGGCGCCGCTGCTGACGGATGCGTTCTTCGTCTCGATGGCAGTGACGATCATGGGCGGTCTGGCATTTGCCACCGTTCTGACAATGGTTGCGGCACCGGTGTTTTACCTGTTGTTTTTCGCCCGTGACGAACGAAAGAAAACGACGGAATCGCTTGCGTAAGGCATTGGAAATAAAGAAAAGCCCCAGAGTTTCCTCTGGGGCTTTTTCGTTTGGGTCAGGGGTCTTTACCCCTGTAGCGATTTCACCTCGACGTCGCCTTCAGCCTGCGCCTTGATCGCCAGTGCAGCGGCGTTGGCACCTGCTGCGGTGGTGAAATATGGGATCTTGTCATACAGCGCGATCGAGCGGATGGCCTTGCTGTCCTCAACCGCCTGCGCGCCTTCGGTGGTGTTCATCACCAGCTGCACCTGACCGTCTTTCAGCATGTCCACAACATCCGGGCGGCCTTCGTACACCTTGTTCACAACGTCACAGGCAACACCCTGTTCGTCCAGCCAGCTTTGGGTGCCGCGCGTGGCCACAAGCGTAAAGCCCTGGTCAACCAGAACCTGTGCCGCTTCCAGCATGGCTTTGCCCTTGTCGGCATCCTTGATCGAAATGAACGCACGGCCAGAGGACGGCAACACCATGCCCGCGCCCATCTGCGCCTTGAGGAACGCACGTGGGAAGTCACGGTCCCAGCCCATCACCTCGCCGGTCGAGCGCATTTCCGGGCCAAGGATGGTGTCAACGCCGGGGAAACGGGCGAAGGGCATGACAGCTTCTTTTACCGAGAACCACGGCATGTCCGGATCCGCCAGCGTCATCTGGTCCGCGATCTTGGTGTCCTTGCCTTCCTGATAGGGAGGGCGCATCGGGAAGTTGGCCAGCTTCTCGCCCGCCATGATGCGTGCAGCAATCGACGCAATCGCACTGTCGGTGGCCTTGGCAACAAACGGTACGGTGCGCGACGCGCGCGGGTTCACTTCGATCAGATAGATCTCATCATCTTTGATCGCGAATTGCACATTCATCAGGCCAACGACATTCAGCGCCTTGGCCAGCTTGAACGCCTGATCCTTGATCTGCCCGATGATCTCTTTCGACAGTGAATAGGGCGGCAGCGAACAGGCGGAATCGCCCGAGTGGACGCCCGCCTCTTCGATATGCTGCATGATGCCCGCGACGTGGACATCGTTGCCGTCACACAGGGCGTCTACGTCCAGTTCGACCGCGCCCGCCAGATAGCTGTCCAGCAGTACGGGGCTGTCGCCCGAGACCACAACGGCCTCGTTGATATAGCGTCGCAGCTGATCCATGTCGCGCACGATTTCCATAGCACGACCGCCCAGAACGTAAGAGGGGCGAATGACCAGCGGGAAACCGATCACTTCCGCAATCTCCAGTGCCTTTTCGTCGGTCGAGGCAATGCCGTTTCTGGGCTGTTTCAGGCCCAGTTCATTGACCAGCGCCTGGAACCGTTCGCGGTCTTCGGCCAGGTCAATTGCGTCCGGCGTGGTACCCAGAATAGGAATACCCTCTGCCTCAAGCGCGTTGGCCAGCTTCAACGGTGTTTGACCACCGAACTGAACGATCACGCCGTGCAGCGTGCCGTTTTCCTGTTCCTTCGTCAGGATTTCCATGACGTGTTCAAAGGTCAGCGGTTCGAAATACAGACGGTCCGATGTGTCATAGTCGGTCGAAACCGTCTCGGGGTTGCAATTGACCATGATGGTCTCGTACCCGGCCTCGGTCAGCGCATAGCAGGCGTGGCAGCAGCAATAATCGAACTCGATCCCCTGACCGATCCGGTTCGGACCACCACCAAGAATAACGACCTTCTTGCGGTCGCTTGGGCGTGCCTCGCATTCGACATCGCCCATCATCGGCGCTTCGTAAGTCGAGTACATATAGGGCGTTTGCGCTTCGAACTCGGCGGCGCAGGTATCGATGCGTTTGAAAACCGCGGTAACGCCCAAATTGTGGCGGGCGCGGCGTACGTTATCTTCGCTGCGGCCAGACAGATTGCCCAGACGCGCATCGGTAAAGCCCAGCATCTTGAGCTTTCGTATGCCTTCTTCGGTCACTGGCAAACCGTCCTTGCGCACAGTGCGCTCTGCCTCGGTGATCTCGCGGATGCGGGCCAGGAACCAGGGGTCAAACTTGGTAACGCCGAAGATTTCGTCGTCGGTCAGGCCATGACGCATGGCTTGTGCGATAGTGCGCAGGCGGTCGGGGGTCTGCTTGCTGATCGCTTTGATGACATGTGCCTTGTCGTCGCTGCTTTCGACCTCATCCCACAGGCCGATGCTCAGCCCCGGAATTTCGATCTCATCAAACCCGGTCAGGCCGGACTCCATCGAGGCCAGCGCCTTTTGCATGGATTCGTGAATGGTGCGGCCGATGGACATCGCCTCACCCACCGACTTCATTGCAGTGGTCAGATAAGGCTCAGAGCCGGGGAATTTCTCAAACGCGAATTTCGGGATCTTGGTGACGACATAGTCGATGGTAGGTTCAAACGACGCAGGCGTGACCTTGGTGATGTCATTGTCCAGCTCGTCCAGCGTGTAGCCCACGGCCAGTTTCGCAGCGATCTTGGCAATCGGGAAACCCGTCGCCTTGGAGGCCAGCGCCGAAGAGCGCGACACGCGCGGGTTCATTTCGATCACAACCATGCGGCCATCATCGGGGTTGATCGCCCATTGCACGTTCGAGCCACCGGTTTCCACTCCAATCTCGCGCAGGACGGCGATCGAGCCGTTGCGCATGATCTGGTATTCCTTGTCGGTCAAGGTCAGGGCAGGGGCCACGGTAATCGAGTCACCCGTGTGCACGCCCATTGGGTCGACGTTTTCGATGGAGCAGACGATGATGGCGTTGTCGGCGGTGTCGCGCACCACTTCCATCTCGTATTCTTTCCAGCCCAGCAGGCTTTCATCGACGAGGATCTGGTTGACAGGCGAGGCATCCATGCCCGAGCGGCAGAAATGGATATAATCCTCGCGGTTATAGGCCACGCCGCCGCCTGTGCCGCCCAAGGTAAAGGCCGGGCGGATGATGGCAGGCAGGCCGATTTCCTCCAGCTCGTCCAGAGCGATCTGGACACCTGCGTCCAGATCGGCAGAGCCGTCGGCCTTCTTGGGGGCGGTCACGATGGTGGCTTTAGGGTTTTCCAGCCCCAGCCGATCCATCGCCTCGCGGAACAATTTGCGGTCCTCGGCCATCTCGATGGCGTCGCGTTTGGCACCGATCATCTCGACACCGAACTTGTCCAACACCCCCATCTCTTCCAGCGCGAGCGAGGTGTTCAGACCGGTTTGCCCGCCCATTGTGGGCAGCAGGGCATCAGGGCGTTCCTTTTCGATGATCTTGGCGACGACCTCGGGCGTGATCGGCTCGATATAGGTGGCATCGGCAAGTCCGGGGTCAGTCATGATTGTCGCCGGGTTCGAGTTGACCAGAATAACCCGGTAACCTTCTTCGCGCAGGGCTTTGCAGGCCTGCGCTCCGGAATAGTCGAACTCGCAAGCCTGACCGATAACAATGGGACCCGCCCCGATGATCATGATCGACTTGATGTCGGTTCTCTTCGGCATGGCCTGGCCCCTTCGATTTTGCACGAGTCGCGGGCACCGCCCAAGCGCCCAAATTGTCGTGGGTTATAGGGACCACGCAGAAAGGTTCAAGGGGTATCGGAAACAGAAGCGAAATTGCCGCTTTCCCCCCTTTCCCCTGCCAGAGTATTCTCTATATCGCCCTTCACGGCAAAAGAGGATGCAGTTGCGTATTCGTTTTGATCAGGGACCAGCCGGTCGCGGAACCCGGTTTCAGCGCCCGTCTCGGATTATCCGCGCAGATACTGCGGAGGACGTGCCCCAGGCTCTGGCGGCGCTGGATGAGGCGCGCGCGGACGGGGCATGGCTGGCTGGCTATGCCAGTTATGAACTGGGATATGTGCTTGAACCCCGGCTGATCGATCTTTTGCCGGATGCGCGTCGGTTGCCCCTGCTGTGCTTTGGGGTTTACGGCGCACCGGATCGGGTTGCTTTACCGACGCCTGCGGGCGAGGTGCGCGTGTTTCAGCCGCGCTGGGATGAGGCGCGTTATGGCGAAGCCTTTCAAGTGGTGCATGATGCCATCGGTGCTGGTGATATCTATCAGGCGAACCTGACCTTTCCGATTGATCTGACCGTCTCGGGCAGCAGTGAAGCCCTTTATGCGGCACTGGCAGCGGGGCAGCCCGTTGGGCATGGCGCGCTGGTGCAGCAGGTCGGGTTGCCCGATTTGCTCAGCCGCTCGCCGGAGTTGTTCTTCCGCACGGACACGGATGGAAAGATCGAAACACGACCGATGAAGGGTACCCAGCCGCGCAGCGAAGACCCGGATGAGGATATGCGGCGCCGGTCGTTTCTGACCACGGACGAAAAGAACCGGGCGGAAAACCTGATGATCGTCGATCTGCTGCGCAACGATATCAGCCGTGTCGCGCTGCCCGGTTCCGTTCATGTACCTGAACTGTTCAAGGTGGAAACCTATGCGACCGTGCATCAGATGGTTTCACTTGTCCGTGCCCAGTTGCTCAAATGCGCAGGGCTCAGCGATATATTGATGGCGTTGTTTCCCTGCGGCTCGATCACTGGCGCGCCCAAAATTCGCGCCATGGAAATTCTGGCCGGGCTGGAACCCTGGCCGCGCGACATCTATTGTGGCACCATCGGCTGGGCCGCGCCTGATGGCCGGTCCGAGTTCAACGTGGCCATTCGTACGCTGATGCTGGAAGGCGATCAGGCCACCCTGAACGTGGGCGGGGGCCTTGTCTGGGACAGTACCGCCCCGGCAGAATATGAGGAGGCGCTATGGAAAGCCCGCTTCGCCCGCCAGCTGAGCCTGATTTCCGCCTGATCGAAACGCTGGCGTTTCGGCCAGATCGGGGCTTTGTCCGAAAAGACCGTCACCTTGCGCGCATGGCCCGAACCGCTACGGCCTTTGGCCTTCCCTTCAACCCGGATGCAGCGACCGCCGCGCTGGATGGCGCGTTGGGCGACACCCCCTTGCGGTGTCGTTTGACGTTGGATGCATCGGGTGCATTCGAATTGACGACCGGGGTTCTGGCCAGCAACCCTCCGGTCTGGCGCATAGCCCTGTCTGATCAGCGGCTGGCTTCCAATGATCTTTGGCTGCGTCACAAGACAAGCCGCCGCGCCCTATATGACGATGCCCGCGCCGCGCTGACGGATGGCATAGACGAAGTGTTATTCCTGAATGAGCTTGATGAACTGTGTGAGGGCACCATCAGCAACCTTTTCGTCGAAAAGCGGGATGGCCGTATTCTGACGCCTGCGCTGTCCAGCGGTCTGTTGCCTGGCATATTGCGCGAAGAGTTGCTGGATAAAGAAACAGTGTCCGAGGCCGTGCTGACCCTAAGCGACCTGAAAAATGCGCAAACTGTCTACATGGGCAATTCACTGCGCGGGCTGATCCGGGTGGAGCTGACAGACACGTGATCAAAGACGGCGCGATGGTCGGGTCTCCGGTTGCATTGCCGCGGTTAAGGGTTGAGTTCGGCCTGTTTAATATTGTCCCGCCGCTGGTCATCGCGGTTTTGTTTCCTATGAACAGGATGTTTCCGGCACTGTTTGCCCTGACCGGGATGGGGATATTGCTGCTGCATTGGACACCAGGCTTTCAATGGGCCGAGCTGCGCTATGATTGGGTCAACTGGTCGCTTCGCGAAGTTGTGCTGTTCCGCCCACTGTTCTTCCATCGTTATCACGCGATCTTGCCAGAGGGGCGCGCGGCTTATGTGCTGAATGCTGCCATCTTCTCGTTCGCGCATCTGATGTATTGGAGCTGGATTGTCGCCCTCATGACATTTGCGGGCGGGCTGCTGTTTACATGGGCCTACAGGCAGCGCGGTTCGTTCTGCTACGCGGTGCTGCTGCACGCAATTGCGGGCAATATCATCTTTGCGGTCGGGCTGGGTGTCTATTTCTACTCAGGCAACGTGCAAAGGCCGTTTTGACAGGGCGACCCGCCTTGACTTTCCGGGCCTGACAGGGTGTATCGGCGCGACGAATTCTGCGCCCGAAGGGATATGATCCATGCACGCCTATCGCAGCCACACCTGCGCCGCACTGACCGCCGCCAATGTCGGTGAAACCGTTCGCCTGTCCGGTTGGGTGCATCGGGTCCGAGATCACGGGGGCGTCCTGTTCATCGACCTGCGCGATCATTTTGGTGTGACACAGGTTTTGTGCGATGGCGACAGCGCCGCTTTTGCTGCGCTGGAAAAGGTGCGTTCCGAATGGTGCATCCGCATCGACGGAACCGTCAAGGCGCGTGCCGCCGAACTGGTGAACCCGAAACTGCCCACCGGCGAGATCGAGGTTTACGTGCGCGAACTGGAAGTTCTGGGGGCTGCGGAGGAACTGCCGCTGATGGTGTTCGGCGATCAGGAATACCCCGAGGAAACGCGCCTGCGTTATCGTTACCTCGACCTGCGGCGCGAGGCGATGCAGCGCAACATGACCCTGCGCTCGGACGTTGTGGCCTCCATGCGCAAGCGTATGTGGGATCAGGGGTTCCGTGAGTATCAGACGCCGATCATCACCGCATCCTCGCCCGAAGGCGCGCGTGACTTTCTGGTGCCGTCGCGCCTGCATCCGGGCAAGTTCTACGCCTTGCCGCAGGCCCCGCAGCAGTTCAAGCAGCTGATCATGGTGTCGGGTTTCGACAAATATTTCCAGATTGCGCCTTGCTTTCGCGACGAAGACCCGCGCGCCGACCGCTCGCCCACCGATTTCTACCAGCTTGACCTCGAGATGTCCTTTGTCGAGCAGCAGGACGTGTTCGACACGATCCAGCCCGTTTTGACCGGTGTGTTCGAAGAGTTCGGTGGCGGTCGCAAGGTCGATCAGGACTGGCCGCAGATTTCCTACAAGGATTCGGCGCTGTGGTACGGCACGGACAAGCCCGACCTGCGGAATCCCATCAAAATGCAAGTGGTCTCTGACCACTTCCGTGGGTCTGGTTTTGCGATTTTCGCAAAGCTGCTCGAACAGGAAGGCACCGAAATTCGCGCTATCCCCGCGCCAACCGGTGGCAGCCGCAAGTTCTGTGACCGCATGAACGCCTTTGCCCAGAAAGAGGGTCTGCCCGGTATGGGGTATATTTTCTGGCGACCAAGAAGCGATGCCAATGAGTTTAAAAAAGCAATTGAAATTCTAAAGCCCCTAGCTGATGCGATGGACGCATTGGAGAAAAGTAACTTCATGGGGCCGGCGTATGACGATTTGTCTACGGCTGCTGGCGCTATTGTCAAAGAATTGGAACCCAAGTTGGTTGCCCAAGAAGAGGCGATGGCGAAAATCAAAAGCGCGATGGAAGCGAAAAACTTCCGTCGTGCGCACCTCCTGTTCCAAGCCTTCTTTGGTGATCACGAAGCCGCCGGACCGCTGGCCAAGAACATCGGCCCCGAGCGGACCGAGGCTATCCGTCAGCAATTGGGTCTGGGTGTCGGCGATGCGGCGTTTTTCCTGGGCGGCAAGCCGAAAGCCTTTGAAAAGGTTGCAGGCAAGGCGCGCGATGTGATCGGCGACGAGCTTGGCCTGACCGAGAAAGACCGCTTTGCCTTTGCCTGGATTGTTGATTTCCCGATCTACGAGCAAGACGAAGAAACCGGCGCGATCGACTTTGAGCACAACCCGTTCTCGATGCCGCAGGGCGGCATGGAAGCGCTACAGGGCAATCCGCTGGATGTGCGCGGGTACCAGTATGACCTAGCTTGCAATGGATACGAGCTGGTGTCGGGTGCGATCCGGAACCACAAGCCGGAGATCATGCTGAAAGCCTTTGAACTGGCGGGCTATGGCGAGGATGAAGTGAAATCCCGCTTTGGTGCCCTGTTCAACGCCTTCCACTACGGTGCGCCGCCGCACGGTGGCTGCGCTGCAGGGATCGACCGGATCGTGATGCTGTTGGCGGATGAGGCCAATATCCGCGAGGTCATGATGTTCCCGATGAACCAGCGGGCCGAAGACCTGATGATGCATGCGCCGTCGGACCCGACGTCAGATCAACTGATGGAACTGGGTTTGCGCCTCATTCCGCAAGACTGAACAACAGCCGCCCGCATTTAGCGGGCGGATTCATTTTGATGCCAGCGAGTATTTGCGGGTCAGTCCAACGGGTTGTTTAAATCACCTCGGTTGACACGAATTGAACGTGCAGCATGCCGTGTTTGGCGATAGGCCCAGATGCACAGAAGCGTTGCAGTGATGAAGTAGGCTGCAATCACGTCAAATCGCCTTTCTTTGTTCCAGGCGGTTCTGCACCATGCCGGCGACCTGCGCTGCCTGCGCCGTGATCGGTGCGCCGTTCGCCCGTGACAGCGCCAGCTTTCGGGCGGCTTCTGCCAACGGTCTGTCATCGGCTTCCCGTGCGACCCCTTGCAGGAACTGGGCAGCGTAATCCCACGTGCGATGATCGTTGGGCCCGGTAAGGACATCGGCGATATGCGCCATATCGTCCTGATAGGCCATCGGGTCGGGGCGGATGACTTCATCTCGAACCGAGTGGAGCCCGCTTGGTTGTCGATCCTCGGGCAGGCGCTCCAGAATGGACTTCTGAAAATAAGACAATGATTTTATTGGCTTGGAAAGAAATCCGTCCGCCCCGGCTGCGTGCGCCAGACCTTCGGTGGCGTCGTCGCCCGACAGGCCCATGATCACGCTGATCCGTGGTGAAGCGTCGGCCAGTTCGGCGATCAGGTCAGCTCCGGATCCGTCAGGCAGGCCCATATCGACCAGAATGACCGACGGGCGATAGATCTGCAGGTGTCGCCGTGCCGATTTCAGGCAGTCAGCGCGTCGGATGCGTGCGCCGCTGTGCAGGCACATCAGGCGGATCGCGTCGCAGGCATATCGGCTGTCTTCAACAACCAGAATTGTCTGTCCCAGCAAGGGCCGCGTTGCGGTGGGCGTGGCGGCGGTGGTGGCAATGAGGCCCGAATCGTCTATGGCAGCTCTCCTATCCAGCAGATGCTTCACGCTAGGAACTTGTGGCTAACACGACGTTAACGCGCGATTTGGCGCACTTGTCCTTTTGCAGAGCAACCCCCATAACCCACGCAAAGCAGGACATCAGGAGTGTGACATGATTGGACGTCTGAACCACGTTGCCATCGCCGTACCCGACCTTGAGGCGGCATCCGAGCAGTACCGCAATGCGCTGGGCGCCAAGGTCGGCGCGCCGCAGGACGAGCCGGATCATGGCGTCACGGTTGTGTTCATCGAACTGCCCAACACCAAGATCGAACTTTTGTACCCGCTGGGCGACGACAGCCCGATCAACGGGTTTCTGGAAAAGAACCCGGCAGGCGGTATTCATCACGTATGCTATGAGGTCGACGACATCATCGCCGCCCGTGATCATTTGAAAGCGACCGGCGCCCGTGTTCTAGGGTCGGGTGAGCCCAAGATCGGCGCACATGGCAAACCAGTGTTGTTCCTGCATCCCAAGGACTTCAACGGCTGCCTTGTCGAGCTGGAACAGGTATGATCCGCAAAACCCGGGGGACCTGAAGTGACCATTACTGCTGCATTGGTGCTGTTCGCCGTCATCTGGTTCATGACGTTGCTTGTGGTGCTGCCCATTCGCATCAAAACTCAGGGTGACCTGAACGATATCGTTCCGGGCACCCATGCGGGTGCGCCGGAAGTCCATCACATGAAAGCCAAGATGTGGATCACCACCGCCATTGCTGTGGTTTTGTGGGCGATCATTGCCGGGATCATCATTTCCGGTGTGATTTCAGTGCGGGACCTCGACTGGTTGAACCAACTGGAGCCGAGGTAATCTGTGTCAGACCTTTTGGCCTGACACAGCATGATAAATATGGGTGAATGTCGCCGCGCCAAGGATCGGGATCACCAGATTCAACAGCGGTATAGACAGCGGAATGGCCATCAGGGTTCCGGCGACCCAGATCGTGGTCGAATGTCGGGCCCGCAGTTGGCGTGCGCCATCCCGCCCGATCCGGCGTATGGCGGCCAGCGTGAAGTATTCCCGCCCCAACAGGAACCCGTTCATGGCCCAGAAGATGAAGGGCGCAAACGGGGTGAAGATCGCATAGAGGATCAGCGCCAGCAGGTTTGCTACAATCAGCACGCCAAGAAAGCTGAGGCCGTCCATCAGGGCCTCCGACACCGGGATGCGTCGTGCAGGTGGCAAGGCTGGAAAATGCTTGTCCTCGACCGCCTGCGCCACTTCGTCCAGAAAGATCGATGTGATGGCTGACGCCACCGGTACCATCAGGAAAACAGGCAGGACCAGGACGAGAACGATACCTGAATAGTTCAGAACGTCGTTCAGCCACGGGACAGCTCCGACAAATGGCAGCGAGATTTCACTGCCCGACAACCAGTTGATCAACCTGATCGCACCGGCACATGCAAGACCCAGCAACAGGATGGTCAAACCTACACCGCGCAGCAGAACGGCACGGAACTTGGGATCTCCGATCTGGCTTAGTGCGCTGAAAAAGGCGTTCAGGATGATCATTCTGTGATCCATTCCGTTATGGCTGCCACATCGGGCCGCGGGCGTTCGGGTGGGGCAGTTCCTTCGGTGGCGATGTGTATCAGTCCGGCGACACGCTCGTTCTTGGCAAGGCCAAAGGCGTCGACACAGAAGTCGTGGTCGTGGGTTTGCCAACCTGTCAGCCAGTTTGCACCCCAACCCGCGGCCAGCGCGGCATTCAGCAGGGCCAGACAGACCGCGCCCGCAGAATAGGTTTGTTCGATTGCGGGTATTTTCTCGGACGGTTTTTGTACTTCGATTACGGCTACGGCCAGATGCCCCATGTCGAACTGGCTGCGCGCTTTTGCAATGTCTTCTGGACTTTTGTTCAGCCGTTGCCCGCAGGCCTCGGTCAGGGTTGCCAACCGTGCCATGGCCCCCTGTTCCAGAACGATAAATCGCCAGGGTTCCAGTTTTCCGTGATCGGGGCTGCGTGCGGCTGCGGTCAGCAGGGGGCGCAACTCGTCCCGTGTCGGAGCCGGGGCAACCAGTGTCTTGGCGGGTCGGGACCGGCGCGACTGCAAAAACTCCAGAGCAGCGGGGTTTTTCATGGACATATGTTAACTTCCTTTACATCACGTCTCTGTATCTTGGTCGGCATGCCGAGGGTTTCAAGGGCGCGGCGACGGATCGCGTGGATCAATTTCATCCCACCGCCCATCATGCAAGACTATTGAGGGAAGGGGCGACAATGGCGAAATTGAAACTACGAGATCTGCCGGATCTCAGCGCGCAGGCGCACGCCGGGGCAGTGTTTCACTTGAAAGTAACACCTAAGGCCGCGCGCGACCGGGTGATCGTGGAAGGCGGGCAGATCAGGGTATTTGTCACGGCTCCGCCTGACAGTGGCAAAGCCAACCATGCGGTTCAGGCGATCCTTGCGAGGTGCCTTCGCGTTGCCCCTTCGACACTGACACTCAAGCAGGGGCAAACCGCGCGCAACAGGGTGTTTGTCTATGTGCCCTAAGGTCCCGTTTCACGGATCTGGTAAACACCCTCGGGCAGGTCCAGCGCTGCGGCCAGGTCGCGGACCTGTTCGGGCGACAAGGTGATCTTTTGCACCTGGTCGGTTCGCGGATCAAACTGTTCCAGCGTGACGCATTCGGCGAAATTGTTGATCACAACATCTTCCTGCAAGGGTTTTTCACCTTCGTCCACAAGCGTTATGACCGTCGAGTCGAATTCATGCTCAATCGAAAACATAAGGACAGAGTGCAAGCCGTCGACGCGCAATGCAAGACGTTCGTTTCAAAGCATTGTGTGGTCACTCTGAGCGGCAGGTACTATGTTGAAATCGCAGTCAGACCGAGCCGAAGGATGTAACATGCGCAGACGCTTTGTTTTGGTGTTTCCCCTGCTGCTTGCGGCCTGTGCGGAAGGTGCATTGCGCTTGCAGCCTGCCGCGGACTGGCTGGGTGAAGGGCCGGGTTCTGAGGATGTTGCCCAGACCTTTCGCGAAGTCAGCCAGAACATCGTGGCTGAGGCCCGCAGCCAGTGTTTGAAGCAACCAAGGCCTCAGAAATGCGATTTCCAGATTCTCGTTGACCTGAATCCGCGCGCATCCGCCAATGCCTTTCAGACATTGGACGACCAGCGGCAACCTACCATCATTTTTACCGTTGCGATGATCCGTTCTACGCAAAACGCAGACGAACTGGCTTTTGTCATGGGACATGAGGCGGCCCATCACGTTCTGGGGCACATCGCAAGGCAAAGCGAAAATGCCAGCGCAAGCGCCACTGAGTTTGGAAAGGCGGAAAAGCTGCGCGGGGGTGACGCCGCCGACATAGAAGAGGCTCAGAAAGTGGGCGCGCAGGTTGGTGTTCAGGCTTATGTGAAGGCTTTTGAGCTTGAGGCTGACCAGATGGGCACGATCATTACATATAACGCGGGCTACAACCCGCTGGTTGGGGCGAAGTTCTTTGACCGGATTCCGGATCCTGGCGACAGGTTTCTGGGCACCCACCCACCAAACGCGCAGCGCGTGCACATCGTGCTTGAAACCGCCACGCAACTGGGGCTGACGCAATGACCGATCTTGTGCGCCTTGGCGTAATTTTGACGGATCGCGGGTCGAAATATGCGGTATCTGGCGCGCCTGTGGCGTCGCGCGCGGAAGTTGACGCGGTTCTGGATCAACTGAAGTCCGATAAATCCTATGCCAAGGCCACACATAACACCTGGGCCGCCTCTTTGCCGACCGGTGCACTGAAGGCCGATGATGGGGAAAGCGGGGCCGGTATGGTAATCCTGCGGATGATCGAGCGTGCAGGGCTGGACAATCACGTGATCATCGTCACCCGCTGGTACGGAGGCAAAAAGCTGGGTGGGGACCGCTTTCGCCGCGTTCAGGATGCAACCCGGGCCTATCTGGATCACATCGGCGCCCAATTTTGACCTGTGTCAAAGTATGACGCCCCGGATGCGCTACGATTTCGTAAAGCGCGAAAGGGAAAGGATACAGCATGCCCACCCGAGAGTCCTTGAGGCTTCATGCCGGATTGGTGGACGACATGGCCAGAATGCTGGACATCGATCTTGAGGAAGCAGCCATTGGTGGCAAGGTGTCTTTCGACCAGATTTCCGAGGCAGTTCTGCGATGTACCGATTGTCCAAACCCGGATCATTGTCAGGATCTGCTCAACAAAATGGCGACCGCTGGGCGGACACCGGAATACTGCCGTAACCAGGAGTTACTGCACAAATTGATGCCTTAACTGTCAGGTTCGCCATGCCACGACTCGGTGAAATCATGGCCCATCTTCGTCTGGTACTGCGGATGGGTCAGGTCACAGGAACCGACTTGGCCGCAGCCTATCGGGATGGTCACCTGAAACATGAGGATTGGGCCGAGATCGTGCAACAGTGTCGTGGCTGTACCTGGGCCAGAACCTGTCCGGAGTGGCTGGAACGGCGCGAACAGATTGATCATGCCCCGTGCACATGCCCGAACCGCGGTCGATTCAAGGCCATCAAAGCTTTGCAAGCGGAGGACGCGTGATGCCTCGGGATATTCTGGGTGAGGTCGAAAAGCACTTTTGGTTGACGCGCTCTGTTTCCCGCAGCATGGGAATTTCACTGAGCGAAGCCATGGCCGAAGGGCGGTTGTCGCCCGAAGGATACGCTGAGCTGGTCACGCGCTGTCGCGCCTCGGGCTGTGATGCGCAATGCGCCAACTGGCTGGCTCAGCGGCAGAATCCAGCGGAAACGGCCCCGGATTTCTGTGCAAATTCAGAGACGCTGAACAGATTGAAGGGCTGATCAAAGGTCTTTATGCGTTCCATCGCACAACGGCGCGTTTGCACTGTGTTTGCACCCGCAAAAAAAGACCTTTTTGCTGGCCTCGGCCGTATATTTCACCGGTTCGAACCCGCTGTCTTTATGTGAGCCATCGCAAAAGGGTTGCCGGTTCGACTTTCCACACGCGCACCAGAAATAGGTTTTTCCTTCGGCAACTTCGACTGGAAAAGGGGTTTTCTGGGCAATAACGGGTGTGTCTGACATGTGGCTTCTCCGTATTTGGCTGAAACGTCACACAGTTTAGGACGATGCAGACAAAAAGGTAGCTGTAATGCCGCAAGGATCATCGTTTGGGCTTCGAACTGGCATGGAATCGCTCTTCCTCACAAGGAAGTGACCGTTTTAGTTGCCAGATTGCCGTTCAGCCCGTACTCTGGAAGCGGCCCGAAAAGCTGGGCAATATCAGAAAAGTAATAGAGGATTGACGGACATGAAACTGAAACTTGCAGCCGTTGGCGCATTTGCCCTGGTCCTGACCGCTTGTGCGCAGCAGGAAGAACCGACCCCTGTTTACGTACAACCCGACTATGACAAGTATGGCTCGGCCAGCTGCTCGGCAGGCTATGAACTGGCAACAACCGAAGCAGGTCAAACCGTCTGCAACCCGGTTTCTCAGTAAGCTTTTCGCAGGCGGTTTGACTACGGACCGCCTGCACCATTTTCAGGAATTTTCGCCGCCATTCATGGCGGTTTTTTTCTACCTGAGCTGTACTTCGTAACTATTGACCCGAAAACACTATGGGGCAGGCTACTGGCGTTAAACGGGTTTCCCCCACAGATCGTATTCCCCTGCCTCGTCCACTTCGACGGTGACGATATCGCCGGGTTTGAGGCCTTCGAAGCCCTCGTCAATGAACAGGTTGCCGTCGATCTCGGGCGCGTCCGACTTGGTGCGGCAGGTGGCGGCTTCGTCATCCACGTCGTCGACGATTACTTGAAGCGTTTGTCCGACTTTAGCCTGCAACTTGGCTTCTGAAATGGCCTGAGCCTTTTCCATGAAGCGATCCCACCGCTCTTGCTTGACTTCGGCCGGGACGTGATCGGGCAGGTCGTTTGAGCGCGCACCGTCCACGTTTTCGTATTGAAAACAGCCGACACGATCCAGTTGCGCCTCGTCCATCCAGTCCAGCAGGGTTTGGAAATCGGCCTCGGACTCACCCGGATAGCCAACGATAAAGGTCGAACGCAGGGTGATATCGGGGCAGATTGCGCGCCAGGCTTGGATTTCGTCCAGAGTTTTGGCCGCTGCGGCGGGGCGGGCCATCCGTTTCAGAACATCCGGGTGGGCGTGCTGGAACGGGATATCCAGATACGGCAATATGGTGGACCCGGCATCCGCCATCAGGGGGATCAACTCGCGCACATGTGGATAGGGATAGACATAATGCAGCCGCACCCAGGCATCCATCTGACCCAGTTCACGGGCCAGATCGGTGATGTGGCTGCGGACCTCGCGATCTTTCCACGGGTTCACATCGTATTTCCGGTCCAGCCCATAGGCCGAAGTATCCTGCGAGATCACCAACAGTTCGCGCACGCCGTTTTCGACCAGCTTTTCCGCCTCGCGCAGAACCGCATGGGCCGGACGGCTGGCCAGTTTTCCTCGCATATCGGGGATGATGCAGAACTTGCATTTGTGGTTACAGCCCTCTGAGATTTTCAGATAACTGTAGTGGCGGGGGGTCAATCGAACGCTGCTGGCGGGCAGCAGATCGACGAACGGGTCAGGGTCAGGGGGAACGGCGGCGTGAACCGCATCCAGTACCTGTTCGTACTGATGCGGACCGGTGACCGCCATGATGCGGGGGTGGTGCTCGCGGATGTAATCCGGTTCGGCGCCCAGACAGCCGGTGACGATGACCTTGCCGTTTTCAACCAGCGCCTCTCCGATCGCATCCAGCGATTCTGCCTTGGCGCTGTCGAGGAACCCGCAAGTGTTCACAATGACGGCATCGGCCCCGGCATAATCGGGCGAAATGCCGTATCCTTCAGCACGAAGCCGGGTCAGAATGCGTTCGCTGTCGACCAAAGCTTTTGGACAGCCCAGCGACACCATGCCGATCGTCGGCTGGTTTGAACGGGGTGTCTCGGTGATCCGGGCGGCCGGAGCCAGGTCGGGGCGG
This sequence comes from Ruegeria sp. AG7, assembly GCF_056541545.1. NCBI lineage: Bacteria > Pseudomonadati > Pseudomonadota > Alphaproteobacteria > Rhodobacterales > Roseobacteraceae > Ruegeria > Ruegeria sp. AG7. The sequence goes on from NZ_JBQFYP010000011.1 coordinate 109,640, forward strand.
AGGTTTGGCGGGTTCGTCGTCATGGCGCGGCATATAGTGGGGAAAGCTTCCTCTTGCAAATGTGACGTGCGATTTGAATGATCGCGGCAAAGACAAGCCAAAAGGCGGAGAGCAGATCATGAAATGGCTGATACGCATCCTGTTTATTGTTGTGGCAGTGATTGCGCTGGTAATTGGCGCGCTTTTGCTGATGCCCGGAGACAAGCTTGGCGCGATTCTGGCTGAGCAGGTCAAAGCCCAGACCGGGCGCGAACTGAGATTGAGCGGCGACGTGCGCCTGTCGTTCTGGCCGGTGCTGGGGATGGAAACCGGGCCCGTGCGTTTTGGGAACGCCAGCTGGGCCGGGCCAGAGCCGATGCTGAGCGCTGATAGCCTTGCCGTGGGCGTGGATGCTGCTGCGCTTTTGAATGGGGATCTGCGGATCAAACGCGTTTTCGCGGAAAACCCGGTGCTGCGGCTGGAGCGTTCGCAAGGGCGCGGAAACTGGGAGCTGAGCGCGCCTGTGACCACCGCGACGGCCACACCGTCTGCAGGGACGGTTCCGGCCAGCGCATCGTCGGCCGTAACTTTGGAAGAGTTGCAGCTTAATAATGCGCGACTGATCTATGTGGAAGACGGTGCCACGCAGATGGACTTTCCTGATGTAACCTTGTCGGCCAGTTGGCCTCAGGTCACTGCACCGATGGTAATGGAGGCATCAATGCCTGTACCCGGAGGTGCTGTTCAGGTCGATCTGAAGATTCCGGACTTGCCAGCCTTTGCCGCAGGGTCCGTAACCGCGCTTGAATTGGCCCTGACTGCACCGGGCGGCAAGATCGGCTTTGACGGCCACGTCAATCTGGCCGGAGAGATGGACGGAACCACAAAGATCATCACCCAAGATACAGAAAAGATGCTGGCGGCCTTCGGTCAGGCGGGCGTGACTGTGCCGTCTGGATTGGGTAACGTTGCCGATATCTCTGCGCAAATGACCTATACGCGGGACGGTCGGATTTCCCTGCGAAATATGACAGCGCAGTTGGATGGCAACCGGTTTGTCGGAGAGGCGGATATCACCATTTCCGATCCCCCTCAGATCGTCGCACGCCTGGATGCGGGCGATCTGGACCTGTCGAAGATATCTGAAACCGGCGCTGGGCTAGGTGGCGCGTCTCAATCTGCCTCACCAGTTCAGGAGGGCTGGTCAAAAGACCCAATCGACGCATCCGCGTTGGCTTTGGCGAATGGCAATATTCGCCTGACGGCCAACTCAATCGCAGTTCCCGGCATGACGTTTGGGAAAAGTGACCTGACGCTGACACTGGATCACGCGCGGGCGGTTCTTGCGATGCATCCGGCGACGTTGTTTTCGGGTCAGTTGAACGGGCAGGTGGTTGCCAACAATCGCAATGGCCTGTCCGTGGGCGGCAAGGTGACGGCAAGTGAGATTGATCTGAAACAGGCATTGTCAACGTTGGCCGGTGTCGAACGCCTGTCGGGAAGCGCGGCAGGAACCATTGAGTTTCTGGGTGTCGGTCAGTCTGAGGATCAAATCATGCGCTCTCTCAGCGGGAAGGGAAATCTGGATGTCGGGACGGGGGTAATATCCGGTTTCGATCTGGATCGACTTATGGGGCAGGGGACCGGATCGGGCGGAACAACGGTGTTCAACAGCCTGTCGGCCAGCTTCATCATCGATCAGGGTGTATTGACGAATAACGATCTGCTTATGTCGCTCAAGAATTACCGCGCCGATGGTCAGGGGGTCGTGGGGCTGGGTGCGCGCAGTATCGATTATCTGTTCACGCCTGTAGCTTTGCGTGCCAATTCGGGGCAGGGCATCTCGGTGCCTGTGCGTATCGTTGGCCCGTGGAGCAACCCGTCAATCAAGCCGGACCTGACCAAGGTCATCGAAGCGGCGGCAGATGTGAAGGTCAAAGAGCTGGAAAACGACGCGAAACAGAAAGTTTTCGAGAAGGTTGGAAACGAGCTGGACACCACCATCACGGACAGCGATCAGATCGAAGATGCGCTCAAGAACAAGCTTGAAGAAGAGGCGAAGAAAGGGCTGCTCAAACTGTTTGGCGGCAACTGAGCGAGTGTTGCGCTTGGGGCAATCAGATATGCCCCAAGCAGTTTTCTTCAGATGGTCTGGTCGTAATCTCCAACACCGGGTTCGGTTCTGATCACCGCATCGATATCGGCAAAGATCGCCCGCATCTCAGCTTCGCTTTCGCTGCTTTCACACACGACCACCAGATTGGGTGTGTTGGATGAAGCCCGCACCAGCCCCCAGCTGCCATTGTCCAGAATGACACGTGCGCCGTTCACTGTAACGACCTCCTTGATCGCGCGGCCAGCAAATGTCTCATTAGCTTCGCTTTTGGCAACCAGCTTGTCGACCAGTCGCTGCAGGATATCGTATTTTTCGGTATCTGCTGCATAGGGTGACATGGTGGGCGTCGACCAGGTCTTGGGCAGAGCTTTGCGCAGGTCGGACATGCTTTGATCCGGGTTGCGGTCCATCAGTTTACAGATCTCGACCGCGACGCGCATTCCGCAGTCATAACCGCGCCCGACCGGCTCGGCCAGAAAGTAATGGCCCGACTTTTCAAACCCAGCCAGCGCACCGATTTCCTTGACGCGCCGTTTCATGTGGCTGTGGCCGGTTTTCCAGTAATCTGCCTTGACGCCAAGGGCCTGTAGCTCGGGATCGCTGGCAAACAGGCCGGTAGATTTCACATCTGCGACAAAGGTCGATCCGGGGTGCAGCTTGGCCAGATCGCGGGCCATGATCACGCCCACCTTGTCGGCAAAGATTTCTTCGCCTTCATCATCTACGACGCCACAACGATCACCGTCACCGTCAAACCCAAGTGCCAGATCGGCACCGCTGGATTTTACCGTTGCCGCCATGTCATGCAGCATTTCCATCGCTTCGGGGTTCGGGTTGTAATTCGGGAAAGTGTAATCCAGCCGATTATGGCTGGGGACGACCTCAACCCCCATCCGTTCGAAGATTTCGGGCGCAAAGGCCGAAGCGGTGCCGTTTCCGGTTGCGCAGACAATCTTTAGCGGGCGGGACACTTTGAAATCACCGACGAGGTCGTCGATATACGCTTCCTTCACGCCCTCGACGAATTCCCAAGATCCACCCTCATGCGCCTGACCTTCGCCGTTCAGAACGATGTCGCGCAATTCAGACATCTCGTCGGGGCCGTGTGTCAAAGGGCGGTCAAAGCCCATTTTGACCCCAGTCCAGCCGTTTGGATTGTGGCTGGCCGTAACCATCGCCACGGCCGGTACATCCAGATGAAACTGTGCGAAATAGGCCATCGGGCTAAGCGCAGGGCCAATGTCTTTCACGCGGATACCGGCCTGTATCAATCCCAGGATCAGGGCGTTTTTGATCGCCAGTGAATAGTCACGGTAATCGTTTCCTACAGCGATCACGGGCTCGATCCCGCGCCTGCGCATTTGCGTGCCAAGTCCTAGGCCAAGCGCCGTCATGCCCGGCAGGTTAATCTCTTCCGGATATTTCCATCGGGCGTCATATTCGCGAAACCCGGTGGGTTTGATCATTGCGTCGCGGAGAAAGCTCCAGGTGTTTGGTGTTACCTCGGGAATCGGTTTGATCATAACAAGTCTCAATCGTTAAATCTGAATAGGATCAGTTTTGGCCAGCGCATCGAAGCGCATCAAAGTGTCAATGAGTTGGGGCATCTGATCCAACGGAATCATATTGGGCCCATCCGAAGGGGCATTGTCCGGATCTTGGTGTGTTTCAATGAACACCGCGCCAATACCCAGCGACACGGCGGCGCGCGCCATGACCGGAGCAAATTCGCGTTGCCCGCCCGAGGAGCCACCTTTTCCACCCGGTTGCTGCACGGAATGGGTCGCATCCATCACCACCGGATAACCGGTTTGGGCCATTTGCGGCAGGGACCGCATATCAGCCACCAGCGTGTTATAGCCGAATGAAGTGCCACGTTCGGTCAGCAGGATATTATGATTCCCCGTGCTTTCGATCTTGGACACGATATTGGGCATCTCCCACGGTGCGAGAAACTGACCCTTTTTCACATTGACCACTGCGCCCGTATTGCCCGCAGCGAGCAGCATATCCGTCTGGCGGCACAAAAACGCCGGGATTTGCAGGACGTCTACCGCCTCGGCGGCGATGGCGCACTGCGCTTCGGTATGAACATCGGTCAGGACCGGAATGCCCATCGATTTGCGGATGCTATCCAGAACCTGCAACCCCGCATCAATGCCCATGCCGCGCTTGCCGGACAGCGAGGTCCGGTTTGCCTTGTCATAAGATGCTTTGAAGACATATTGCGCACCGGCTGCGTCGCAGGCCTCTTTCATCTTGCCAGCAATCATCTGCGCGTGGTCTGCCGTTTCAAGCTGGCAGGGGCCTGCAATGATGGTCAGCGGAAGGTCGTTGCCGACTGTCAGGTCGGAGATTTTTACATGTTTCATGAGTCTTATGAGGATACCTGTTCACGAAGGACCGACGCGGTAAGCGAGATCATGAGGTAGATACCAGCAAACAACAGGAATGCCAAAATCGTATTTTCGAACTTGCGCGGATAGCTGGGTTCCTGACTGGGGATCGGGTTCACCGAGACGGTCAGATAACGCACCTGCCGGTTGGCTTCGGATCGGGTCGATTCCATTTGCTGCATTGCCGTTTGCAGCATCATGTCCCGCGCCGCCAGATCCGCCTGAGCGATCTGGATGCGCACGCTCAACCGCGCCAGCGAATTTTCGCCATCGGAAGCATCCTGCATCTCGGCATTCAGTTGTTCCAGCACCTTTTCAAGCCGGGCAATGTCAGCCTTGACACCGTCAACCTTGGCTTTGTTCGGGCGCAGGTTGTCCTGCAGGGCGGCAAGTTCAAGCTCTTTGTCCTGCACCAATATCTCGATCTCGTTGATGCGGGCGCGCAGGCTGGCAATGACATTCTCGGGGTCCAGCACCGCCCCTTGAAGCTGAAGCTCGATCAATTCCTCCTGCGCCTGCCGCCGCGCCTCCTGCGCCGCTTCAAAGCTTTCCAATGCATCGCGCATCTGGTCTTCGCGCTTCTTGCCGGACAGGGCATTCACCCGATCTTCGGCGTAAGAGATCAAACGCTCCGAGAACTCGGTCGAGGTCTGTGCGTCCGGTGCTACAACCTCCATCCGAATGACCCCTTCGGTTGGGTCATACCCGATGGTGATCATGCGTTTGAACAGCTTGTATGCGTCTTCCAGCGTGGCGTCGGGCGACAGCCTTTGAATCGGATCAATCTTTTCCTGCCTGAAGACATCGGAAAACCCTGCGTCCCGATCCAGCAGCAACAAAGCCTCTTTCGACTCCAGGAAAGACTGAACCGAGATGGAATCCTGCGTGGTGGCGAATTGCGTCCCGGCAAGCAGCCCGCCGATAGAGCCTGGCCCGCCATCGGCTTGCAGGATCAGAAACTCGGAATCGCTGGCATACATCGGGGTGGCGATGCGATAGAAATAGAACCCCACAACAAAGGTCGGCAGGAACACAAAAGCGGCCAAACGTGCGAAAAGGCCAAACAGCTTACGCCTGCGTCGACGCGCGATGTCCTTCTGAATCTGACCGATTTCAAGGTTGCGCCGCTCAGCCGGGCTGAGCTCGGGTCCCGGAAGGTTCGGTGTGCTTGCGCCAATGGATTGCGGCAACTGAATGCGGATCTTGTCTTTGACCTTCGAACTGTCGCCCTGTGCCGAGGGCTTTGCTGCGGCAAGATCAAGAAGGTTCGTGCGCTGAAACGGATCAATGCCTTTCTTGCGCAGCAAGCGCACCGCATCATAGTCCGATGTTGCTGCCAGTCCGTGTTTCTGCGCCAGTTTTCGCGCGATGCGCAACTGGCGGCCTGTCAGGCCTTCGCGCTTGATGTCGTCAATTTGCGTGCCTGGCTGAGCCTCGGCCGCTGGTGCCTGGCCTTGCGTCGCGCCCCGTATGCGAGAGATTGCATCCGCACGCGCCTCGGCCGAATCTTCCACCTGACGATTGTTGCGCCAGTTGTACTTTCTAACCTTGGGTTTCGTAGTCATATAGCTGCTTTGCCTCTTCCAAGGAGTCAAACATGTACAATTGCCCGTCCAGCAGAACGGCGGCTTGCTGAGCGAATTTCTCCAATACAGTCGGGCTGTGCGACACGATCACCAAAGTCGTAGTGCGCAACCTTTCCTTCAGGATCGCCCCTGCCTTTTCATTGAATTCAACATCGGTAGATGCTGGCATCCCTTCATCGACAAGATACATGTCGAAATCCAGCGCCAGCATCAAAGAAAACGTGAATCGTGATCGCATCCCCGAAGAATAGGTGGACAACGGCTGTTCGAAATATTCACCCAAGCCACAGAGCCATTTGCAATACGCCTCAACATAGTCCGGGTCCATGCCGTAAATCTTGGCGATGTATCGCGCGTTCTCAAGCGCTGACAACTTGCCGGTTACACCCCCGGTAAAACCCATGGGAAAAGAGACCCGGCATTCGCGGCGGATCACACCTTCGTCGGGCTTTTCCAGACCGGCCATCATGTTGATCAGTGTGGTTTTGCCAGTACCATTCGGGGCCAGAACGCCCAGCGACGTACCCAGTTCGACACGGAACGAGACCCTGTCCAGGATCACCTTGCGGCGCGTCCCGGTCCAGAAGGACTTGCTGACATTGTCGAACTCTAGCATTCGGGGCCTGCTGCTCGTTTCCGTTGTGTCGCCGCGCTTTCAGGCGGTCAGAAAGGATGGTTTTTACCAATCCATGTTGGCTACATTATGTCGAATTATGAAACAAATGTTCAATGCGTTGCTGCCAAACCCGCAAACAACTGATCGGTTGTCGGCAATTCCGCTGCACTTCTGGTAATCTGCCGCACCTTTATTATGTGGTTTCATACCTGATCTTTGCAAAACAGCTTTGGGAGGTTACGCAACCAGATGGTAAATCTAGATGGCGATATCCGCGCGTGCCGCCTGTGCGCTGCGTCCTTTGCGCAAACCAAAACTGCTCATGAACCCCGCCCGGTGGTCTGGTTTCGGCGCGGAACACCCATCCTGATCGCGGGGCAGGCCCCGGGTGCGCGCGTGCACGAGTCAGGGCGGCCCTTTACAGACCCGTCAGGCGACAGGCTTCGCCAATGGCTTGGGGTCAATGAACCTGTTTTTTATGATCGTGACCTCGTGTCGATTGTGCCCATGGCATTCTGTTTCCCCGGCTATGATGCCCGCGGTTCTGACCTTCCTCCGCCCGCGATATGCGGTAAAACTTGGCATGACAGGGTGATGCAGGAACTGGGGCAGGTGCCGTTGACGGTGTTGGTCGGTGGTCATGCGCATAAATATCATCTGGGGGCGCGGGGGTCGGTGACGGACACCGTTCGGAACTGGCAGGACCATGCGCCGCGGGTCTTTGCCTTGCCTCATCCGTCCTGGCGGAATACGGCATGGGTAAAGAAAAACCCGTGGTTCGAGGCAGAACTGCTGCCGGTTCTGCGCGCGCGGGTCCAAGAGGTGCTGAATGACTGAAACCACAGCGTTGGACACGGCGCATGCCGCGATGCTGGCAGATCCGCAGAACGATGCTGCCCGTCTGCGGTTTTTTGAACGGCTTGCTGATAGTGAGCTGTTCTTGATGCTGACCGAAGAAGCGGTGGGCGAAAACATCTCGCCCGAAGTGTTCGATGTGGCCGACGGGCGCTTTGTGTTGGCTTTCGACCGCGAGGAACGATTGGCGCAGTTTGCGGGGAGGCCTGTGCCTTATGTTGCGCTGTCGGGGCGTGTGTTGTCGGCGATGCTGGCAGGGCAGGAGATCGGGCTGGGCCTGAACCTGGAAACTGCCCCATCATCCATGCTGGTGCCTGCCGAGGCCTTGGGCTGGCTGGCCGAAACGTTGTTGCATGGCCCGGAAGAGGTCGAGGAAAAGCTTGCCGAGTTCATGCCGCCCGCCGGTTTGCCAGACAGCCTGTTGACCGCCCTTGATGCAAAGCTGGCATCTGCTGGCGGCCTTGCCAGTGCGGCCTATCTGGTCGCCACGAAATCAGAAGCGGGCGCTCAGGGTCATTTGCTGGGGTTTGTCGGAGCGGTTGATGGGGCCGAGCCAGCGCTGGCCAAGGCAGCTTCGGAGGCGTTGACGTTTTCAGGGATCGAGGCGGGGGCGATGGATGTCGGGTTCTTTGCCACAGATGACGCCGCTGCCGCGCTGCTGGCGAAGACGGGGCTTCGCTTTGACCTGCCCGAACCGCAGGTTGCAGATCTGGTGCGCGAGGTACCGGGCAGCAATCCCGCGAAACCACCAATTCTGAAGTAACGACCAAAACGCAAACACGCGGCGCATATTGCGCCGCGTGGCACTAGGATGGGACGCTGCTATTCCGCAGCAGCTACCAGTTTGTCTTGCGTGCGTGTTTCGAAATCGCTGGCGTCGTGGCGCTCGTGAAGCTGCGTGTGCGGCTCGCCAAAGGCGCGGTTGACCATACGGCCACGCTGAACCGCAGGCCGCGCGTCAATCGCCTTGGCCCAACGCACCACGTTCTTGTAGGATTCCGCGTCAAGGAACTCTGCCGCGCTATAAAGTCGGCCCAGAACCAGCTGACCGTACCACGGCCAGATCGCCATGTCGGCGATCGTATATTCCTCGCCCGCGATATAGGTCTTGTTCGCCAATTCCCTGTCCAGAACGTCCAACTGGCGTTTTGCCTCCATCGCGAAGCGGTTGATCGGGTATTCCCACTTTTCAGGCGCGTAGGCGTAGAAATGGCCAAACCCGCCGCCCAGATAAGGGGCGCTGCCCATTTGCCAGAATAGCCAGTTCATGACTTCGGTCCGTTCCGGCCCGGACGCGGGCAGAAACTCTCCGAACTTCTCAGCCAGATGAAACAGGATCGAGGCGCTTTCAAACACCCGAACCGGCTTGTCGCCAGAGCGATCCCAAAGGGCGGGGATTTTCGAGTTTGGGTTGACCTCGACAAACCCTGAACCGAACTGGTCGCCATCGCTGATGTTGATCAGCCAGGCGTTGTATTCAGCGCCGTCGTGACCCAATGCCAGCAACTCTTCCAGCATTACGGTGACTTTGACACCGTTGGGTGTGGCAAGGGAATACAACTGCAAAGGGTGGCGTCCAACCGGCAAGTCCTTGTCATGGGTTGCGCCGGCAATAGGTCGGTTAATGTTGGCGAACTGCCCGCCACATTCACTGTCCCATGTCCAGACTGCTGGAGGGGTATACGAAGATTGGTCGCTCATGTCTTGCCTTTCATGCCTTTGTCCGGGCCGCGTTCGGTGCAGTTTTACAGGTAGTGTTGCAATCCGCCGAGTCCAACCCAGCTTTTCCGGCTTAATTTGTAATAATCCGCGACCAAACTCTCACGTTTGCTCGAGAGGGGTCACAGCGGCGCGAGGAGGGCTACGAACAGAATGAGAATCGCATATTGTTTTGCCAGACCCGCCATCACGGCGTCACCGATACCGCTGGTACGAAAAGGATAAACTACATGAAACGCTTTGCTTTGACCTTTGCTGCGGCCCTGGCCCTGGCCGTTCCGGCATTTGCCGGGCCGCAATATATTGACGGCACGGGGTTTGCCGTCTCGGGGTATGATGTGGTCGCCTATCGCAACCTGGATCAGGTACCGGTAGGACAGCCGCAGCACGAAGGCGTGCGTGGCAAGGCCAGCATCACTGCCGAGTACAATGGTGCAACCTGGGCATTCTCGTCCGAGGAAAACCGCGACAAATTTCTGGAAAACCCGGCCTATTATGCCCCGCAATATGATGGGCACTGCGCCTATGGTGTGTCGCGCGGCGGCAAGGTTCCGGCAAACCCGAACTTGTGGCGGATCGTTGACGACAAGCTGTATCTAAACATCACGGATGTGGTTGTCGGGTTCTTCGAAGAAGACATTCCGGGCAACATCAACCTTGCTGAAGGCAACTGGCCGGGTATCGAGCCGTCTGACGCCTCGACCAGCGTTATCCCGAAATTTACCTCGGAAGGTCCGGTGAAAAACTGACCCGGCCGCAAATGCACAAAGCCCGGCTTAACCAGCCGGGCTTTTCGTTCAGCCAGCAAGCCAGAACTGATCCCGTATCGCCTGATCTGCATCAAACCGGATCCTGACGCTTTTGGCACCTGGGAATTTGCGTTCGCGGATCGTATCGGGAATGACTACTTCCCCGGCGCCCGTGTCGCTGGACTGAAAGCTCAGGATTTCCGCTGTGGTGTGCCGCGCACTGGTCAGAACGGTCGTTGGCAAAGCCACACGATTTGCGCCCTGATTGACCGGTGTTGTGACGAAGTAAGTCAGGTGTCGCCCATAGCATCCGACCGCGTCGGGAACATGGTCAGCAACACTACTGCAGCATTTAGGTTGAATACCAGGCTGACTGTTCATATGCGACAGCGCTTGCCCAGGATTCAGCATCGCCTCGCAGGCGGCAATATCCTCCTGCGGAAGCTCGATGATACGTTTTTTCAGCCGCGGCCGACGTGGTTGTGGCGGGCCAGTAGTGGTACCGCCCTTTGTCGCCAGCCCTTCTTTGCGCAGAAAATCATAGGCTGCCTTGGCGCGCGAAAACCCGGAACTGTCGCCTTCCTTATGATCAGGATGCGTGTGAAAGGCGATGTGACGCCAAGCCTCTCGTATTTCACTGGAATTGGCAGACGGGTTCAGGCCCAGATCTGCCAGGGCATCCGTGCGTGCCCTGACCTTATCGACAGGTTCCATACTCAAAACACTCATTAAAAACTACACACCCCTAGTGTTGCCGAGGGCATGGTTTTGTCAAATTTCACGGTTGATTGAGACGGAGGCTGACAACAATCTCGATGCGAAGATTCCATTGTTCCGCAAAGGCGTGAATTCGCGGATGTAACTGTGAAACAGGTCACGCACAAGAAAAGGAAAACGCCCGGGTATGTTCGTAACCCGGGCGCCTCATTGGATTTTTCAGATGTCAGGCGACGTTTTGCAGATCGACCTGTGGTGTAATCCCAAGGGCAAAGCACACATCGCGCGTCAGTTCGGGACGGTTAAGGGTATAGAAATGCAGCTTGTCCACGCCACCTTCGATCAGGTCCGAGCACAACTCGGTGCAGATCGCAGTTGCCAGCAGATCCTCACGCCCGTCGCGCACGGCCTTTTCAAAGGCCTGTTCGACCCAATCGGGAATATGCGTGCCGCAGCTTTTGGCGAACTTGCGCGCGCCTGCCCAGTTTTCAATAGGCAGAATGCCCGGAACGATCGGTTTGTCGATGCCCGCCTTGGCGCAGGCGTCACGGAAACGGAAAAAGGTTTCGGCCTCGAAAAAGAATTGCGTCAGCGCTTCGTCAGCGCCCGCGTCAAGTTTGGCCTTCAGCCAGTCCACGTCTGCTGACATGTCCTCAGCTTCAGGGTGCTTGTCAGGATAGGCCCCGACACGGATGCTGAACATTTCGGTTTCAGCCAGCGCCTCAATCAATTCAATCGAACTGTTAAAGCCTTCTGGGTGCGGGACGAACCGGTCGTGCCCTTTCGGCGGGTCGCCCCGCAGGGCCACGATGTCCTGCACGCCCGCACGTGCGAATTTGTCGGCGATTTCCAGCGTTTCCTGCCGCGAAGCGTCGACACAGGTCAGATGCGCGGCGACGTTCAGGCCAGACGATTTATGCAGGGTTGCGACCGCGTCGCGCGTCAGTTCCCGGGTCGTACCGCCTGCACCGTAGGTGACGGAAACAAAACGAGGCTCCAGCGGTGCCAATGTCTGGACCGTATCCCAAAGGCGGAAAGAAGCCTCCAGAGTTTTGGGCGGAAAGAACTCGAATGAAATTTCGGGTTTGGACATGGCTGCCTCACTGGATCAACTGACTATCTTGTGCCATGACAGGCATTGTGAGACAAACTCATATTATTCAACAACAACATGAACGATACTTGAGATGCACATTGAATTCCGGCACCTGCGAACCATCAAGGCGATCCATGAATGTGGTGGGTTGGCACGCGCTGCCGACCAATTGAACATCACCCAATCCGCATTGAGTCATCAGGTCAAAGGGTTGGAGGATCAGGCCGGGGTCGAGCTGTTTCTGCGACGTTCAAAGCCGATGAAGCTGTCAGCCGCCGGTTTGCGTCTGCTGCGGTTGGCCGAGCAGATCCTGCCGCAGGTCGAGGCGGCACAGAATGAGTTTTCATCGCTGCGGGACGGGCGTACCGGACGGATGCATATCGCCATCGAATGTCACGCGTGTTTCGAATGGCTGTTTCCGGTTCTCGAATCCTTCAGGAAATCCTGGGGCGACGTGGATGTAGATATTCGACCCGGTCTGGCCTTCGACGCCCTTCCAGCCTTGCAGAAGGAAGAGGTTGATCTGGTGGTCTCATCCGATCCCGAAGATCTGCCGGGTGTCGAGTTTGTGGAACTGTTTGACTACAACCCCGTCTTTGTCGCTGCATCAGCCCATCCACTGGCGGAAAAAGCCTATATCGAGGCTGAGGATTTCCGAGGCCAGACTCTGATCACCTACCCGGTGGAGCGCACACGTCTGGACGTGTTCAGCCAATTGTTGATCCCTGCACGGGTCGAACCTGCCTCGATCAGGCAGGTGGAACTGACAGCTGTGATCCTGCTTCTGGTGGCATCAAACCGAGGCATCTCGGTTCTGCCGGATTGGGTCGTGCGCGAGGTCAAATACAACTCGGACTATGTGACCCGGCCCCTGACCAAAGAGGGGATCACGCGTCGCCTTTACGCAGCGGTCCGATCAGATGATCTGGATAAACCCTACGTGCAGGAACTGGTGAAACTGGCCCGCGAAGAGGCGCACAAGCTGCAATCCCGGTAGAGGCGTTTTCTGCGGGTCTGTTATGCGTATCATTCCTCTTGGCAAGGAAGCCTTGCGGCAGTATACGCGCGGTTTGACCGGACAGGAGCCCTTTTACAATGGTTGGCAGTGCAAATCTCAACATCATGATCAAGGCCGCGCGCAAGGCGGGGCGTTCTTTGGTCAAGGACTTTCGTGAAGTCGAGAATCTGCAGGTGTCGATGAAAGGCGCGGGCGACTTTGTCTCCAAGGCCGACATCGCGGCCGAGGCCATCCTGAAGGACGAATTGCTGGGCGCACGCCCGACCTATGGCTGGCTGGCCGAAGAGGGCGGTTCCATCGACGGAGAAGACCCGACCCGCCGCTGGATCGTCGATCCGCTGGACGGCACCACCAATTTTCTACATGGCCTGCCGCATTGGGCAATTTCGATTGCACTGGAACATAAGGGCAAGATCGTTGCTGGCGTGATCTATGATGCTGCCAAGGATGAGATGTTCTTTGCAGAAAAAGGCGAAGGTGCGTGGATGAACGACACCCGAATTCGTGTGTCGGGGCGTCACCGCATGATTGAATCGATCTTTGCAACCGGCCTGCCCTTTGGGGGTCGTTCTGACCTGCCTGCAACCCTGCAGGATCTGGCGCGTCTGATGCCCGCCTGCGCCGGCGTGCGCCGTTGGGGGGCTGCGGCGCTCGACATGGCATATGTGGCCGCGGGTCGGTACGAAGGTTTCTGGGAACGCCGCCTGAACGCGTGGGATGTTGCCGCCGGTATCATCATCGTGAAAGAGGCAGGCGGCTTCGTACAGGCCCTGAACCCCGAAGGCAATGTGCTGGAAGATGGTGAAGTGATCTGTTCGAATGAACCGATATTTGATCAATTCGCCAAAGTCATCCGGGGCTGATCGTCCCTTAGCCCAGCTTTATCGACGCGGAACGCGCGGAATACGTGACTGCGACAGCTTGTACGTTGTCTCTGGGTGGGGCGGGTGCCCGTGCGTGCGGTTCCAAAACTGCACGCCACCGCGCCGCAGCCACAATGGCACGCATAGGAGCAGGCCCACGGCAAACCCGCCGGTATGGGCCCAATAGGCGATACCGCCTTCGTCCGGGTTGCTGGTGACGCTGCCAAAGAACTGAATCGCCAGCCATACGCCCAGCATGATGAAAGCGGGGATGGTAAAGACCCTGAAATAGACAACCAGGATCAGCAGAATATCCACACGCGCCTTGGGAAACAGCAGCAGGTATCCACCCATGACACCCGCAATCGCGCCCGAGGCGCCGACGGTAGGCACCTGAGAGTCCGGCCCTGTAATCACATGGATCAGACCTGCGCCGATACCTGCGACCAGATAGAACAGCAAAAAGGGCAGATGGCCCATTTCGTCTTCCAGATTGTCGCCGAATATCCATAAGAACAGCATGTTCCCGGCAAGATGCATCCAGCCCCCATGCAGGAACATGGATGTCACAAGGGTTTCCAGACCAACCCCATCACTGACCCGCGCCGGGATGATGGCATAGTCGAAGAACAGCCGGTTGATAAGTGGCGCATCATTCATGATCCCCACATAGCTGAGGAAGATCAGGATGTTGGCCGCCAATAAGGCGTAGACAACATAAGGCGTGCGCCCTGAGGGGTTATGGTCGCGGATCGGAAACATGAGGTGACGCTGGGCTTTTGCGCGCCCAGCGTCAAGGCAAGCTTATGCCGCACCTCCCAACAACGCAGCGTTTCCACCGGCTGCGGTCGTATCGACACACACATGGCGTTCACCCAGCACACGCGCGCGGTCGGGTCTGCCCGGAATCAGGGGCACAATGGGACCGTTCCGGCGGGCCAGGTGCTGTTCGATCTGCTGCGCGGTTTCAGCGTCGCCCCACCAAAGGACACCCGAGATACCGGTCAGGTTCTCCAACCGGTGAAGGTCAAGCATTCCGGTTGCCTGAATGGCCGTGCCACCCAGCGCCAGTACGGCGTCAGCCTGCGCGCGCGCTGCCGTTTCCCCCGGCCCCATGCACAGAAGAGGCGGGCGGGGATATTCGCTCAGCCGGTTCGATTCTCCGGTTGGGCCGGGCAGAGAACGGGTCCGGATTGGGGCAGGCTGGCCCTGAGGAGCAGGTAGGTCTCCCAAATGCTCCCAGGTTTCTGTCGTGGTTTGCCGATCCGGTGCACAGAACCGGGCCATGTAATTCGGGCCGCCCGCCTTCGGACCGGTGCCTGACAGCCCTTCACCGCCAAAAGGTTGGGAGCCAACGATGGCACCGATCTGATTGCGGTTTACATAGATGTTTCCGGCATGGATAGCTTCGGTCACATGCTGCACCCGGTCGTCGATCCGGGTTTGCAGGCCAAAGGTCAGCCCGTATCCGGTTGCGTTGATATCCGCGATGACCTTGTCGATCTCCTGCGCTTTGAATCTTACCACGTGCAACACGGGGCCAAAAATCTCACGCTTCAGCGCGGCAATGCCCGAGATTTCGATCAACGTTGGGGCAACAAAGATGCCTTCGGGCGGCAGCGGCAGCTCTTTCAGAACGCGTCCTTCGGCCCGTGCCGTAGCGACGTGATCGGCGATGACCTGCCGGGCCTGCGCGTCGATCACCGGGCCGCAATCGGTAGAGATCAGCCAGGGGTCCCCGATGCGCAGGGCATCCATTGCCCCTTTGAGCATGGTCAGCACGTCATCTGCGATATCCTGTTGCAGGTACAGGCATCGCAGTGCCGAACACCGCTGGCCTGCGGATTGAAAGGCACTTTCAATGATCGATTGCACAGCCTGTTCCGGAAGTGCAGTGCTGTCAACGATCATGGCGTTCAGGCCGCCGGTTTCCGCGATCAGCGGGGTGCCGGGGCGCATGGACCCAGCCATTGCCGACCGTATCCTGAGAGCGGTTGCCGTTGAACCGGTGAAGGCCACGCCCGAGACGCGCGCATCCGATGTCAGCGCCGCGCCCACGGCCAGACCACCCGGCAGCAATTGCAGCGCGTCGCGCGGCACACCAGCCTCATGCAGCAATTGAATGGCGCGGTGCGCGATCAGGGGTGTCTGCGGCGCAGGCTTGGCCAAAACGGCGTTCCCGGTCGCCAAAGCAGCCGAAATCTGCCCGGAAAAAATCGCCAGCGGGAAGTTCCACGGGCTGATGCAGGTAAATATGCCAGCGGGCTCGGCATCAGGAATGTTGGCGGCGTAGTAACGTAGGAAATCCACCGCCTCACGCAGTTCCGCCACCGCGTCGGGCAGCGACTTGCCAGCCTCACGCGCCAGCAGGGCGAACAACTCGCCGTAATGTGTTTCATAAAGATCGGCGGCAGAGTTCAGGATACGGGCACGTTCGACTGCCGGGGCCTGCCATGGCTTTGCCGATGCCAACGCCAGTTCCACATCTGCTTCACTCGCCGGAGCCACCGCGCCGGGCTTGTCGGCAGGATTCGCCGGGTTGATTACCTGCTCATCCGCTTGGGGTTTGGCAGCGTCAGCCAGCAAGGGTTGTGCATACCAGTGATACGCGCGGAACTGGTCCCGCGCTGCGTCAACCTTGTCCAGCGTCGGGGTGTGGTGCAGATCGAAGCCCTTGGAATTGGGGCGATCCGGCTGGAACAGTTCGGGGCCAGTGGGCAGCGGGGGCGGAGGCGTTTGAACAGTAACAAACGGATCTGCGGCAACCACTTCCGGCGGGACGTTATCGTCGACAATCTGGTTGACGAAGGATGAGTTCGCTCCGTTTTCCAGCAGACGCCGCACAAGGTAGGCCAGCAGGTCACGATGCGCGCCAACCGGTGCATAAATGCGGCAGCGGGTCTTCTGCCTGTTCATCACAAGCTGATGCAATGTCTCGCCCATGCCGTGCAGGCGCTGGAACTCAAAAGGCTGACCTTCGGCCATGTGCAGGATGGCGCTGACTGTATGGGCGTTGTGGGTGGCGAATTGCGGATAGATCCGGTCTGTCATGCCCAGCAATTTGCGCGCATTGGCGATATAGGACACATCGGTGACCGCCTTGTGGGTGAAGACGGGAAAGCCGTCCACACCTTCGACCTGCGCGCGTTTGATCTCGGTATCCCAATAGGCGCCTTTGACCAGACGGACCATCAGCTTGCGATCGTGGCGTTCCGCCATGTCATAGAGCGTGTCCAGAACCAGCGACGCGCGTGGCCCATAAGCCTGAACTACGATGCCGAACCCATCCCAGCCGGCCAGAGCCGGATCGGACATCACCGCTTCAATCACCTGCAATGACAAAGACAGGCGATCCGCCTCTTCGGCGTCGACGTTTAGCCCCATACCAGCGGCCTTGGCCAAAAGGGCCAGCGCCCGCAGTCGGGGAACCAGTTCATCCATCACGCGCTTTTCCTGCGCCAGTTCATAACGGGGATGCAGGGCTGACAACTTGACTGAAATTCCCGGGTTGGCGCGGATATCCTCATGGGTGCAGGCTTCGGCGATGACCGAGATGGCGCGTGAATACGACAGGTGATATCGTGCGGCGTCCGCCTCGGTTCGCGCGGCCTCTCCCAGCATGTCGTAGGAGTAGGTATATCCCTTGTTTTCCATCCCGCGCGCACGCTCCATCGCGGCGTTGATGGACTCACCTAACACGAATTGCCGCCCCATTTCCTTCATCGCACGCGACACGGCGGTACGGATCACGGGTTCACCCAATCGCTTGATGGCCCCGCGCAGGGCGCCAACAGGCGAGGCCTTGCCTTCGTCCAGAACCTTGCCCGTCAGCATCAGGGCCCAGGTTGAGGCGTTAACCAAGGATGAAGACGAGTGCCCAAGATGCTTGCCCCAGTCCGAAGGGGCGATTTTGTCTTCAATCAACGCGTCAATCGTGTCGGCATCCGGCACGCGTAACAGCGCTTCGGCCAGGCACATCAGGGCGACGCCTTCGTCGGTGGACAGGCCGTATTCGGCAAGAAACACCTCCATCAACCCCGGAGACGTGCTGGAGCGGATGTCGCGCACAAGCTGCGCGGCGGCGGCGCTGATGGCGCTGCGGTCTGTGGCGCTCAGGCTTGCCTGAGAGATCAGGGTTTCAAGGATCGCCGACTGGTCAGCATAGGTTGAGGTGTCGATTAATGTACGCAGGGTATGAGACATGAGTCCTCCGGTCTTTGTGCCAATATACCTGCGAAAACTCAGGACAATCGCCTGAGTTTACGATAATTGAAGGCGGAACACCTGAAATTTCGCCAGAGAGCAGCGCAAATGAACTTTCCTGACCTGGACCGGTTTGACCGGTCGATTCTGAGAATTCTGGCCGAGGATGGGCGCATTTCGGTCGCCGATCTTGCGCGCGAAATTGGTCTGTCGAAATCACCGACACAGGCGCGCCTGAAACGGCTTGAAGCAAGCGGGGTGATCAAAGGATACCGGGCGATGCTGGATCCGATCAGACTGGGGCTGGACCACGTTGCCTTTGTCGAAGTGCGCCTGACCGATACTCGCGAAAAGGCACTGGCCGAGTTCAATGCGGCTGTCCGAAAAACTGCCGAGGTCGAGCAAGCCCATATGATTGCTTCGAATTTCGACTATTTGTTGAAGGTCCGCACAGCCACGATGTCAGAGTATCGTCGTGTTCTGGCCGAAAAGATTTCATCCATGCCGCATGTCGCCAGCACCTCGACCTTTGTGGCGATGGAGGCGGTTAAGGAAGCCGGCAGTTTGGGTGGGTTCGAGCATCAGGCTTGACGGATCAGGATTACGAGCCATCCTTGGTACATGACACACGCTTTCCTCTCTGCTCTTTCTGTTGTTGCCTTGTCTTGTGCGGCGCACGCCCAGTCCTGCCCTGATGCTCCGGATCATTCAGAAGGTGTGGATGCGCTAATCAATCAGGTTCAGAAGGCAGAATCGCAAATTGATGCGCACGCCATTTCCAACCAGATGTGGGAGCTTTGGACGGACGCGCCGGATGCGCGTGCGCAAGGCTTGCTGGACCGGGGAATGGCACGGCGGGAGGCTTGGGATTTACTGGGCGCGTTGGAAGAGCTTGACCAGCTTGTCGATTACTGCCCGAACTACGCCGAAGGCTACAATCAGCGTGCGTTTGTGAACTACCTCAGACAAGACTTCGCTGCTGCTTTGCAGGATCTGAATGTCACGATCGAGTTGTCGCCGAACCATATAGGTGCGCTGAGCGGTCGCGCCTTGTCATTGTTGGGTCTGAAGCGCCTTAACGACGCGCGCGCTGCCCTTGCCGAGGCGCTAGAACTTAACCCATGGCTGTCAGAGCGGGCATTGTTAGAACCCGGCGGTCTTTTGGAACCGCCCGGTCAAGATATCTGACGCCGGGTTTTCGAAAGAACCGCAAGGGAAACCGAACCTTTTTGCGGGCAAACTGGTTGTGTTGGACCCCTTCGGAGTTGTTGGCTGGCTATCCAGTGGTATGGGTTCTGGCTGTCGGGCGCGTGTATCGGACGCTGAACATCATTGTCGAATACACCAGCGAGGCGCTGATGATCCGCGTCGATCGTAAGCTCAACTCAACAGATGTGCTGAATGCATTGACTGACCTGTTCATCCTCCGCGGCCCGCCGGCATTCACAAGATCCGACAATGGGCCGGAATTTATCGCCCAGAAGGTGCGGGAGTGGATTGCAGCTGTCGGGGCGAAGACGGCTTACATCGAACCGGGATCACCCTGGGAGAACAGTCATTGCGAAAGCTTCAACGCCCGGTTCCGGGACGAGCTGCTCAACGGCGAAATCTTCTAAAGCCTAAAGGAGGCGCAAACTCTGATCGAGCAATCTCGTATCCACTACAACTCTGCTTCATTGCGCCCATCTTTCTATGTTGTTGAAGAAAATAGGTTTTGCTGATCCGGGTGCGATACCGCGGGGTATTTGGGGTTTTGTCGAGCCCGTTTCT
>NZ_JBQFYP010000012.1:0-120411 GCF_056541545.1 Ruegeria sp. AG7
GCTTAACCCCAGGACGAGGCCGGAGCACATGACCCTGACACCCGTCGAGCTGTTGCGGCAAAACGCTCCGGCCACCCGTCCCATAATCGCCCTCAGCGAAGGCAACGACCCCCGCATCACCAAAGGAGCCCTCAACGCGCAGAGGGCCAATCTGGCCGATATCATTCTGGTTGGCCCGTACGCCGAGGTCGAAGCAGCCCTGAAAGATCAGGGGGCTGCTGCCTCTCACGGAGTTGAGATCCATGACCCTGTGACTTCGGACCTGACCGAAGAATTTGCCCAGACCTTTTTCGAACTGCGCCAGCATAAAGGCGTCGACCGGGTCAAAGCCCGTGCTGCCGTTGAAACACCCCCCGTCTATGCCGCCATGCTGGTGCGCAGCGGACGCGCCACCGGCACCGTAGGAGGGGCCGTTCACACGACCGGCGAAATCGTCCGTGCAGCCATCCAAGTGATTGGCATGGCCCCCGATGCAGGAATGGTGTCGTCCTTTTTCCTGATGTACCCGCCGGAAAACGCTCAGCCCGGGGCGCGGGCGATGCTCTATTCCGATTGCGGGCTGGTCATCAATCCGACCGCAGGCGAGCTGAGCAAGATTGCCATGGCATCCGCCACATCGGCCCGGACGCTGCTGCAGGTCGATCCAAAGATCGCGATGCTCAGCTTTTCCACGAAGGGCAGCGCCAAGCATCCGGACGTGGAAAAGGTGATCGAGGCTACAGAAATGCTGCGCCAGGCCGCGCCAGACCTGAACGTCGACGGTGAACTGCAATTCGACGCCGCCTTTGTACCTTCGGTTGGTGAGCGTAAATCACCGGGTTCGTCTGTCGCCGGGCAGGCCAACGTGATGATCTTTCCCAATCTTGATGCTGGCAATATCGGCTACAAAATCACCCAAAGACTGGGGGGCTACACCGCCATCGGACCGGTCTTACAGGGGCTGGCCAAACCCGCCAACGACCTGTCCCGCGGATGCAGCGCCGAGGATGTGACCCAGATGATCGCCGTGACCGCATTACAGGCAAATAGACTGTAACACTTAATTTTCGCACCGCTCCCGGAACGATGTTCTAAAATACCGAGGAAACTGACAAAATCCTCCTGACATAACCAACTGGACCCGCAAATGACCCATCAGCAGCCGATCCTTGATACGTCACCGAAAGTCTCGGACGAAATCCGCAGGACCACCTGCTACATGTGCGCCTGCCGATGCGGCATCAACGTTCACATGAAAGACGGCAAGGTTGCTTATATCGAAGGCAATCGCGACCACCCGGTGAACAAGGGCGTCTTGTGTGCCAAGGGGTCCGCCGGGATCATGCAGGTCAACGCCCCTTCGCGCCTGCGCAAGCCACTGAAACGGGTCGGCCCGCGTGGCTCGGGTGAATTTGAGGAGATCAGCTGGGACGAAGCGCTGGAACTGGCTGTCAGCTGGCTGGAGCCAATCCGTAAAGACAACCCGGAAAAGCTGGCCTTTTTCACCGGCCGGGACCAAAGTCAGAGTTTTACCAGCTTCTGGGCGCAAAATTTCGGAACCTGCAACTATGCGGCGCATGGCGGCTTCTGTTCGGTCAACATGGCCGCGGGCGGCATCTATACGATGGGCGGCGCGTTCTGGGAATTCGGCCAGCCTGATTGGGACCATACCAAGCTGTTCATGTTGTTTGGCGTGGCCGAAGACCACGACTCCAACCCGATCAAAATGGGTATTGGCAAGATCAAAGCGCGCGGCGCACGTGTAATCGGCGTCAACCCCATCCGCAGCGGATACAATGCCGTCGCCGATGATTGGGTCGGCATCACACCGGGAACTGACGGGCTGTTCATCCTGTCATTGATCCATGTACTGATGAAAGCCGGAAAGATCGATCTCGACTATCTGAGCCGCTACACCAATGCCCCGGTTTTGGTGGACGCGTCCGAAGGCGCCGGAAACGGCCTGTTCCTGCGCGACGATGACGGAAAGCCCCTGGTCATCGACCGGAATACAGGCAAGCTGACGGCCTTCGACACGCCTGGCGTTCGCCCGGATTTGTCAGCGATCTACGAAAACGACGGTGTCGTTCATCGCCCTGTGTTTCACTTGATGGCGGAAAAATACCTGTCTGAGGAACACGCGCCCGAAGCTGTTGCCGAAAAATGCGGTATTCCCGCCAAGCGCATTCGCGCGATTGCTGCGGAACTGGCGCGCGTCGCCTTTGACGAGGCGTTCGAGCTGGATCACGAATGGACCGATTTCCGGGGCGAGAAACACACCAAGATGATTGGCCGCCCTGTTGCGATGCACTCGATGCGCGGCGTTTCGGCTCATGCCAATGGTTTCCAGACCTGCCGCGCGCTGCATGTGCTGCAGATCATCCTTGGCACGGTCGAGGTTCCCGGCGGCTTCCGCTTCAAGCCCCCCTACCCCAAACCGATCGAGGCGCACCCGACACCGCATTGCAAGGTGACGCCCAACTCGCCCCTGGATGGCCCGCATCTGGGTTTCGTCCGCGGCCCGGAACACCTTGCGCTGAAGAAAGATGGCAGCCCCGCACGGATCGACAAGGCTTTCACCTGGGAAAACCCGATGTCCAGCCACGGGCTGATGCATATGGTGATCTCGAACGCACATGCGGGCGACCCGTACAAGATCGATACGCTGTTCATGTACATGGCAAACATGTCGTGGAACTCGACCATGAACACCAAGGGTGTCATCGAGATGCTGACGGACAAGGGTGAAAACGGCGATTACGTGATCCCGCGCATCATCTATTCGGACGCCTATTCTTCCGAGATGGTGGCCTACGCGGACCTCGTCCTTCCGGATACAACCTACCTCGAACGCCACGACTGTATCTCGCTGCTGGATCGCCCGATTTGCGAGGCGGATGCGGCCGCTGACGCAATCCGCTGGCCTGTGATCGAACCGGACCGTGACGTGCGCGGGTTTCAGTCAGTATTGATCGATCTCGCAAACCGTATGAAACTTCCGGGCTTCACCCATGAAGACGGCTGCGCAAAATGGGTCGATTACGCCGACTATATCGTCAATCACGAACGCAAGCCGGGTATTGGCCCACTAGCCGGGTTCCGTGGCGAAAATGCCGACAAGGAAGGGCGCGGAGAAGTCAACCCGGATCAGTTGAACCGCTATATAGAGAACGGCGGCTTCTACGTGGCGCATATCCCGCAAGGCGCGGATTACTACAAACCATGGAATGCGGCCTATCAGGAATGGGCCGTGGGCATGGGGCTCTATGACAGCCCGCAGCCATACCTATTCCAACTCTACTCCGAGCCGATGCGCAAGTTTCAGCTGGCAGCCGAAGGCCATGGCGACCGACAGCCGCCTGATCATCTGCGCCAGCGGATCAAAGACACGATGGACCCACTTCCAATCTGGTACGAAACAGACCAGCAGGGCAACGACGGCTTCACTGTCAACGCGCTGACCCAGCGCCCGATGGCGATGTATCACAGCTGGGGCACGCAAAACGCCTGGCTGCGGCAGTTGCACGGGCGAAACCCGCTCTATGTTCCGACCAAGCTGATGCACAAGCACGGCCTGAGCGACGGAGATTGGGCCAAAATCACATCCCCTCATGGTGAGATTACCGTCCCTGTGATGGAAATGGCCGCCCTGAACGAAAACACCGTCTGGACATGGAACGCCATCGGCAAACGCAAAGGCGCCTGGGCCCTGCAGCATGACGCGCCCGAGGCCACTAAGGGCTTTTTGCTCAACCACCTGATCCACGAATTATTGCCGCCAAAAGGCGACGGGCTACGCTGGGCCAACTCCGACCCCATTACTGGTCAGGCCGCATGGTTTGACCTGAAAGTCAAAATCGAAAAGGCCGACGCGCCCGCCGATGCTCAGAGCCAGCCTCATTTTGACCCGATCAAATCACCGGTAGGAGCTGGCCCTGCGAATTTGGCGTGGAAGGTGGGCGAATGACCCGGACCCGCTCTTCATCTGGCCACAAATATCCCGGGGGTGAATTGAGCCGCAGGCTCAAGAGGGGGCTGGCCCCCTCACCCGTCCTCAACAGCACAGGTATCCTGACATGACCCAGCTACCGAACTCCACCGAGCGCAAGATGGGTCTGGTGATCGACCTGGACACCTGCGTTGGGTGCCATGCCTGCGTAATTTCCTGCAAGGGCTGGAACACGGAAAATTACGGCGCGCCGCTGTCCGATCAGGATGCCTATGGCGCCAACCCGTCGGGCACTTTCCTGAACCGCGTGCATTCCTACGAGGTGCAACCGGCGGAAGGGCACGCGCAACTGATCCATTTCCCGAAATCCTGCCTGCACTGCGAAGACGCGCCCTGTGTTACCGTCTGCCCAACCGGGGCCAGTTACAAGCGGGTCGAGGATGGCATCGTGCTGGTCAATGAAAGCGACTGCATCGGGTGTGGCCTGTGTGCCTGGTCCTGCCCCTATGGCGCGCGTGAACTGGATAAGGCCGAGGGGGTGATGAAGAAATGCACCCTCTGCGTCGACCGGATCTACAACGAGAACCTGCCCGAGGTGGACCGGATTCCGTCCTGTGTTCGAACCTGTCCGGCGGGCGCGCGGCACTTTGGCGATCTGGGCAATCCGGACAGCGACGTCAGCAAGCTTGTTGCGGATCGCGGCGGAATGGACCTGATGCCCGAAATGGGCACCAAACCCGTCAATAAATATCTGCCGCCGCGCCCGAAAGACACGGTGGAAGATCAGATCGACATCCTGGCCCCCCTGTTGGCACCTGTCGCTGAAGAGCCCAAGGGCTTCCTCGGCTGGCTCGACAAGACGTTGGAGAAACTCTGATGCATCCTGCACCCTCCGTCATCCTCTTCACCACCCTGTCCGGTCTGGGCTTCGGTTTGCTCATCTTCCTTGGTCTTGGCTTTCCGGCCGTCTCGGGCTGGGTGGCCTTTGTGTTCTTCGCCATTGCTTACGGTCTGGCCGTCGGAGGGCTGATGGCCTCGACCTTCCACCTCGGCCACCCGGAACGGGCCTTGAAGGCTTTTACCCAATGGAAAACCAGCTGGCTCAGCCGTGAAGGCTGGTGTGCCGTGCTCGCCCTGGTCGTCATGGGACTTTATGCGATTGGCGTAGTGTTTCTGGATCGGCATTGGAGCCTGCTGGGTTGGGTCGGAGCCTTGATGTCACTGGCGACCGTGTTCACGACATCGATGATCTACACGCAACTCAAGACCATCCCGCGCTGGAATATGAACCTGACCCCCGCCATGTTCCTGAGCTTCAGTCTGGCGGGTGGTGCGTTGCTGGCGGGCCAGACACGTGTTGCTATTCCGCTTCTGCTGATCGCCGCTTTGGTTCAATTCTTGTATTGGAAGAAAGGCGACAAAGCGCTGGAGGCATCCGGAACGGATCTGGGCACGGCGACAGGTTTGGGTAACCGGGGCACAGTCAGAGCGTTCGAGCCACCGCATACCGGTACCAACTATCTGCTGCGTGAGTTTGTTCATGTGGTCGGGCGCAAACATGCACAGAAATTGCGGGTGATCTCGTTTGTATTGGCCTTTGTCCTGCCGGTTCTGTTGCTGGTCCTGCCATTCAACCATTTCCTGGCCCTGCTGGCGGTGGCATCGCATCTGGCGGGTGTCACGACCTCGCGCTGGTTGTTCTTTGCGCAGGCTGAACATGTCGTTGGGCTTTATTACGGCAAACGTTGAGGGGGCTCTGCCCCCGCCGCGGCACACCGCGACTCCCCCGGGATATTTTTGGCCAGATGAAGTCTGGATCCTGAAAAAGAAAAAGGCGGCGCTCGGTAGTCGAGGCCGCCTTTTCCGGCTTCTGAAGACCGGGTCAGATGAGGCCCGCGTGTGCCATTGCTGCTTCAATCGCGGCCTTTGTGCTGTCTTCCAGCTCGGTCAGAGGCGAGCGGACTTCAGTGCTGCAGAGACCCAGTTTGCTGAGCGCGTATTTGGCGCCGACCAACCCGGGTTCGATAAAGATCGCTTCGTGCAGCGGCATCAGCTTGTCCTGGTATTCCAGTGCCTTTGCATAATCGCCCGACAATGTGGCCTGCTGGAATTCGGCGCAGAGTCTGGGAGCCACGTTTGCTGTGACTGAAATGCATCCGACACCGCCATGGGCATTGAAACCCAGTGCCGTGGCGTCTTCACCGGACAGTTGGCAGAAGTCCTTGCCACAGATCGCACGCTGCTGGCTGACGCGCGCCAGATCGCCCGTCGCATCCTTGACCCCGACAATACGCGGCAACCGGGCCAATTCGCCCATGGTGGCGGGGGTCATGTCGATGACCGATCGCCCGGGAATGTTGTAGATGATGATCGGAATATCCGCAGCCTCGTGCAGGGCTTGGAAATGCGCGATCAAGCCGCGTTGAGTCGGCTTGTTGTAGTAAGGTGTGACAACCAGCGCCGCATCTGCCCCAACTTTTTCGGCGAACTGAACGAACCGGACGGCTTCGACCGTATTGTTCGACCCGGCACCGGCAATAACCGGAACACGGCCAGCAGCCGTTTTGACCACTTCTTCGATGACCGTTTCGTGTTCGTCATGGCTGAGCGTCGGGCTTTCGCCGGTGGTTCCAACGGGCACCAGCCCGGTCGAGCCTTCGGAGATCTGCCATTCGACCAGATGTTTAAGCGTCTTCAGGTCCAACTCGCCGTTGTTGAACGGAGTGACGAGGGCTGGCATCGAGCCTTTGAACATGACACGCTCCTTAAGGTGCACATTGCGGTTTTTGCGCCTCGGCCTCTCACGTTTCCAGCTTTGTGAGTTGATCCCGCCGGCGCAGGGTTTATCCTCACAGGCTCTATCCTCGGTTGGTTGGGAAATGCAAGGGATGACACGCTTTCTGGCACTGTTGACTGGTGTGATTCTATACGCAGTGACGACACCGCAAGCCGCACGCGCGGATGCGGCCGGTGATTTGCGCGCCGGGCTCTATGAAATGCGCAAGGGCGACTGGAACGCGGCACTGCGCGTATCGGGCCAGCGCGGCTCGGTCTCGCGCGATGTCATTGTCTGGCACTGGCTGCGTGAGGGGTTTGGCAGCTCGGGCGATGTGCTGGTGTTTCTCGAACGCCGCCCGGATTGGCCCGGGCTGGATTGGCTGCGCCGCAAGAGTGAGCCGGTCTTTACCGGGGCCGATCCCGACAGGGTTCTGAAGTTTTACGCTGGCTTACCCCCTCAGACTGCTGAAGGCGCGCTGAACTATGCGGTGGCCCTTAAGGCCAAAGGGCGCATTGGCGAGGCGGAAGCCGACATCGTGACAGCCTGGCGTACCATGCCAATGGGATCGGGGTTGCAAAAAGACTATCTGGAAAATTTTGCCAAACTGCTGAAGCCGCACCATGCCGCGCGGCTGGACCGGATGCTGTGGGATGGCCATTTGGTCAGCGCAGAACAGATGCTGCCCCTGGTCAGCACGGAGGAGCGCAAGCTGGCCGAAGCACGGATCGCGTTGCAGAAACGCCAGCCAGGCGTAGACGGCAAGGTGGCGGCGGTACCGAAGTCGCTGGCAGATGCGCCGGGGCTGGCATTCGACCGTTTTGTCTGGCGAGACAAGAAAGAACTGGATGACAGCGCCGTCGACCTGATGCTGGCACGGTCAACCGGACCGGAGGCTCTGGGCGAGCCTGACAAATGGGCCGAGGGACGCCGCCGTCTGGCCCGGCTCGAGATGCGATCGGGGCGAGCGGCGCGCGCTTATGACGTGGCGGCCAAGCACCATATGACCCCCGAAATGGGATATTCCTATGCGGATCTCGAGTGGCTGGCCGGGTTTCTGGCCCTGCGCAAACTGAATGACCCTGCCACAGCCGTGCGGCACTTCCAGAATTTTTCGAATGCCGTGCAATCGCCGATCTCGAAAGGGCGCGGCGGCTATTGGCTGGGGCGAGCTTACGCCGAGCTTGGGGAAGCAGACAAAGCCTATGAGGCCTATGCGATGGGCGCGGATCATCAGACCTCTTTTTATGGTCTGCTTGCGGCGGAACGGATCGGACGGCCATTTGACAAGGAACTGGCCAATCCGCGTCGCGCGCCGCACTGGCGTCAGGCTGAGTTCGCCGAATCCAGCGTCCTGGAAGCCGGGCTGCTGTTGCTGAAGGCCGGGGAAGACAACTTGTCCGAGAGGTTCCTGACCCATCTTGTCGAAGGTCTTGACCCTGTGCAGGCCAACCAGTTGGGCGACCTTGCAATTGAACTTAAGCAGCCGCATCTGGCTGTGATGATCGCCAAGCGGGCTGCGACCACGGGCACCATTTTGCCTGCGGCCTACTACCCGGTTCATCCGGTGGCCGACATGCGTCTGCCAATGGCCAAGGAAATGACGCTGGCCATCGCACGGCGCGAAAGCGAATTTGATCCGGTTGTCGTCAGCGGCGCGGGTGCGCGCGGCCTGATGCAGGTGATGCCCGCAACGGCCAAGCTGGTGGCCGGAGAGCTGGGGATACTCAGCGGCCATCAGACCGGTCGGTTGACGTCGGACTGGCAATACAACGCCAAGCTTGGCGCCAACTATCTTTCGGGCCTTGCGACCGAGTTCAACGGGAATGTCGTCATGATGGCGGCGGGTTACAATGCTGGTCCAAAGCGCCCGACCTCGTGGATGGAACGCTATGGTGATCCACGCACCGGCGAGGTGGATATCGTAGACTGGATCGAGACCATTCCGTTCGATGAGACGCGCAACTATGTGATGCGCGTGACCGAAAGCTTGCCGGTCTACCGCGCCCGACTGGGGCAGCCCGCCCTGCCGGTTCCGTTTTCGCAGGAACTGATCGGATCATCGCTGGCGGCGTTCGCGCCATAAGGTAAAAAGCCCTGCGGCTACAACAATCGCTGCGCCCGCGACAACTTCAGGGCGCAGTGTTTCACCAAAGATCGAAATCCCCAGAATCGCGCTCCAGACCAGGTGAAAATAGGCAAAGGGTTGGACGGCGCTGGCTTCGGCCATCTCATAACATTTGATCAGCAGCCAGTGCCCCGTTGCCCCGCTGACGCACAGCAACGCCATCCAGAGCCAGTCGCTGCGGGCCATTGGCTCCCAGAACCACATTCCAAACAGAGTCATGGCGACGGCGCCAACGACGCCGGTCCAGAAAAAGCTGGTGGCCGTGCTATCCTGACGTGCGACATAGCGCGTCAGCAGGCCATAGATCGCAAACAAAAACGCCGAGATCAGCGGTATGACGGCCCAAGGATCAAAGACACCAACGCCCGGCTGCAGAATGATCAGAACACCAATGCAACCAACGCCGATCGCGACCCAGCGCCGCCATCCGACCTTTTCGTCCAGAACCGGACCGCTCAGCGCCGCGACAAGCAGGGGATAGCTTATGAAAACGGCCATACTGTCGATCAGACCGAGCACTGTGAAACCAAATACGGCGACGCAGATCTCGGTGGCCAGCAGCAGGCCCCGCAGGATCTGAAGACCCATCTGGTTCGTCTGCATGGCCGCCTTTAACCCGCCTGAGGATCGCGCCGCCAACGCAATGACAAAGGCCGCGAAGAACCAATAGCGGATCATCACCACCATGTAGGTGTTATAGGTTCCGGCCAAATGGCGTGAGATACCGTCCTGCAAGGCAAAGACAATCGTCGCGCCCACCATCAGGGCGATACCCGCACCTGCACTGTTTTTCTGCGTCATGCCTTGAGCGCCCGCGTCATGTGCCTCTTTCGGCCATAACCGGATGTACGGGTGACGGTGAAACCGGCATCCTGAAGCCCGCGTCGAACAAACCCGGCGGCCGTATATGTGGCTGCGGTACCATCGGTGGCTGTATGCGCCGCCACTTGCTGCATCAGATCTGCCCCCCACAATTCTGGGTTCTTGGCAGGAGAGAACCCGTCGAGGAACCAGGCGTTGGCCAGGCCAGTCCATTGCGGCAGGCTGTTGCGCGCATCGCCGATGATCACTTCGCATTGAAGGGTTTCAAGACTGCACGCGCGACCTGTCCAATGGGCCAGAAACCGGCTGCACCACGGGTGCAACTCGGGGAAGGCCTCAAGCGCGTGACGCATATCATCCGTGGCCATGGGAAAGGCTTCGAAACTGGTGAACCGAAGCGGCCCTGTTTGGCCGGATTTCTCCCATTCAGACCAGACCGTCAGCAGGTTCAGACCGGTGCCAAAGCCCAGCTCGGCAATATGAAACCCCGGCGCAAAACGTTCTGGCAGATCATTACCTGCAAGAAACACATGGCGCGTCTCTTCCAGCCCGTTCTGCAACGAGTAATAGGGATCGTCGAAACGGTCCGAGACCGGTATCTGATCCTCGGTCCACGTCAATTCGGCATGCTGGTCTGCCATCGGGGAATCCTGTAGCTAAGCGGCGCGACACTGAACAAGGAAAAGGGAATTGGCAATGATCGATGTGACGGTTCGCGGGGCAGGAATTTTCGGCCTGTCCATCGCCTGGACCTGCGCCCGTCGGGGCGCGAAGGTGCAGGTCGTCGATCCTTTTGGGCCGGGCTCCGGGTCCAGCGGCGGTCTGGTGGGGGCCTTGGCCCCGCACGTGCCTGAAAACTGGAATGCTAAGAAAGCTTTCCAATTCGACAGCCTGATCATGGCCGAACCCTTTTGGCATCAGGTCGAGGGTACCGGCGGCGTTTCTCCCGGCTACGGGCGGCTGGGCCGTCTTCAACCCATTCCTGACGCCCGCAGTCTGGATCTGGCCCGGCAACGCGAAGGTTCAGCCGATCAGCTTTGGCAGGGGCGGGCAGAATGGCGGGTGATCAGCACATCGCAGGCCGGATCGTGGTGCCCGCCCAGCCCCACCGGCTTTGTCATCCGCGATACGCTGACGGCGCGCATGCATCCCCGGCGAGCCTGCGCCGCTCTGGTTGCAGCCCTTGAGGTCATGGGTGTCCACGTTGTCAGTAGCGCTGATGATAAAGGGCAGGTTGTCCACGCCACGGGCCTAGCCGGATTACTTGAACTGAACGACGCCTACGGAAAGACCGTCGGAAACGGTGTCAAAGGTCAGGCCGCCCTGTTGCGCTTTGACGCGGGAGAGGTGCCACAGCTTTTCGCGGATGCGGTCCATATCGTGCCACATGCGGACGGAACGCTTGCAATCGGATCAACGTCTGAACGGGACTATGACGACCCAACCAGCACAGACAGTGCATTGGACGATATCATAGACCGGGCCACGCGCGCGCTGCCGCTTTTGCACGGGGCCGAGGTGATCGAACGTTGGGCCGGGGTGCGTCCCCGCAGCAAAAGCCGCGCCCCGATGTTAGGCCTGCATCCGTTGCATCAGGGTCAGTTCATCGCCAATGGCGGTTTCAAGATCGGCTTTGGCATGGCTCCGAAAGTGGCCGATGTTATGGCCGATTTGATGCTGGAGGACAGGGATTCGATCCCCGATGACTTCCGCCCCGGAGCCTCACTGTGATAGGGCCACAGCTTTCA
The DNA here is from genome assembly GCF_056541545.1 of Ruegeria sp. AG7. Classification (NCBI taxonomy): domain Bacteria; kingdom Pseudomonadati; phylum Pseudomonadota; class Alphaproteobacteria; order Rhodobacterales; family Roseobacteraceae; genus Ruegeria; species Ruegeria sp. AG7. Next base: position 11,403 of record NZ_JBQFYP010000012.1, read on the forward strand.
TGCATTGCCGCCCATCCGGGCCGCGCACCCACATGTCCTGACCGTTCCGGCACAGCTGGGCAGTCTCGAAATGCATCAACGGCGAGGTCGCACGGAAAGAAAACGACTTGAGTGGTCCGCCAAGATCAACTGCAAACAGCATCAGAAGCTGCGCCAGAAGTGGCCCGTGCACAACCAGCCCTGCATATCCTTCCACATCGCGCGCATAGTCCAGATCGTAGTGAATGCGATGGCCGTTGAAGGTCAGCGCTGAGTAGCGAAACAGCAGGGTGGTATCGAACGCAACCGCGTGGATATCCGTTTCATCCGTGCGTGAACGAGGCGGTGTCGGAGTTATTGCGTCCGGCGTGGGGTCTTCACGATAAACAAGGTCCTGCCATTCTGTCAGACAAAGTTGGCCACCTTGCCGTATCTCATGCCGCAACGTGACAAAACCCAACGGTCCGGAGCGCCCTGTTTTTGTGCTTTGGTTTTCAAGAACCGATGTCCTGTCGGCAGTGACTCCTGCGATCAGCGGCGCATGAAATTCCAATTGCCCACCGGCCCACATTCTGCGGGGCAACCCCATATCCGGGATCAGGCCACCCACCCTGGGATGCCCATCCCGGCCCAGCGCAGCAGGCGGTTGCGGCGCCCAAAAATAGAGCTGATGGAAGAATGGCGGCAGAGCTGAACCTTTGGCAATTGTTGGCTCAGAGCCCAACGCAACCTGAAACGACGCAGCGCGGGCCGGGTCAAGGATATCGCTTTGACGATGTTCCAACATTTGGGCAGTCCAAGCTTAGAAACCGGCCTCGGCCCTGAGTTTCTGCATCAGCATGTGCAGCGAATTTTCGTATCGCCCGGACAACAACCTTCCCTGTTCGTCGAACTCATTCGAACTGTCAGCGAGGTGGATTTCCGGACCCTGCAAAATGCGGGGCTGAAAGGGCACCATGCAGGCGCGCAGGATCATCTGCGCCCTTTCCCCACCAGCGCGGCCACCCGCCGCCGACATCACGGCAACCGGCTTGCCCGCCCATGGATTGCCCTTTGTCCGGCTGACCCAGTCCAGTGCGTTTTTCAGAACTCCCGAAGGCCCTTTGTTGTACTCGGGCGTCGAGATGATCACCGCATCCGCCTGCCCGATCTGGTCGGCCAGCATCTGAACAGATGCCGGTATCCCTACGGCATCCTCCAGATCGCCATCATAAAGCGGCAGGTTCAGGTCTGCTTCGGCATAGCTGACAGGGTCGAACAACCGGGCCGCTTCGCGCAGCAGCTTGCGGTTCGTCGCGTCCTTGCGCAGGGAGCCGGACAGGCCAAGCAGGGTCGGTTGAGACATCAGGGACAACTCCGTTTCAGTGTTTCCCAATAGTTAGACCGAGATTGACCCCGACCAAACCCCCATTGACGCACAGTCATTGCGCAACAGCGGCCGGGCCAGACCGGTCCTGCGTTTCAGGATCACGCGTTTCCGCTGGGGACCACAACAATCTCAACCCGCCGGTTTTGCGCTTTTCCTTGCGGCGTTAGGTTGGACGCGACCGGGTTGTTTTCACCCTGACCGTAGGTTCTGATACGGCTGTAGCTGACACCATTGGCTTGCAGGATATCCGCGACCGCGTTTGCGCGACGCTCGGACAATCCTTGATTATAAGACGCGTCGCCGTCGCTGTCGGTATGACCAATGATCTGCACGTTCGAGTTGGGATAGTTGACAAGGTTCTGGCCCACTTTCACCAGATCCGCCCGCAGCGCCGGGCGCACGGTCGAGCTGTCCGTGTCAAACGTAATGTCATTCGGGACGGTCACGATCAGCCGGTCACCCGCATTGACGATTGTAATCCCGTCATTTGCCAGTTGCTGACGCAATTCCGCAGCCTGCTTGTCCAACTGGTTGCCGATCAGACCGCCACCCGTGGCACCAATGGCGGCACCGGCCAGCGCCCCAAGACCCGGGTTCGAGTTATTGGCAATCGCGCCGACACCCGCGCCGATAAGGCCACCCAGAACCGCACCCTGCTTCGTATTTTTGTTGGGGTCGTTCTGAACGGTCAGGGTGCCCGGATCGGTACAGGCCGTCACCGCCATGATTGAACACAGGCCTGTCGCCAGAAAAAACTTTGAAATCGTCATGATATCACCTTCTGCTCCGGTACCCGTTCTTCGGGCTTGATCCATTTAACCCAGTATATCACTGCGCTTGCTCACAGGCTCAAGCAACAATGCGGTGAAATAGGCGAATACCCGCCAAAGGCCATTCATACCGGTTCCGCAAAGGTGCCCGTATGCTGTTGCTCCTGCCAGAGATCGCGCAAAGATTTACCCTGTCCCAGAAATCCTTCGTCAGTGTATTCACTGGACCAGATGCGATCGGTTCTGAAATGGCGAAAGCCGTTTCGCATTTCGCACCACCCTGCCAGCAACGTGCATTCGACATGATAGATCAGCGCCAGCGGGCGCACCACGCGGATGGTTTGTTCGCCTTCACCATCTACGTAAGTGATGCGGATTTTCCGTTCTGCCCGAATAGCTTCGCGATAATGCGAAACAGAAACACATCCCTTCTCGGGATCATCCGCCGGAGCCCCCCAGGGTGAAACCTGCAACCAATCGGTCGGGCTATGCAGTGCATCGATCTTCCGACAGATTCGACTTGCAGCGCGCTGCAAGTGGCTGTCGCCGGTGCGCGCCAGAAGAGACAGGCCAACCCACAGAGCCTCAACCTCTTCGGCGTCGAAATTCAGCGGCGGCAAATCGTAACCACGCCGCATCATGTAGCCGACACCGGCCTCACCTTCGATGGGTGTTCGCTGGGCCTGCAATTCGGCAATGTCACGATAGACGGTGCGCATGGACACCTCCAGCCGGGCAGCCAGCGCTTCTGCCGTGACCGGCGCACCTGCGGCCCGCAGAATCTGGATGATTTCAAACAAACGGGTCGAACGGCGCATCGCATTCTCCTGACACTCTGCTGACACCCTAGCACACCCCACTGACAACATGCTGTCAGCAGTGACGCGCGATAATGGGTGGATATCACACAAGGAGCCAAGAAATGCCGCACCTCGACAACCACGTCATGATGACACTGAAGCTTGGTCAATGGTCACAGGATCACACACTGCGTGCCTTCGAGATTGAACGTGAGCTCGCGCAGGAGCGCCATTGCCGCCAGCCGGTTTCGACGAAACGAACAAGACGCATTTCGCTGGGCAACCTGAAGATGCTGTGGGCCGGAATTGTCTAAAATCAGAAATCGGGCTGGGCGCGAAACTTCATCGAATGCCCGCCCTCGGGATGCTTCAGGCGCAGTTCTTCGGAATGCAGCATCAATCTGGGAAACTCCCTCGCCGCACCTGTTGTATAGAACGGATCGCCAAGGATCGGGTGACCCAATGCCTGCATATGAACGCGCAACTGATGAGACCGCCCGGTTTTGGGAAACAAACGCACGCGAGAGGTCTCGCCCTCATGTTTTACGACGCGCCAATCGGTAACCGCAGGTTTGCCCGTATCATGACACACCATTTGTCTGGGCCGATTGGGCCAGTCCACGATCAACGGCAGGTCAACGGTGCCGGTCTTTGGCTCCATACGCCCCCAGACACGGGCAATATAGGTTTTCCGGGTCTGCCGCTTCTCGAACTGCATACTCAGATGCCGTTGCGCATGGGGTGTTTGGGCAAAAACCATGACACCTGATGTGTCCCGGTCCAGTCGATGCACAAGCAGCGCCTGAGGGAATGCCGCCTGCACGCGTGTCAGAAGACAATCAGCCAGATGCTCGCCCCGCCCCGGCACAGAAAGCAGACCTGACGGTTTGTTCACCACAATCAGCTGCGCATCTTCGTGCAGCACGTCCAGCGCGGTTTGCGGGGGGGCATAGGTTTCGGTCATGCGGGCCTGCCTATCTCAGCACGCACCTTCCCGCAACGTCGTCCTTGCGCGCACGGTCATGATCAGTGAACTTCTGCGCAGGAGGACAGGACATGCACCCCACAATTGAACGACTGCAAGAGGTTGTCGCCAAGGGCGATGAGGCGCTGATCCACGATCTGCTGGCCGAAGATGTGCAGTTCCTGCCACCAACCTATTACAGCACCTGGACCGGGCGCTCACCTGTGGCTGCCGTTCTTGGTCATGTCGGGCAGGTCTTTTCCGACTTCCGGTATCGCAGGATCATGGGCGCTGGCAACGATTGGGCACTGGAGTTTCAATGCAAGATTGGAGATCTGGACGGCATTGGCGTTGACCTCATTACGCTGAACGAGGATGGTTTGATCCAAATCTTCGAAGTGGCCATGCGCCCCTACAAAACAGTCGGCGCATTACGCGAGGCGATGATGGCGCGCGTGATGACTGACGCTCGTTTTCTGGAATTCAAAAACGCCCTGACGTGACTTGATGATGCGCACTCTGATAGCACCCGACCAGGTTTTACGTGTGCCCTTGTTGCCCATTCTGGCCGCACAAGCCCTTTTGGTGCGCCGCAATGCCCGACTTTTGCCGGAGCCGACTGGCCCGCGAGCGGGCCGAACAGGGCGTGGCCCCCGCCTGCGTCTGCTGATCACCGGCGACAGCTCGGCGGCCGGAGTGGGCGCGGGAACTCAGGCGCAGGCCTTGTCGGGGCAGCTTGTGGACCGGCTGACCAGACATCATTCGGTTGAATGGCAACTTGAGGCCACCACAGGGCACACGACGCTGGATACGATTGACCGCCTGAGCCGCATAAAGGGCGAATTCGATGCGGTGGTCACTGCTTTGGGGGTGAACGATGTCACCCGCGCCGTCTCTTGCCGCACATTTGCGGATCGTCAGGCGCAGCTTATCAACATCCTGACAAAAGACCTGGGGGCGCGGCGCATAATCATCACCGGCGTTCCGCAAATGAACAGGTTTCCCGCCCTGCCACACCCATTGGCCTGGGTGCTTGGCCGTCAGGCTGCGCGGCTGGATAATGCGTTGCAACAGGTTGTTTCCGTCCATTCACACGTGCAACATCTAAGGCTTGATCTGCCCGACGACCCGGTCCTGGCGGCACCGGACGGCTATCACCCAAGCCCCCGAGCCTATGCGCTGTGGGCAGATGCTGTAGCACGCCTGTTGCTTCAGGCCTGAGCCCGCGCCTGCCGGATCATCGGGATCGAGTAAATGACCAATGCCACCCAGATCAGGGGGAATGCGATCATGCGTCCGGTGTCGATTTTCTCACCAAATAGAGTGATGGCTGTAATGAAAATCATAGTCGGCGCAATGTACTGCAGGATGCCCATGGTCGACAGGCGCACCAGCTTGGCCCCGTTCGCATAGACCAGCAATGGAACCGCCGTGACGATACCGGCGCAGGACAACAGTAGGGTATCAGACATCGCGACCCCAAAATGGCCTGTGCCTTGCACGCCCAGCCAGGTGACATAAGCCAAGGCCGGGATCAAAAGGATCAGGACCTCAAGCAGAAAGCCCTGGTTGGGACCAATTGGAAGGGATCTCTTGAAGAACGCATAGAAACCCCAGCTGACCATCAAACTCAGCGCCGCCCAGGGAAGCCGCCCTGCCTCGAGAACAAGCACAAGAACGCCCAGCGCGGCAAGCCCCACCGCAAACAATTGGGTCCGCGTCAAGGGCTCACGCAGCAGAATTGCGCCCAACGCAATACTGAAAAGCGGGTTGATGTAATACCCAAGCGCCGCTTCCAGCGCGTGCCCCGTCGAGATCGCCCAAACATAAATCGCCCAGTTCACGGAAATCAGCGCCGCCGTCAAAGCCGCCATGGCCAGCATCCGGGGATTGCCCAGTGCAGCTTTCAAGTCCCGGGTACGCCCCAGCGCGACCAGAAGCAAACCTGCAACCGGAACAGACCAGATAACCCGATGCGCCACCACCTCAACCGGTCCAATGTGATCCATCGCCTTCATATAAAGCGGCAGAAATCCCCACAGGACATACGCCGTGACAGCCAAAGCCAGACCTTTGGGCGTGTCCGCATTCTGAGGTGGTAAAGGCGTGTCTGTCACGAAGGTTCTCCGGTTGATACCGGTTTCGTTTACGGCAGAACTGAACGGATTGAATACTCTGAAAACAGTGAAGTGTCACATAACGATTTGTGATAAGTTAGCTGACCGCAGCTGTTGCCGCCAAAATGCGAGGCTCTGCCTCGCGCTCCAGGATATTTAGAGCCAGGTGAAGCAAGGGATCCGCACTTCATCTGGCCCAAAATATCCCGGGGGAGTCGCCCGGCACGGGCGGCGGGGGCAGAGCCCCCAGCCCTGTCTGTCAGACCTTCACCCGTTCGGATTTCGGGTCATACATCGGTTTAAGCGATGCTTCGGCTTTGACCTTCACGCCGCAAACATCGATCTCATAGGTTGAACCCAGAACGTCTGCGGCCTTTTCACCTTCGCACGGTACATAGCCCATTCCGATGGCACCGCCGAGGCTGTGACCGTAGTTGCCGGAACTCAGGTAGCCGACATATTCGCCATCACGCACGATCGGCTCGTTGTGGAACAACAGCGGTTCAGGGTCGGTCAGACGGAACTGTACCAGACGGCTTTTAGGGCCGCTTTCTTTTCGTGCAATCACCGCCTCACGCCCGATAAAATCACAACCTTTGTCCACCTTGACGGCAAAGCCAAGACCAGCATCAACCACGTGATCCTCACAGGTGATATCATGGCCGAAATGGCGGAAACCCTTTTCGATCCGGCAGCTGTCCATCATGTGCATACCACACAGCTTCAGCCCCATGTCCTGACCGGCCTCATGCAGCGTCTCGAAGACGTGGCCCGCCATGTCCGAAGAAACATAGATTTCCCACCCAAGCTCACCCACATAGGTCACGCGATGCGCACGGGCCAGGCCCATGCCGATCTCAATTTCCTGCGCGGTGCCAAAGGGGTTGTTCGCGTTTGTGAAATCATTGGGCGAAACTTTTTCCAGCAGAGCCCGAGCGTTTGGCCCCATGACAGCGAGAACGCCTTCACCCGCTGTGACATCTGTAATGACCACGTTGAAATCCCCGACATGGCGCATCATCCATGTCTGATCCGCCAAGCGTGTGGCTGCGGGGGTCACGACCAGATAGGCGGTTTCGGTCAAGCGTGTCACGGTAACGTCCGCCTCGATCCCGCCCGTGCGGTTCAAAAACTGCGTATAGACGATCTTGCCGACAGGGACCGAGTAGTCACCCCCGCCAATATAGTTCATGAACTTTTCGGCATCAGGGCCTTCCACACGAATCTTGCCGAAGGAAGACATGTCATACATACCCACATTCTCGCGCACGGCTCGGTGCTCGGCAGCGGAATTCTCGAACCAGTTCTGGCGCTTCCAGCTGTACCGGTATTCACGCTCCTGCCCTTCATTCGCGTACCAATTGGCCCGTTCCCAACCTGCGATTTCTCCAAAAACGGCGCCCTGTTCTTTCAGGTAATGGTGGAACGGGGTTCGGCGCACACCGCGCGCGGTGACTTTCTGACGATAGGGATAGTGATCGGCGTAGAGCAGTCCCAACGTTTCCTTTGAGCGTTCAAAAAGGTACTTCTTATTGCCCTGAAACGGCTGCATCCGACCGATATCAACATCGCCCAGATCAAAGGGCTTTTCACCAGTATCCATCCACTCGGCCAGCGACATGCCCGCGCCACCGGCGGACTGGATACCGATCGAGTTGAACCCGGCCGCGACCCAAAAATTGTCCATCTCGGGCGCCAGACCCAGGTGATAGGCGTCGTCGGGAGTAAAGGATTCGGGGCCGTTGAAGAAGGTGTGAATACCCGCCTCGGACAGCATTGGCATCCGGTTGCACGCCGCTTCGAGGATCGGTTCGAAGTGGTCGAAATCCTCGGGCAGTTGGTCGAACTCGAAGCTGTCAGGAATACCGTTCATGGCCCAGGGTTTGGCATTGGGCTCGAATGCGCCCAACATCATTTTGCCCGCGTCTTCCTTGTAGTAGGCGCATTCATCCGGCACCCGCAGAACCGGCATTTGGCTCAACCCTTCAATGGGTTCAGAGACGATGTAGAAATGTTCGCAGGCGTGCAGCGGCACATTCACGCCGGCCATCTTGCCTACCTCGCGCCCCCACATTCCCGCGCAATTGACAACCATATCACAGGCGATATGCCCTTGGGTTTGCCCGTCATCACTGACCCAGTCGACACCGGTTGCACGCCGTCCGTGCCGGGAAATCCCGGTCACCTTCACCCGTTCCTTGATCACCCCACCGCGTTGACGCGCACCCTTGGCCAACGCCAAGGCAATATTAGCAGGATCCGCCTGGCCATCGGTTGGCAACCAAACGCCACCTGCCACGCCGTCGAGGTTGATGTGCTCATATCGCTCTTTGACTTCGGTCGGTGACAGCTCTTCGACCGGCACGCCAAAGGCACGGGCCATTGCCGCATTTCGGTGAAGCTCTTCCAACCGCTCACTGGTCAGGGCGACCGAAACGGACCCGACCTGACGCAGGCCGGTGGCGACACCGGTCTCTTCCTCAAGGCCCAGATAAAGCTCGGCGGAATAGCGCGCCAGTTTGGTCATGTTGGAAGAGGCGCGCAGTTGCCCGATCAGGCCCGCCGCGTGCCAGGTGGTGCCGCTTGTCAGTTGCTTGCGCTCTAGAAGAACAACATCAGTCCAGCCCTTCTTGGTCAGATGATACGCGACCGAACATCCGATGACGCCGCCACCGATGATGACCACTCGGGCCTTGCTGGGAAGATCAACCATCCTGAAATCTCCGCTGTGTCAGGTTTGGCGTAAACTGCCACGGAAGATCGACAACAAATGCACCAAAAACGTCACAAGATCAGCAGTTTTCACCGATGTGTCGCGGCCCGCTTTTCACGTCGAACGACAAAAGGCGTGACTCCGAAGAAGCTTTTGTAAACAGAGGAAAACCCGTTCGGAAAACCGCAGGCCAATCCGATTTCGCGAACGCTCATAGTGGTGTTCAGAAGCAGGTTATTGGCCTTGGCCAGCCGCATTTCACGATAGAATCCGTTGGGCGTGGTGCCAAAGAAGGTTTTGAACTTACGCTCAAGCGAGCGGTTCGACAGTTGCAGCGAATCGACGATCTGATTGATCGGCAGAGGGTCTTCGATATTGGCCTGCATGAGCTTGATGCACTGATCCAGCTTCACATCTCCGGTCGCCGTCAACTTTACCCCAGAGAATGGCTGCATCGAGGCGAAATCCCGGATGTTTTCATGCAACATGATGTCCGCCACGGTCATTTTTGCGGGCCCCGAGATATGACGGCCGATCACTGCCAGCGCGATATCTGTTGTCGCCTCCATTCCGGCACAGGTCACAACGGCGCCCTGTTCGGTTGCAATCGACAGTTTGGCTTCAAACCGGGCCCCGCGTTCCCGCAGGAACGAGGCATTCTCCCAGTGGGTTGCCAAGTCGTCTGTACCCTGTTCGTCGATATACCGGCTGGCGGCTTCCGCCAGCAGAAACACCTTGGCATCCCGGAAGGTGTAATCCGACACCACCCGCCCCAAAGACAAGTCCGGGTGATCCGGGTCAGAATTGCCGATCACAAAAAGATAATTCGCCTTGGGCTGCGTCTGCACGCGTTCCGTTTGCACCACCGCGTCGCTGCTGCTGGAGATCGGGCCACCTTTGAGCGACCGATAGGCAAAAGTGAACGGCGGCTTCGGACACACACGATTTGCCAACCTGAGAACCTCGACCAATGAGGCCAGTTCAAGCAGCACAAATCCGGGTGCGACCAAAATATCGAAGTGTTGCTGTATCGCCTGCGGTGATTCAGAAGCAACTTTCCTCATCGCTGTCACCTTAGACGATCTCATGCCCGGCAGTACGCAACCGCTTGGCCAGCGCTTCGATGTGGTCCGGGCCGATCTCGCAGCATCCACCGACAATCGTGGCCCCCTGATCGACCCAACGCATGACGTGATCCGCATAGGCATCGGGACCAAGATCATGGCGTTGATCCAACGCATCCACTGTCGGCGCGTCCTTTAGAAACTCATCCGAAATATGTGTAAAGCCGTTGGCATAGGCACCATAAGGCTTGTTCATGCCGGACAGGATGTCCAGAGCAGCTGGGATCGCTTCGGGGCGCGAACAATTAATCAGCAGCGCATCAGGTGAAAACTCTGCAACCAAGGGCGCGACATCCCTGAGCGGTTCGCCGGACCTGAGGCGGCTGCCATCTTCGTCATTGACCGTGAATGACAGCCAGACTGGTTTGCCACATCCGGTCGTTCCACGCAGCGCACCCTCGGCCTCCTGCACCGAAGATACTGTCTCGATCAGAAACAGATCGACGCGCGCAGCCATCAAAGCCACAAGTTCAGCAAACTTTCCCGCCGCATCTGCCGGGTCGGGATTCAGGTCGGGTCGGTAAGATGCAAGAAGCGGCCCCAGAGACCCCGCAATCCGCCCCCCGGTCGAAGTACGAGCACGTTCGGCCTGTGTCAGGGCAGTGTCGATAAGGGCGGGCATCTGGTCCTCCATCCCCACTCGCACCAGGCGTGAACGGTGGACGGCATAGGTATTGGTGGTGGCAACCGTGGCACCACGACGGAAGTAGTCGCCATGCACCGCGCCGACCAGATCAGGGTGGTCGATCATCACACGTGTGGACCATAGTGGCGTCGCCCGGTCTCCGCTGCGTTTGACCAATTCCTGTCCGATTGAACCGTCCAACAGAGTGATCTTTGTCATGTCGTTGCTCCTTAAGGCAGCAGCACGAGTTTACCCGGAAGGGTCTTTGCCTGAAAATCAGCCTGTGCGCGGACGATATCCTTCAACGGGTAGGTTCGGGAAACCAGTGGCTTGATCCGTCCGGTATTCATCAACTCCACTAGGCGGCCAAAGACTTCGGGTGCCTGATGCGTGCAGCCGTGAATGGTGATGTCGCGCAAATAGATGTCCCGCAGATCAGCCTCGACAATCGGGCCGGCGATTGCCCCAGAAACGGCGTAGTGCCCGCCGGGCTTCAGGGCAAGGATCAGCGATGCCCATGCGGGCCCGCCAACAACATCTATAACCGCGTCGAACATATCCTGCGGCGGCAGCTCATCCCGGGCAAATGTGCCCAACGCCCCTTGGGATCTGACGACCTCTGCCTTCTCTGCAGCCGTCACACCCCAAACCGATGCTCCGCGCAGCGCCGCAAGCTGCACCGCCGCCAGACCGACGCCGCCTGACGCGCCAGTGATCAGAACTTTTTGCCCAGACGTCACGCCCGCGCGCGTCAGCAGGTTTTCGGCAGTACCAAAGGCGCAGGGAATGGCCGCAATTTCAACATCAGACAGGGGCGATGCACTTACGTCGTAAAGATCATTTGCTTCAACCAGACAGTATTGGGCAAAGGCCCCATCAATCTCTGACCCGAGCGCAATAAAGCCCTGAGGTTTGCCGGGGCGCGGACGTGGAAGGTTGATCGGGCACGTCACACGCTGGCCCTTTTTGAACCCCGTGTTTGGCCCGACTTCTTCAACGATCCCGCACAGATCGCCGCCCTGAATGCGGGGAAAGTTCAGTGCGCCGCCCCACCCTCCGGCTTCAATATCCTGATCGACGGCATCCGTCCCGCCGGTGACATCCGATGAATACCAGCCGACCCTTGTGTTGATATCCGTGTTATTGACCCCTGCCGCGGCGACCCGAACAAGCACCTGCCCCGGCCCAGGGGCCGGGACTGGGATATCGTCGCGCCATTCCAGCGCCTCTGTTCCACCATGGCCGGTCAGATAGACGCCGGACATGGTCGCCAGACGCGTCACGCCCGCAACCGCTCGTTCTCGGGGTCCCAGAGCGGTTGATCCAGCTCTACCACGGCGCGGCATTTCTGACCGTAGATTTCGACCTCAAGTTCAGTTCCGGGGTTGGCAAACTCGGCCCGGATCATGCCCAGCGCGATGGATTTGCCAACGCGGTAGCCCCATGCGCCGGATGTGGTTTCGCCGACGATCTCATCGCCTTGCCAGATACAGGACATATACGGCGCGTCGCAATCGCCCGCATCAACGGTCAGGGTGACGAAGGACTTTTTCACGCCTCGCTGCTTTTCGTTCAGGATTGCAGCCTTGCCCGGGAAGTCCTGTGGTTTGTCGAGCTTGACGAACCGTTCCAACCCGCCTTCAAGCAGGGAATAGTCGGTCGACAGATCGCCCTTCCAGGCGCGGTACCCTTTTTCGATCCGCAGCGAGTTCAGCGCATACATTCCAAACGGCTTGGCACCGGCATCGATGATCGCGTCGTAGATTGCAGGCATGTGTTCGTTCAGTGCATGCACCTCCCATCCCAGTTCACCGGCAAAGGAAACGCGGATCAGATAGGCGGGTTGGCCGGCGACGGTGGCGGACTGGTGGGTCAGCCATCCCGAAGTCAGATCGGCGTTGGTCATTGACGACAGGATCTCACGCGATTTCGGGCCAGTCACAATCAGCGTGTCGCGCGTGGTGGTGACATCTTCGATTGAGACCCCGGCAGGCATTGCCTTCATCAGGATATCACGATCATGCCATTGCGCAGTCGCCGCCGTGATCATGATGAACTCTTCTTCACCCAGCCGGATGCAGGACATTTCGGTCAGGATGCGGCCACGGTCGTCCGAGACATAGATGAGGTTCATCCGACCGACCTTTGGCAGCCCGCCGGTTGCAAGGCCGCGCAGAGCTTCGGCAGCGCCGTTACCCTTGACCATGAAGCGCGAGAAGCCCGGCAGGTCCAACACGCCACAATGATCGCGCACAGCTTCGCATTCTTCCTTGATCCGCTGTTCCCACGGACCGGACCGACCCCAGGTGTGGGTCGCCTCGAGCGAGGTGTCATCGCCGGGCTGGGCAAACCAGTTGGCGCGTTCCCAGCCGTTATAGGCGCCCATTACGCCACCCTGCGCCTTGACCCTGTCATGCACGGGTGACAGTTTCTTGTCGCGCGCGGCGGGCCATTCATGGTGCGGGAAGTGCATGGCATATTCGTTGCCATAGACTTCCATGCCTTTCTGGTTGCAATAATCCTGATCGGTGTAATCGGTATAGCGGCGCGGATCGACGGCCCACATATCCCATTCGGTCGCGCCATCAACGACCCATTCGGCCAGAACCTTGCCTGCGCCACCGCCCTGCGCGATGCCGAAGGTGAAAGTATGTGCCTCGAACGCGTTTTTCACACCGGGCATCGGGCCGATCAGCGGCAGCCCGTCAGGCGCATAGGGGATCGGCCCGTTGATAACGCGCCCAACACCCGAGGTTGCCATCAGCGGCACCCGTTCCATCGCATCGGTGACGATATCTTCGATGCGGTCCAGATCGTCATTCCACAGCTGAAAGCTGAAATCGTCAGGCATCGGATCGTCTTCGGTCATCCAGTGGCCCTTGCAGTTGGGCTCGTAAGGACCAAGGTTGAAGCCGTTCTTTTCCTGCCGCAGGTAGTAAGAGACATCCACATCACGCAGCAGCGGCAGCTTGGCACCGCTTTGCTTGGTCCATGCTTCGATCTCGGGGATTTCATCGGTCAGCAGGTACTGGTGGCTCATGACCATTGCCGGAACGGTGCGGCCACCGAAGGGCTTGAACCATTCGCCCACACGCTGCGCATAATACCCGGCTGCGTTCACAACATAGTCACAGGCTATATCGCCTTTGTCCGTGTGCACGGTCCAGGTGCCGTCATCATGCTGTGTCACGCCAGTCGCCGGGCAGAAACGGATGATCTTCTGCCCCATATCGCGCGCGCCCTTGGCCAGCGCCTGCGTCAGCTGCGCCGGATCGATATCACCATCCGTCGGGTCGTAGAGAACACCTTCAAGATCGTGCGTTTCCAGGAAGGGATAGCGCTCTTTCGCTTCTTCCGGAGTCCACATCTCCATGGGAATCCCCTGATACCGGCCCATCGCCATGGCGCGCTCGAACTCCTGCACACGTTCTTTCGAATGCGCCAGTCGGATCGAACCGGTCTGGTGGTAGTTCATCGGATAATCGACTTCCTCACCCAGACGCGCATACAGCTCGGTCGAATAGCGCTGCATGTTCATGATCGCCCATGAGGTCGAAAAGGTCGGAACGTTCCCTGCCGCATGCCAGGTCGACCCGGCAGTCAGCTCGTTCTTTTCCAGCAGAACACAATCGGTCCAGCCCTTCTTGGCCAGATGATATAGCGAGGAAGCCCCCACCACGCCACCGCCGATAATGACCACGCGGGCTTTTGTTGGAAAATCACTCATGCGTTTAGATCCCTGTTACTGTGCCTCTTGAGGCAGATCGTCCGTGATGTCGTAATAGTCGCCCTTGTCAGCCACAAAGATGTGCTTTGAGAGCTTTAAACCCGTGGGAGCATCGAGTGCGCCCATGGAGATCGAAATCGTGTCCTCCTGGTTGTGTTGCCAGAAGAGAAACGAGCCACATTTGCTGCAGAACCCCCGTCGGGCGATGTCAGACGCGCGATACCAGCTTAGCGTGTCGCTGGCCGAGAAACTCAGGTTGTCCTGATGGGTTGAGGTCGAAGCCCAGAAATGGCCCGACTGTCTGCGGCACTGTCCGCAATGGCAGACCGAAGGCAGCGACAGGTCTCCGTCAATCGTGAACGCGACCGAGCCGCAAAGGCAGGATCCCTTGTGCATCTGACTACCCCTTTGTTGCGGGTGTGGTGCTGGTTCCCAACAACACACCGTAGATGACAAAACAGGCCGCCATGATCCGGCGCACCCAGATATTGAACACGGCGCTCAGCGCTGCCCTGCCCATCAAGGCGCCCAGCGCCGTAAAGCCGGTGTAGCTGAGTGTGGTGATGATCAGCGCGGTAGGCATGATAACCCCCATCTGCTGCCAGACCGGGACCTCGGGCTGAACGAACTGCGAAAACGCGGCCAGGTATCCGGCGACGCTTTTGGGATTGATCGTGGCCACTGCCAGCGCGTGCAGATAGACATGTCGCGCCGGACGCTTGGAGGCTGGTGCGGGTTTTGTTGCATTCATCCATCCGCGAATGCCCAACCAGATCAAAAACCCCGCACCAATCAGCTTGGCGACAAAGAACCCGGTCGGCGATGCGGCGATCAGCGCCGTCACACCCAGCGCAGACAGGATCAGAAAGGCGCTGGCTTGCGTGAGAATTGCCAATACGCCCAGCATTGCCTTTGGGAACGGAAGGCTCATCCCGTTCGAGATGCAATTGACCGCATTTGGGCCCGGCGTGGTTACGAAAACCACCCAGAAAAACGCAAATATGGTCCAGGCTTCGAACGACATCAGTAGACCGGCGGGGCGATGACCCAGATGGCCGCAGCGGGCTCGTCGTAAGGGTTGGCCCATTGATAAGGTTCGTGTCGGATCCGAAAACTGTCACCTGGCCCAACCGTGAACGCGCGCGCCCCGATTGTCAGGTCCAACTTGCCCGAGATCATGTATCCGACTTCCTGTGTCGGACGATTGGCCGGTGTCTGCATCTGCGAGTTGGGTTTGAAGGTAGAATGTACCATTTCGAAATCATCGGTCAGATCCGGCGAGAGCAGTTCTTCGATCAACCCTTCCTCGCCCGACCCCATGGGCCGGCGCGAGCCGGCACGCACGACATATCCCTGCTCGTCCGCAGGTGCCGCCGAATGCGCAAACAACATCGACATGGGTACGCCAAGGCATTCGGCGATCTGCCTCAGGTCCGAGATCGACGGCTCAGACATGTCACGCTCAACCTGGCTGAGCCAGCCGACAGAGCGATCCAGCCGAGTTGCAATCTCGGTCAGGGTCAACCCCCGGGCCTTGCGCAAGGCCCGCAGGTCAGCACCTAGTGTCGCGCTTTGGGGGGCTTGGCTGTTCACAGGCCGCTCCGATTCTCGTGAAATTTTTTCCTCGTTTTTCACGATGGAGCAAGTTGGTGAAATTTCCAAGTGATTTTTCACGTCCGTTTTTATTTGGACGTTGACCACTACAGCTTGCCGACAACGGAGTTAATGGTCAGCTGGCGCGTAAGGCCCCGAAACCCAGACAGTCGCAGGGAAGCAGCAGCCGGATTTCAGCATTCTTCGTGCAGTGATATCATTTCGGAAAGATATCACATGCCGCTCCCCTGTCGCGCCGCGGCGACATCGGCGATCCTTCACGCCGGGGGCACGTCCTGAATCACCCTTGATCCTGGACAGCCCGTCTGGCTTTAGAATTGAAGGCCGGCAAAAACCTTCACTTCATCCAGCACATGTTGAGGCCAACGACGGGTGAAACTGTCAGCAATCGTTTCACGCTTTTCCGGCTCAAGCCCGGCAAGCAAGCTGGGAAAGCGGCGGCGGTTTCTGGGCAGCGTCCACATTTCGATGTCATTTTCAAAACAGTAGCGGGCAAAACGCACATCGACAAACTTCTCGCTGCCCTCCATGTAATCCAGCGTTGGGAACAGCGACCCGGGCAACATGACGGTTCCGGTTCCCAGCTGGTGTACTCTGGTCGAGTAGGTCAGCCGTTGATTCATGCGCAACAACGTGCGCTGCCGTATCGACTTGGGTGTGGGATTTGTGAATGTCGTGGCATGATAGCCGAAAACACGCTTTTCCAGTCCCACGCCCCGCGCCCGGCGTATGGTCTGACGGGCATAGTTGTCCGCATATTCGATATCGTCGTCGACAAGAAAAACGGTGTCTGCCGGATCAGGTTGGAAAATGAACTTGCCGACATCCTTGTAGTCCCGCCCGGGGATCACGGCCGTGACGTTATCGAACTCGCCCAGAAAATCAGGCACATCCTGATATTCGTTCAGGCAGATGAAAACCCTGTCGACCTGCGGCGCGATGCTTGCCACCGATTGGGGCAATACGCCGACGCGATCAGGGAATGTCGCCATATGGGCGCGTCTGATCCCTTTTTTGGGCGCTTCATCCGCGACCGTCAGATTGATGTCAGACTCTTGCATCCCTGAGAAACACCCCAAAACGAAACTTAGCTATGGATTTTGGTAGGAGATCGCTTCGAAGCTTGCAAGACGAAGTCCGCCGGGCCGTCCAATCGCCCGGAAATCCCCTGTCTTGATGCAAGACCGCAACGACGCCAGAGGTTAGCAGGCCGCAAACACCGCGGTCAGAATGCCTTCCAGATTTTGCGCATCCTGTTGCGTGAAAGCATCCGGCTGGTCGCTGTCAATGTCGAAAACTGCAATCAACTCGCCCGCTGCGCTCCGGACCGGCAGAACCAGTTCGGATCGGGTGGACGAGGCGCAAGCGATGTGACCCGGAAACGCGTCGACATCCGGCACCAGCTGCACTTCGCCAGTGCGCGCTGCCGCCCCGCAGACGCCGCGCGCGAACGGGATGACCAGACAGCCATGCCCGCCCTGGTAGGGGCCGATTTTCAGCAAGCCCGGTTCTGTCACCCGGTAAAACCCGGTCCAGTCGAAACGGTCGTCAGAATAGTGGACCTCGCAAGCAACGGTGGCCATCAGGGCAACCTGATCGGTTTCGCCTTCGGTCAATGCTGCAATTGTACTGGCCAGCGTACTGTAATCGACGGTCATAGGTCCCGAACCCCTTGGAAAACCCCCGGGGGCTCTGCCCCCGAACCCCCGGAGTATTTCGAAAAAGATGAAGGGTCAAATGCGTTCGATCGCGATAGCTGTTCCTTCACCGCCGCCGATGCAGATTGCAGCAACCCCCCGCTTGAGATTTCGTTTCTCGAGCGCGTTCAACAAGGTGACCATGATACGGGCGCCAGATGCTCCTATAGGATGGCCCAAGGCACAGGCACCGCCATTTACGTTTACCTTGTCGCGCGGCAATCCCATCTCGTGCATGAAAGCCATCGGCACAACTGCGAAGGCTTCATTGACCTCCCACAGGTCGACATCATCCTTGTTCCAACCGATGCGGGACAGGAGCTTTTGCGCCGCCGGAACCGGCGCAGTCGTGAAAAGTCCGGGCGCCTGCGCATGGCTGGCATGTCCCAGAATCCGAGCCCGAACTGTCAGCCCTCGCGCTTCTGCCGTCTCAGCCGATGCCAGAACAAGCGCCGCCGCGCCGTCGGATATTGACGAGGAATTGGCGGCGGTCACTGTCCCGTCCTTGCGGAAAGCGGGATTCAGCGTCGGAATTTTCTCGGGACGGGCAGATTTGGGTTGCTCGTCAGCCACCTGTACAACCTCACCCTTTCGCGTGCGCACTGTGACGGGGACGATCTCGCCCGCGAAAGCACCGCTTTCTTGCGCGGAAAGTGCGTTGGACAAGGATTTCAAGGCATATTCATCCTGCGCTTCGCGGGTGAACTGATACGCCTCAGCGCAGTCTTCGGCAAAGGTTCCCATCAGGCGGCCCTTGTCATAGGCGTCTTCCAGCCCGTCAAGGAACATGTGGTCGATCACCTGACCATGACCGATGCGCGCACCGCCCCGCATTTTCGGCAGCAGGTAGGGCGCGTTGGTCATGCTCTCCATACCTCCGGCGACCATTGTATCCGCATAACCCAATGCGATCTGGTCGAAGGCCATCATCGCCGCCTTCATCCCAGAACCACACATCTTGTTCAGCGTGGTGGCGGGAACCTCCTCGCCCAAGCCCGCCGCGAAACCCGCCTGGCGCGCCGGAGCCTGCCCCTGACCTGCGGGCAGGACACATCCCATCAACACCTCGTCAACCGTCTGTGCCCCTGCCTGCTTTAACGCGGCACGAATCGCTGCGCCGCCAAGCTCGGATGCTGCGACACCGTCGAACATGCCCTGAAAACCACCCATTGGCGTTCTGGCAGCACCTGCAATAACAACATCTCTCATCCGGATAATCCTCCTGTCGTCCGGTCCTTGAATACAGAATGGTAAGAATTCGCGTCTAGCGTATTTCTACGACTCATTTTCAGATTGGAGGGCGGCCGGACCATGAGGCTGACCAGCACATCAGACGGTACGACACAGATTATCACCGTTCACTCTGACCGGATCGACGCTGCGATGGCCATTCAGTTCAAAGAAGACATGCGCGCAGAGACCGAGGCCTGCGCTGATCGGGTTGTCCTTGACCTTTCAGGTGTCGAGTTCATCGATTCAAGCGGGCTGGGCGCAATCGTGGCCTCCATGAAACAACTGGGGCTGAACCGAAGGCTTGATCTGGCAGGCCCGCAGCCCGTGGTGGAAAAGGTCTTTCGCCTGACGCGCATGGATACCGTGTTCAGGTTGTTTGCGACACTGGATGACGCCCTGTCGAAACCGGACAGGTGACAAGAGCAGGAGTGCGACAACATGGAGCCCATTTGTAACGCTACCTGCCTGGAAGTGAGCTTTCCCGCAACGGAAACAGAAGCCAGCGCGGGGATTGCGAAACTCAGTGCCGGACTGGCGAAACGAGGGTTGCCGCCGCACAAGGCGGACGACGTCAAGATCGCACTGGCAGAAGCAATCAACAACGTTGTGGAACATGCCTATATGGACGTGGCCCCGGCCGGGGTTCAGGTCACATGCCGGTTGGACAGAAACCGCCTGGACATTCTGATCTCGGACACGGGCCATCCATTGCCCGGCTACGAACCACCAGACGGAACACCAGCACCACTGGGAACCCGCATTCAGGATCTGCCCGAAGGCGGGTTCGGCTGGTTCCTGATTCATCAACTTACCAGCGATATCTGTTATGAGCGTCGCGACGGGTGCAATCGGCTATCCTTGCGATTTAACTTTGACAAGAACGGGTGATCAGCCGCAATTGGCCACAATAACGCCATTTTCGAAACATTGTCGCGCCGCAAATCGCCGCCATACAGTGACTCGTAGCTCAGATAGCTTCCCTCGGCGCCAATTATCACAGCCCCCACCCAGTGAACGGCGCCGAGGATCTCCCCCCAACTTGAATTGACTGGACAACCGGCAATCAGAGAATAGCTTTCCCCTGTTTTAAGGAGAAAGAACCCACCATGCGTGATCTGCACAAACCTGGCCGGTCGGAAGTTTTTGCAACGCGGGGGATGTGCGCAACGTCGCACCCGCTGGCCGCCAAGGTGGCAATCGATATTCTTGAGCGCGGCGGCAACGCCATGGACGCAGCGATTGCAGGTGCAGTTCTGCTTGGGATTTGCGAACCGCAGATGACCGGGTTGGGGGGCGATTGTTTCGTTTTGTTCAGCCGTGCGGGCGAAAACCGGATACGCGCATTGAACGGATCGGGTCGCGCGCCGGCCGCCGCGCGGGCGCAGCCCTTGCGAGACAAGGGTCTGTCATCTGTACTGTTGAACGGCCCGGACGCGGTGACTGTTCCCGGTGCCGTGGACGCCTTCTGTCACCTTGCAGAAACCGAAGGACGTTTGGGGCTGGGCGCGATTCTGGAACCCGCAATCCACTATGCCGATGCTGGCGTTCCGGTGGCCCCTCGGGTTGCATTTGACTGGAAAACAGGGGCGGCTACATTACAGGGCGCTGCGCGTGATCATTATCTGATCAATGGGCAAATACCCGCAATCGGGCAGATCTTTCGCGCCCCCGGTCAGGCTGAGGTCTTGCGCAGGATCGCCAGTCAGGGACGCGACGCTTTTTATTCAGGAGACATTGCCGAGGATATGATCCGGGCTCTGTCCGCACTCGGAGGTGTCCACACCGCCGAGGACTTCCACCGCACCAAGTGCACTGAAACGCAGCCCATGCGCGGGGCCTACAAGGGTGTTGATCTGGTCGAACACCCGCCGAACGGCCAAGGTGCAACCGCGATCCTGCTGCTGAACATTCTAAAACAGTTGGATCTGGCCAGTATGGATCCATTTGGAGCAGAACGGGTTCATATCGAGGCTGAAGCCACCAAGCTGGCTTATGACGCGCGCAACCGGTTTATTGCTGATCCCGATCATGTCGCGCGGGCCGAGCGGTTTCTTGATATGGATGTAGCAGTCAGGCTGGCGGCATTGATTGACCCAAAACGCGCAATGCCCGCAGCAGCACCTTTGACGGAAGCCATACACAAAGACACGGTCTATATCACAGTGGTCGACCGCGACCTTATGGCTGTGTCGCTGATCTACTCGATCTTTCATGGCTTTGGGTCAGGGATCGCGTCCGAGAGATACGGCATCTTGCTTCAGAACAGGGGCGCGGGGTTCACGCTTCAGCCGGGTCACCCCAATGAACTGGCTGGTGGCAAGCGCCCGATGCACACGATCATACCGGGGATGTTGACCGAGAATGACCGTGTCACGATGCCATTCGGCGTCATGGGCGGTGCTTATCAACCGACCGGGCACGCGCGTTTCGTTTCGAACCTTAGGGACTTTGGGCTGGAGCTACAGGAAAGCATCAACGCGCCGCGTGCCTTTTTTGATGGAAATGTCCTGAAACTGGAGCGGGGCTATTCTGAAGAAGTGGCGAAACAATTGTCTGAAATCGGCCACAATATTGAAGTTCCGGAAACTCCGCTTGGTGGAGCGCAAGCGATCCGAATCCGAAAAGACGGTGTTTTGGAAGGTGCCAGCGACCCGCGCAAGGATGGGTGTGCCCTTGGATACTGATCAGCGGCAGTACAATGCCGACCGGTTCGCCAGACCTAGTTCAGGTGGAAATGCAGAGGGTAGGCACCGTCTTCGAATGGGCCGAACATGTTGGAGATATCCGGGTGTTCAACCGGCTCGCCGGAATAGTCTGCAACCAGATTTTGTTCTGAAACATAAGCAACATAGAAGGATTGGTCGTTCTCTGCCAACAGGTGGTAGAACGGCTGTTCTTTCCTTGGACGGCTGTCTTCCGGAATGGCCTGATACCATTCTTCTGTGTTCGAAAACTCTGGGTCCACGTCAAAAATCACCCCTCGAAAAGGGTGTTTCTTGTGACGGACCACCTGGCCCAATCCGTATTTCGCGCGTGTCTTTAACATTGTTTCAGCCCCCACCGCATTTACTAACGGTTTTTGGCCCGAAATGCCAATCATTGATGTGAAATTCAGGGAAACAGTCTGTGAACCTAATACTGACAGTGTTCGAAATCGTGGCCCCGGTTTTTCTCTTGGCAGCCATTGGCTTTACCTGGGTCAAACTGGGGTTCGAATACCGGCTGCAATTTGTGACACGCTTTGCAACGACGCTGGCAATGCCCAGTCTGATCTTTGTTGCGCTCATGCAAACCGACATCCCGGGCGGAGATTTGTCGCGTTTCACATCCGCGACCCTGGTCGCAAATCTTCTGCTGGCAGGGGTGTTCTGGTTGCTGGTTCGCGTATTGAAACTGGATCAGCGCACGTACCTGTCACCGCTGATTTTCGGCAATACCGGCAATCTTGGCTTGCCGCTATGTATCTTTGCGTTCGGACAGATTGGCTTGGGTTACGCAGTCATCTTTCTGTCTGTAACTGCGCTGTTTTCTTTCACTTATGGAATATACCTAGTCGCCGGAAAAGGCGCATGGGGACAAGTCTTGCGCCAGCCGATGGCGTGGGCGACCATTCTGGGTGCAGTGTTTTTGTGGCAAGGGTGGCAAACTCCGACATTTCTAACCAACACGTTAGAGCTTTTGGGGCAAATGGCTGTTCCGCTGATGTTGGTCACGGTCGGTGTGGCAATCGCCCGCCTGACCTCGCGCAGTCTGGGGCAAGCACTCTGGTTGTCAGTCCTGAAACTTATCGTCTGCTTTGCGTTGGGCTGGGGGATTGGAGTGTTGTTTGATCTGGACACTGTCGCCTTTGGCGTTCTGGTCCTGCAAATTTGTACGCCGGTCGCTGTGACCTCATATTTGCTGGCAGAACGATTTGAGGCCGATTCCGATGCCGTTGCCGGCATGGTCATGGTGTCCACTGTGCTTTCCGTGGCGGCGTTACCCGTAATTCTTGCCATTGTTTTGTAGCGATTGTGATTTCCTCAGAGCTCAATCTACGCTAGAATAAACAAAAAAGGCATGAGGCACATGAGCAGAATTCTTATCGTACTCTTCGGGGTGCTGCTTTTGGCATCCTGTGGCGGCGGGTCAAAACAACCGCCCAGCAAACTGAACGACGCGTGCAGTATTGCGCACGAGCGACCGGATTTTATCAAGGCTTTCAAAAGCACCGAGCAGAAATGGGGTGTTCCGGTTCACGTTCAGATGGCAACGATTTATCAGGAAAGCCGATATCGCCACGATGCACGTACCCCGCACCGTTACGTGCTGGGCGTGATCCCGATGGGGCGGCAAAGCAGCGCCTATGGGTTCAGCCAAGCACTGGACGGCACCTGGGATCAATATCAGCGCGAAACCGGCAAGCGTCGGGCCAAGCGGGATCGCATCCGCGACGCGTCGGACTTCATCGGCTGGTATATGAACAAAAGCTATGAGCGCAACGGCATCCACCCCGGCGACACACGCAATCAATACCTGGCCTATCACGAAGGCCACACGGGGTACGCACGCGGCACCCACAACAGCAAATCATGGTTGTTGAGCGTGGCCAATGACGTGGACGCACGCGCGCAACTGTATCAGGCGCAATTGGCGAACTGCCGGTACTGAGTCATACTCAACGGGTCAGCGATTGACTGACCCGCGTCTTTCCTTGTTCGAAAAAAGGCCCTGATCCAGGTCATCGCTTTCGGTCAGCGCGCCCAGAAGAACTGTGGTCTGACTGCCCGCGTTGTCATGGATCACCCATTTGCGAAGTTCGACCGGGTTATCGGTGAACATCAATTCAATCCGGCCTGCTTCAGGGTTCTTGGGGTCTTGTGCAGTGACCACTGTGGCCGTGCCGTCAAAGCTGTGGCCGACAACCATATTGGCCTGATCAAGATTCACATTGCGCGCCAGCACAATGGATAACGGCGTGCGCTTCAGCGGGTATTGCTCGGGCGGCTGGTTCGATTTGGGATCAAAGATCTGTACACTGCCCGAGCGCGCCAGCACCACAGCGCTGTTGGGCGGGTCATATTCGAACCGCATCTTGCCCGGGCGCTGCATCCACAGCTGCCCGGTGCTCAACGAGCCATCATCATTCACCTGCGTGAACGTTGTCTGAACCGTTTTCAATCCGTTCAGGTAACTTGAGATTTGCGAAAGCGGCAGTTTTTCCGCCGCCCAGGCGGCTGGTGCAGCCAGTGTCAAAGCAAGGGCAAAAGCAGTCTGTTTCATGCCGTACAGATAGGCTGTCTGCCCTTGTTATTAAATATCCTATTGCTCGGGGACGAGGATTTCGCGTTTCCCGACATGATTTGCTGACGAAACAACACCTTCCTCTTCCATCTGCTCAACAAGCCGCGCCGCCTTGTTGTACCCGATGGCGAGTTTCCGCTGAATGTAAGAGGTCGAGCATTTGCGATCCTTGATCACAATTGCCACCGCCTGATCGTACAGCGCGTCTTCTCCGTTCGTGTTGCCACCTGTATTCAGCCCCAGAACGGCGTCAATGTTGTCGACCTTGTCCTCGGCCGGTCCATCCAGAACGCTGCCCACGTAATCGGGCGGGCCGAATTGTTTGAGGTGGTTGACGATTTCCTCGACCTCTTCATCCGACACAAACGGCCCGTGGCATCGGGTGATCTTGGCGCCACCGGCCATGTAAAGCATGTCGCCCTGCCCCAGCAGCTGCTCGGCGCCCATCTCGCCCAAAATGGTACGGCTGTCGATTTTTGAGGTCACCTGGAACGAAATCCGCGTCGGGAAGTTGGCTTTGATCGTGCCGGTGATCACGTCAACAGACGGGCGCTGTGTGGCCATGATCAGGTGAATACCCGAGGCCCGCGCCATTTGCGCCAGACGCTGAATACACGCTTCGATCTCCTTGCCCGCGACCATCATCAGATCGGCCATCTCATCAACAATGACGACGATATAGGGCATCGCTTCGGGCGCGAATTGTTCCGTCTCGAATGTTGGTTCACCGGTTTCATCGTCAAACCCGGTCTGCACCGTGCGGCTGAACAACTCGCCCTTGGCCAGCGCATCCTTCACACGGCCATTGTAGCCAGCGATGTTGCGCACGCCCATCTTGGACATCTTGCGATAGCGGTCTTCCATTTCGCCCACGACCCATTTCAGGGCCACGACCGCTTTTTTCGGATCGGTCACAACGGGCGACAGCAGATGCGGGATGCCATCGTAAACCGACAGTTCCAGCATCTTGGGGTCGATCATGATAAGGCGGCATTCATCCGGCGTCAGCTTGTAAAGCAGCGACAGGATCATCGTGTTGATCGCCACCGACTTGCCCGAACCCGTGGTCCCGGCGATTAGCAGGTGAGGCATCTTGGCCAGGTTCGCCACCACGGACGCGCCGCCGATATCCTTGCCCAGCGCCAACGGCAGCGCCTGATTGCCATCGCCGAAATCGCGGCTGGCGAGGATTTCGCGTAGAACCACCATTTCCCGGTTTTCATTGGGCAACTCGATCCCGATCACCGAACGGCCGGGCAGTGTCGAAACACGTGCCGAAAGGGCCGACATCGAGCGCGCAATATCGTCTGCCAAACCGATCACACGGCTCGCCTTAAGGCCCGGAGCGGGCTCCAGCTCGTACATGGTCACGACCGGGCCGGGGCGTACGCTGACGATCTCACCCTTGACGCCGTAATCGTCCAGAACGTTTTCCAGCATCCGCGCGTTTTCTTCCAAGGCCTCATCGCTCAGGTGATGGCGCTGGATATTTGCGGGGTTGGACAATAAGCCCAGAGGCGGCAGTTCAAAATCAGAGTGTCGTTCCTCGAAGGACAATGCCGGTTGCGCTTCGGCCTGCGCACGACGGGACGGCAACGGTGTCCGGCGCACGGGCTGCGCCACCACAGGCTTCCGCGGTTCAGCCACTGGGATCTTCATCGCCTGACGCGGTTGCGGCATGGCATCGGCGACATCCTCGAAAACCGATTCATCATCGATATCCAACTCGGACGCGTAGTCGTATTGTTCCGTCCCGGCCTCATAACCCATCAAAGCAGGCTCTGGTGCCTCTGGCGTGTCACCAGTGGACACCTGCGGCTCGGGGCGCAGACCATACGCCGTCACCGGCGGTTCCGGGGGCAGTTCGGACAAGGTATGCTGGTTCAGGATCAGCGGATCGGGACGGCGTCCACGACCTTTGGTCAACGGCAGGCTGGGATCTGGCTCGGGTGTCATTTCGCCCACAGCAACCTTGCGATTTCGCACGGCGGCCGAGATTTTGGAGCGGATGCGATCTTCGCCGGGCATGTCGTCAAAGCCCGCGATCGGTTCCGGGTCCACCAGCTCGGGTTCGGGCATTGGATCGGGGCGACGGATAAGCGACGGCATTCGCGCCAACAGGCCCGATTTGACCGGAGGTTCAGGGCGTCCCAATTCAGGTTCTTCAAAAACAGGGTCGGCATAGACCAGTTCGTCGTCAAACATCGCCTCGACCGCTTCAGCCCGAGCAAGCTTGCGTTCTTCCCACTGCGCCCGGCGATCCCGTGCCGCTTGCGCGGCCGAAGCCGCACCGCGCCCCATCAGCGTCATCAGCATGTCATAAGACATCACAAGGCCCAGGATGAAGGCCCGGAAGCCACGTTTCACGTCGGCCTTGGTGAAGCCCAGCACAAAAACACCCAGCGCGGTCATACCGACGGCCATGGCCAGAGACATCAGTTTGACCAGAAAATGCGAGGAGATCGGCAACAGCGTCAGCAACGCGCCCATGACCGTGTCGCCAAACAAACCGCCCAAACCGTAGCTATGCGTTACACGCCACTCGGCACCGGGAACAAGGGTAGCGGCATAAACCGAGGCTACAGCGATCCAGATCGGGGCAAAGATCAGGCGGGCAATGGCCCGGTCTTCACCGAAATGGCCCGCAAAACGCAGACCCCATCCAGCCAGAACAAGCGCGATGCCCCAGCTTCCCCAGCCCACGATCATGAACAAGGGGGCTGCAATAGACGCGCCCACCCGTCCCATCCAGTTCTGCACCGGTGCATCGGTCGAAACCATCCAGTTGGGATCATCGGGCGTATAGGACCAGATCATCGCAGCCGCGGCCAAGCCCAACAGGATCAGCGCGATACCGATCAGTTCCTTACTGCGTCGCTCCAGGGCTGCCTGTGTTGTGCTGTCCAGCAATGGGTCGCGGTTTCGCGCATTATATGATGCCATTTTGCCCTCGTACCTCACGTATAGATGCAGTCGCGGAGTGTGATCAGACCACGCTGCAACTCTGTTTTTGGGGCTACCAATGCAACCCGGATAAAGCCTTCGCCCGGGTTATTTCCCGGATCGCCTTGTGAAAGATATGCGCCAGGAAGAACCCGAACCCCGGTTTCCTTCCAAACCTTCAATGCCGCGTCCTCGCCATTCTCGACCGGCAACCACAGAAAGAACCCGGCCTCTGGCGACATGTAACCTTGCACGCCCGCAAACACCTCATCAGCAATGGCGTATTTCTCCTGATAGAGCGCGCGGTTTTGCTCGACATGTATCTCATCCGCCCAGACGCGCGCGGCGGCGGCTTGCAAGGGCAAAGGCAGTGGGGACCCGGCATAGGTGCGCAGCTTTTTCACCTGGCTGATGGAATTTGGTCCACCTGCAATCAGGCCCGAACGCAAACCGGCCAGGTTCGAGCGTTTGGACAAGGAATTAAACAGCGTGATCCGTTCGGGATCAGCCCCCAGTTCCTGCGCGACAGTCAGAACCCCTGTCGGGGCTTGGTCACGGTAAATCTCAGAATAGCACTCGTCGGCAAAAATGCGGAAATCGTAAGCCTCGGCCAGACGGATCAGGTCAGCCCAATAGTCACGCGACGCAACTGCACCCTGCGGGTTGGCCGGGGAACAGACATAAGCCACCGCAGTTCGGTTCAGCACATCTTCGGACAGGCTGGAATAATCCGGCAGATGACCTGTCGCAGCGGTTGCAGGGACAAAATAAGGTTGCGCACCCACCGAAATCGACGCGACCATGTAGACCTGATAAAATGGGTTCGGGCACAGGATGATCGGTTGTTTGCCATTCTTCTGTTCCGGGCACAGCGCCATGGCCGCATTATACAGCCCCTCACGTGTGCCGTTCAGCGCCATGACGTTGGTGTCAGGGTCCATTTCGACCCCATAGCGCCGCTTGATCCAGCCCGTGATTGCACCGCGCAGGTCTTCCGAGCCTTCGTTCGGCGGATAGCCCTGAAACCCGGCCGCGTTTTCCATGATGACATCCGTCACCCAGGCCGGAAAGTCATGCGTGGGTGCGCCAATCGTCATATGAACGACGTCACCGCCCGGTTGATGGTGATCCAACAGGGCGCGCAAACGCGGGAATGCATATTCCGGTAGGTTCGAAAACCGCTCGGGGAAATCCATATTACTGCCTCAATATCGGGGTCATTTGCGCCCCGTTTTTTTGGCAGATTACAGCCCGCATACCTCTTCGTCCAGACAAAGAGGTTCCGAATCAGTGGATTGTGGCATTCAGGCCAATGCCGATTCTGCCGCTGACCCCAACCGCAACAGGGCCTCTTCCGAGTTCGGATACCCCATCATCATCAGCCCGCAACAGGGCGTTCCGGTGGGCAGGGTCAGCGCCGCAAGCCCCATCAGGTTGCCGATCCGCGTATTGCGAAGGGCCAGCAGGTTTTCAGTCACGTAATAGTCGTGATCGGTCATCAACCGGTCCAGATTGGGTGGCAGATTGGGAACGGTTGGCGCAAGAACGGCATCGAACCCGGCGGTGGCGGTATCCCATGCCGCGCGACAGGCTTCCAGCTTCGACCACGCAGCGACGTAGTCCGGACCGGATACGTCTTTTCCAGCCCGGAACCGTTCCAGTATCGGAGGATACATTACATCAGGATTCGCTTCGATCACATCTCGCCACAGTCCGTACGATTCAGTGGGATCGACAACACTAGACAGGGACATTGCGTTGTGAAGTTCGGGAACCTCAAGAGGTATAACCTTTGCGCCTGCGTCTCGAAGTCGTTCCAAACCAACCTCATAAGCGACTCGCGGTACATCGCGCAAATCGTCTTTAACCACGTTTTGCAAATCTGCAAAACGGCGGCCTTTCAAGTTTGCACCTCGCAGATCGGCAGGCGTTCCGCCCTCAAGCAAAGCCAGCATATGTGCTGCGTCTTCAACTGAGCGCGCCAAAGGGCCCACCGTGTCAAACCGAAGGCGCAGAGGTACAACCCCTTCCAAACTTATCCGCCCGGCGGTGGTTTTTAGTCCAACCAAATTGTTCCAAGCCGATGGGATGCGTACTGACCCAGCAGTATCGGACCCGATACCCCCAGCTGCCAAACCCCACGCAACCGAAGCCGCCGCGCCTGAAGATGAACCGCCAGGCACGGCGTCCTCATCGTCAATGCAAGGCGGCGTACCAGTGATCGGGTTCAATCCAAGGCCGGAAAAGGCCAGCTCGCTCATATGCGTCTTACCCAGACAGACCGTTCCCATCTGGGTTGCGTTGCGTACCACAAGTGCATCCGCGTCCGGCACCCGGTCTTTCAAAAGCGCCGACCCGGCCTCGGTCGCAGTACCAGCGGTGTCGAACAGGTCTTTCCAGCTAATGGGAACCCCATCCAGCAACGACCGCCGCAATCCCATCTTCGCGCGTTGCTGCGCGGCTTCGGCCTCGGCGCGGGCGCGGTCATGGGTGACGCGGGCATAGATGCGGTCGCGGTGCGGATGGGCGTCTATTGCGGACAGGTAGGTTTCCGTCAATTCAACCGGATCGATCTGGCCCATCCCAATTCCACGGCCCAAATCACACGCCGTCATGGTCAACCAATCCTGCATCCCGCCCCCTCCTGCTTTTTGGCTTGAAAGAACGGTAGCGACAGGACTGCACATGGACAATCCCGAAAGGGCGCGCATATTGCAGGGCATGACACAGGCATCTGACATTCTGATCGTGGGCAGCGGGCTGAACGGCCCGGCTTTGGCATTGGCTCTGGCACAAACCGGACATTCGGTCACAGTGATTGATGCGCTGGAAGAGAAGGTCCGCAAGAATGCGGCATTCGACGGGCGAGCCTATGCGCTGGCCTTGGCGTCACAGCGCTTGCTGGCTGCCATCGGTGTCTGGGACCGCGTTGCGGAACACGCCCAACCGATGCTGGAGATCAAGGTCACAGACGGCCACGCCGGTACAGGCCCGTCACCGTTTTTCATGCATTTCGACCACGCCGAAATAGAAGAAGGCCCGATGGGGTATATGGTCGAAGACCGTCACCTGCGCCGCGCCTTTCTGGACGCTATGGCTGATGAGCCCCGCATCACTCAGCTGAGTGGCAAGACTGTTGTGTCGCAACAAGCCGACACCACTGGAGTGACCGTGACGCTGGACGATGGTTCGACTGTGAACAGCAGCCTGCTGGTTGGGTGTGACGGCCGCCACAGCGGCACCGCGCGCCGCGCAGGTATCAAGCGCACAGGTTGGGAGTATGGCCAGACCGCACTTGTCTGCGCAATTGAACACGAGCTGCCGCATAACGGCATTGCCCATCAGTTCTTCATGCCGCCAGGCCCCTTGGCGATTCTGCCGCTGACCGGCAATCGCAGTTCCATTGTATGGAGCGAACGCACCAAGGCCGCGCAACAGATCAACGCCCTGCCCGAGGGCGACTATCTGCAAGTCCTACGCCCACGGTTCGGCGATTTCCTAGGTGAAATCCGCCTGGCAGGAGATCGTTTCACCTATCCTTTGAACCTGACCATCGCCAATTCCTTTGTCGCTGATCGTCTGGCACTGGTCGGGGATGCCGCCCACGGGATGCACCCGATTGCCGGTCAGGGCCTTAACGCCGGTCTGCGTGATGTCGGCGCGCTGGCAGAGGTTCTGACCTTGGCAGGGCGGCGCGGCGAAGACATCGGGTCGCTTATGGTGCTGGAACGCTATCAGGAATGGCGCAGGTTCGACACCGCTGCTCTTGCGATGGCAACGGATGTTTTCAACAAACTGTTCTCGAACGACAACCCGTTGCTGCGCATTGGGCGAGACGTTGGTATGGGAATTGTCGGCGCACTGCCGGGGTTGCGGCGCGGTTTCGTCCGCGAAGCCGCCGGTTTGACCGGAGATTTGCCCAAGCTGCTGCAAGGGCAGCCAATTTAGTCCAGCTGCCGTGCCTCGTCGACCAGCATGACCGGAATGCCGTTGCGGATGGGAAATGCCAGACCTGCGGCCTGTGACACAAGTTCCTGCCTTTCGGCGTCATAGCGCAGGGTCGTTTGCGTCTGCGGGCAGACAAGAGCTTCGAGCATGCGGCGATCAAAGGCGTGTTCAGGGTCAGTCATTGCAGTTTTTCCTCATTCGATCCGCCTCGCATTGCGAATTCTATCAATGTCATCAGCGTCTCGCGCCGTGTGCGCAGGCAAGGGGCCTCTAACAGGGCCTGTTTATCTTCCGGATCGAAGTCCAACAACATGGACAGCGAGTTCACCAGCAATTCATCCTCGGCATCTTTCAGCGAATCCCAATCGGTGGACAATTGCCGGGACGAAAAGAAGCGTTCCAGCAAAGCCAGGAACTTGGTGCGGTTGAATCTGTCGTCGTTTTCGGCCTTGCCCAGATCCCTGTCAAAGCCGTCCCACGAGACTTCGCATCGCCGGTATGGCGTGAAAGCGTCCAACTCTGACACCACGCGGAACCGGGACACACCGGTCAGCGTGATCAGATAACGACCATCTTCCGTTTCGGAAAACTGGGTCACACGTCCGACGCATCCGATGCGGTGCAGTTTGTTCTCATCATGGGCCGAAGGATTTGGCTGGACCATCGCAATCAGCCGTTCCTTGGTCTTGAGCGCATCGTCCAGCATCTGCAAATAGCGCGGCTCGAAGATGTGAAGCGGCAAGCGCGAGCGGGGCAACAACAGCGCCCCGGGCAAGGGGAAAACGGATACGGTGTCCGGCAGATCGGCGGGATGCATCATGTCCCAATTCTAGCTCTGATCAGAAATTAGGCAAATATCATCGAGCTGAGTTTGCGGCGACCGTTCAGAACGATCGGGTCATTGGGCTTGAGCGCATCAAAGATCGTGAAAAGCTGGGTCTTGGCGGCCCCGTCATCCCACTCACGATCCCGGCGGAACAATTCCAGCAATTGCGCCACGGCTTCTTCCACTTCGCCGTTCGCATGCAATGCCTGTGCCAGGTCAAACCGGGCCTGAAGATTTTCGGGGTCTGCATCAACGGCCGCTGTCAGATCAGCCACCGGACCTGCATCAGCCGCTTGCTTGGCCAGCTGCAATTGCGCATGCGCAGCCTCGACCTCGGCCGAGTTGGATATTTCTGCCGGTGCACCGTTCAGGATGGCCTCGGCATGCTCCAGATCGCCAGTGGCGATATGTGCCCGCACCAGCCCGCCATATGCTGCCGCGTGGTTCGGGTCTTCGCCAAGAACGGCGGCAAAAGTCTGCGCGGCATCTGCCGCTGCGCCTTCGCTCAGCATTTCTTCGGCGGCAATTACCGCGTCATCCAATTGACCACCGGGGCTTTCCCCACCTGACGCCTCGATCACGCGGTCTACGAAAGCCTTGATCTCGGACCCCGGCAGCGCGCCCTGAAAACCGTCCACGGGTTGCCCTTTAAAAAACGCGTAGACCGTTGGAATCGACTGGATGCGCATTTGCGAGGCGATCATCTGTGCCTCGTCCACGTTGATCTTGACCATCTTCACCGCGCCTTTGGCGGCGGTAACAGCGTCTTCCAGCATCGGGCCCAGCGTCTTGCACGGGCCGCACCAGGGTGCCCAGAAGTCAACGATAACAGGCGTTTCCTGCGAAGCTTCGACCACATCGACCATGAAAGTGGCCTCGGTCCCGTCCTTGATCAGATCGGTGGCTGGGGCGGCTGCGCCGTTCAGGATGTCCATGGCAATCACTCTTTCGTTCGAACTTGCGCTCTATATGCAATCGCTTGTCGCAGAAACCAAGGGCAGAGTTTCAGTTCAAATGTCGAAAGTCGCAAAGACCGGCGCATGGTCGCTGGGCTTCTCCCACCCACGCGCATCCCGCAGAATACGGCTGGAATGGCCCGCATTCGAAATATCGGGCGTGGCCCAGACATGATCCAGCCGCCGCCCCTTGTCTGCCGCATCCCAGTCGCGGGCCCGGTAGGACCACCAGCTGAAAAGCTGCCCTTCGGGAATATCCTGCCGGGTGATATCGACCCAACCACCCGCGTCCTGGGTCTCGGCCAGATGTTCCACTTCAATCGGAGTGTGCGAGACGATCTTGAGCAATTGTTTGTGTGACCAGACGTCATCTTCACGCGGGGCAATGTTCAGATCGCCGACGAGGATGGATTTTTCCGGCTTTTCTGCGTGGAACCAATCGCGCATGCCCGTGAGATAGTCGAGCTTTTGGCCAAATTTCTCATTCACTTCACGATCTGGCACATCACCGCCAGCGGGGACATAGAAGTTGTGGATCGTGACACCATTCTCCAACCGCCCGGCTATGTGGCGTGCGTGGCCGAGATCTGCGAAATCCATGTCGCCCACCTCCTCTATCGGCAGGCGGGACAGGATGGCGACGCCATTATATCCTTTCTGGCCACGGGCAATCATGTGGGTATAGCCCAGCTCCGCGAACCCTTCGGTCGGGATCTTTTCAACCGGAGACTTGCATTCCTGCAAACACAGAACATCCGGTGCCTCTTCTTCCAACAGTTTCAGCACGATAGGTTCGCGCAGTCGGACCGAGTTGATGTTCCAGGTGGCAAGTGTGAATGGCATGGCGAGGATTCCTCTGTCGCGATTTGGCGAAGGTTAACGCGGTGGGGGGTGGGGTGCCATCAGAAAAGAAAAGCTAGGACGGGTGGCTTTCATTTTGGGGGGCATCGTCGCAAATCTCGTACCAGTCCGGCTTTTCCGAAATAAATTCGTGAAACTGAACTTTCTGCTTTAACCCAGTATCCAATGCGTTTGCAGCGATTGGAAAACTGTCTGCTTCTGAAGTGATTTCGCCCAAAGATGTCCCGCATTTCGTGCAGAAACACCTGCCGTATTTGTAAGGCGGATCAGGCTGGTGCAGCGTTACGTTTTCCCTTCCCCGAACCCACACCAAGTCTTCTTTGTTGACAAATACGACTGTGCTGGCCCCGGCTTTTCTGCATCTTGAACAATGGCAGGTTCCCATCACGGATGGTTGAGACTTCAGGTTAAACTTCACCGCCCCGCACAAACAGCTTCCTTCGATCATCACGCGCTCCTCCAACCTTTCGCAAGAATTAGAACATTACAGGAACAAAATGGATTCCGCAACGCCTGTGACGGTATAGGCGGCGCATGATCTCGCCCTTCAGAAAAGAAAAAAGCCGGGCCATTCGGCCCGGCAGTCCAACAGGGAGGTGCATGTCATAACCCGGACATGCGCGGGTTGGGAGTAACCTAATTATGAGTACAGGGTATCACTTTGATCCAAGTCAATCCACACCCAGTTAAGACACCAGCCTATATCCACCGGATTCTGTGACCAAAAGGCGCGCATTTGACGGATCGGGCTCAATCTTCTGACGCAGGCGGTAGATGTGGGTTTCCAGCGTATGCGTTGTAACACCGGCATTATATCCCCAAACTTCGTGAAGCAGCACATCCCGCGCCACCACGCCGTCAGTCGAGCGGTACAGGAATTTGAGGATGTTGGTTTCCTTCTCGGTCAGGCGGATTTTTCTGTCCTCTTCCGTGATCAGCATCTTCATCGCCGGTTTGAACGTATAGGGGCCAAGTACAAATACAGCGTCCTCGGATTGTTCGTGCTGTCGAAGCTGCGCACGGATGCGTGCCAGAAGCACCGGGAATTTGAATGGTTTCGAGACATAGTCATTCGCGCCGGCATCCAGGCCCAGGATCGTATCGGCATCGCTGTCATGACCGGTCAGCATCAGGATCGGGCTTTTGACACCCTGTTTGCGCATGAGGCGGCACAGTTCGCGCCCGTCGGTATCCGGCAGACCCACATCAAGAATGACCAGATCATAGATCGCTTCGCGCGCGCGCTCCATGGCAGAGTGACCGTCCGACGCCTCGAACACGTCAAAGTCTTCGGTCATGACAAGTTGCTCGCTGAGCGCCTCGCGCAGATCCTCATCATCGTCCACTAGCAGGATTTTCTTGAGTTGAGCCATTTCCCGGTCCTCCAAACGCTTCTCCATCACTTGCGCGTGGAATATGCAATCAACAAGATTTGCTGCAACCGTTTCACGCCTTCGTGTCAGAGTTCGCGGAAATGTTTCACATTTCCTTTCGAAAGAGCTAGGAGAAAGATTGAGCGTTATAGGGTAACATTGATGAGTCTCATCCCCGACATCACGGAACTTCTCGCCCGGGCCCGGGCCGATCTGCGCATGGGCGTTCCCGTTGCACTGACTGATGACAGCAGCTTCAGCGTGCTTGCGGTTTCTGCCGAAACGCTCAGCCCGCAGCGTCTGGCCGACCTGAAAAAACTAGGGAGTCCGGTGGTGGCCATAACTGGGCGACGTGCTGAAACCCTGAAAGCGCGGGCGTACGACGGGGATCTGGCGCGTGTATCGATCCCGGCGGATGCGGATATCGCATGGGTACAGGCGGTTGCCGATCCTTCCGACGATCTGAACGCGCCCATGAAGGGCCCGTTGATGACCGAGCGGCACGGTAATGCCAATCTCCACCGTATCGCAATTGCATTGGCCAAATCCGCGCGCATCCTTCCCGCTGTGGTCGTGGTACCTGTCGAGGACGGCAGGGCATTTGCCGCGTCGCACGGTCTGACATGCATTGATCACACGCGCGCCACACCTCATCTGGCGGATCGCAGCACTTTGCACGAAGTCGTCGCGGCCCGCCTTCCGATGGAGGTGTCCGAAGCAGGCCGGTTGCACGTCTTCCGACCTGAAGACGGTGGTGAAGAGCACTACGCCGTCGAGATCGGACGCCCGGACCGCGACAAGCCTGTGCTGGCCCGATTGCATTCTGCCTGTTTCACCGGCGATCTGATGGGAAGCCTGAAATGTGATTGCGGCCCGCAACTGCGCGGTGCCCTGGAACAGATGGGGGCAGAAGGTGCAGGCGTTCTTTTGTACCTGAATCAGGAAGGGCGCGGTATCGGTCTGGCCAACAAAATGCGCGCCTATTTCCTTCAGGATCAGGGTTTTGACACTGTTGAGGCGAACCACAGGCTGGGTTTTGAGGACGATGAGCGCGATTTTCGGCTTGGGTCGGACATATTGAAGTCGCTGGGCTTCAATTCTGTCCGCTTGCTGACCAACAACCCGGCCAAGATCGCCATGATGGAGCGAACAGGTATCGCAGTAACCGAGCGTGTCCCTCTGAGGGTTGGCGAAACCTCTCACAACCGGGGATACCTGGCAACCAAGGCCAAGAAATCAGGGCATCTGCTTTGACCCCAGGCGATCTTGTTCTGACCCCGCGCGGCATCCGGTTTCTTGGCAGGGAGTTCCCTTGCTCCGTGGGCAAAGGCGGGTTGAGCAACGCAAAACGCGAAGGCGATGGCGCGACCCCAACTGGACATCATCGAATCGTCGGTATGCTGTACCGGGCCGACCGAATGGCCGCCCCCAGCAAATGGGCCCGTGCCATTGGCCCACGGGACTTGTGGTCTGACGACGTGTCTGAAAGCAGATACAACCACATGGTCAGCGCACCCTATGCATTCAGCCACGAAAAGCTGCGCCGCGCCGACCCGTTATATGATCTGATTCTGTTGACCGACTGGAACTGGCCAAACGCGGTTCCGGGCAGAGGGTCAGCGATTTTTCTGCACCAATGGCGCAGACCCGGTTATCCAACCGAAGGCTGCATTGCCTTTCGCCGGGATCATCTGCACTGGATCGCAGGGCGCATTGCCCCCGGATCACGGCTGATCATTCCTGAGGTTTAACCCGTTCGCCAAAGATGGCCGAGCCAACGCGCACATGTGTCGCGCCAAGGGCGATGGCCTGTTCGAAATCTTGACTCATTCCCATAGACAATCCATCAAGCCCGTTGCGTGCGGCGATTTTGGCCAATAGCGCAAAGTGCAAAGCCGGCTCTTCATCGACCGGGGGAATGCACATCAATCCACACACAGGCAGATCCAATGACCTGCACTCGGCAATGAAACCATCCGCGTCCGCAGGAAGGATACCGGCCTTTTGGTCTTCCTCACCGGTGTTGACCTGAATGAACAGGTCCGGACAGGTTCCCATTTCCTGTGCCAAACGCGCCAGTGTCTTGGCCAGTTTGGGTCGATCTACCGAATGGATCGCATCGCACAGTTCCATCGCGTGACGGGCCTTGTTGGTCTGCAACGGGCCAATGAGGTGCAGATCAATACCCTCGAACTGTTCTTTGAACGCGGGCCACTTGCTTGCTGCTTCCTGCACGCGATTCTCGCCAAAACATCTGTGCCCCTGCTCAAGAACCGCCTGCACCCTTTCATTCGGCTGCACTTTGGACACGGCAATCAGTTTGACAGAACCAGCCGGTCTGTCCGACCTGGCTTCGGCTTTGGCGATACGTGCGGTGATGTCTTGCAGCGACATGGGACCCTCATCCTGTTTTGCGCAGAAAAACACCAAGTCGGCGCAAAAGAAAAGGGCGAGTCCAAAGACCCGCCCTTAAACCTTGCGGTTCAGATCAGCTTAGAAGTTGAACTGAGCACCGAAGTCAGCAACCATGGTCGAGTCTGTGCAGCTGTCACAGTCGTTGACACCGATACCACCGCGCAGCGATGCACCGCCGCCCAGGTCGTAGATCGCGCCAAGAGCAACCTGCTGAGTATCAGCAGACGCGTTACCGTCGCCGTAAGCGAAGATCAGGGTTGTTGCGGCGCCAACGTTGTAGGTTGCCGACAGACCCCATGCGGTGCCGTCAGTTGCTGCAACCTGAGTTGCGTCGTCTGCAACAAACAGAGTACCGCCGAAGTCACCCCATTCACCACCCAGGGTCAGAACGGTCAGGCTCGGATCGCTTACACCAGCAACACCAGCGTCGGTCTGGCCGTAGGCCAAAGCAGCTGTGATGTTGTTGAAGGTGTAGGTTGCGCTGATGTCCCAACGGTCTGCACTAATAGGTGCACCGTTCAGAGCTACAGTCGCTTGGTCGTACGATGCGCCAAACGAGAAGTCACCAACCGAGTACTGGAAGAACACGGCGTTCGAACCCGAACCGGTCGACGAGTAACCCAGGAAGCTGTAGTCAACGCCCGAGTACTGACCTGCGAACAGTTCCAGACCTACTTCGTTGCCGTAGTAGTTTGCCAGGTTGTCGAAGGCACCTGCAACGTTACCGGCGTCAACACGCAGGCCACCGTAGATGACCGAGAAGCGTGCGCCGTTCAGACCGGCAGAGTTTGCTTCGCCGGTGCTGCTGTTTTCGTCAGCTTGCAGACGAACGCGGCCTTCGAAACGAACGCCACCGTCGGTTTCTGCAATGCCGTCGATGTTCAGACGGAAGCGCGAGACCAGGATCGCGTCGTCAGTTTGAACAACAGCAGTACCAACGCCTGTCGCGGTACCGGTTGTCTGGATGTTTACAACGGTACCGCTACGATCTTCAACGTAGCCAATACCAAAGCGGCCATAACCGCTGAAGTTAACTTCAGCTGCTGCAACGCCTGCGGTCGCGATCAGCGCCGTCGATGCGAAGAGAACTTTTTTCATCTTGTTTCCCTCGGTTTCAAAAGAGTTATCTACTCGACATATGCCTCGGCACATGTCTCAGCACGGACACCGTTTCGCTCTTTTTGCCCCCTTTGCGCAAGCTTGGCATAAAGACGTCAGCGTCATTGAGGTCAAATTGGTGCAAGGATGCCACAGTCAGTTTTCGCCCCGATGCAGCTGATACACTTACATTTCAGAAGAATGGGCTTGTTGCAGCGGGGGTCCTTGGCTAGGAGTATCCCCTGAATACTGTAGAACATGTGAAACAGGACCTGTTTGCAATGCGCCTGCCGACGATTTTGGGAATGATCCTGCTGACCGCTGCTCTTTCAGCATGTGGGCAGAATCGAAACGCTTCAACAACATACTCCCCCAACATCGCTGGCGGCAATTCGGACGAACAGGAGCTGAATGACCCCGAGCGGGCAACTATCTGGGACATCTTTGACCGCAGCACCGCCGAACAGACAACAAACGTGAACCGGTATCTTTGGGCGGCTTCGCTGGATGTGCTGAGCTTCCTGCCAGTGCAAGAGGTTGATCCGTTTACCGGTGTAATCGTAACGGGTTATGGCACGCCTCCGGGCGGCGGCCGATCCTACCGGGCAACTGTTCATATCAGCGATCCGGCGCTTGCCGCGCGCTCTTTGTCGGTTGCGCTGCAATCAAGCGGGGGGGCTCCTGTGAGTGCGGCAACATCCCGCGCAGTCGAGGATGCGATTCTGTCGCGCGCCCGGCAACTACGCATAGCAGACAACAAGTTCTAGCAACCCGACGAAAATCACAATATTACCACGCCGGGTTCCTACCCGGCGTTTTCATTCACGAAGGACCGCACAATGTCGCGCTACTCGGCCACTGAAATCGAAGCAAAATGGCAGGAGGCCTGGGACAAGGCCGGGATCTTCACCGCTAACCACAAGGCGGACAAGCCGAAATACTATGTGCTTGAGATGTTTCCCTACCCGTCTGGCCGAATCCATATGGGGCATGTGCGCAACTATACGATGGGTGACGTGATCGCCCGGCACAAGCTGGCGACGGGCCATAACGTGCTGCACCCGATGGGCTGGGACGCATTCGGGATGCCTGCGGAAAATGCCGCGATGGCCATCGGGGGTCATCCGAAGGACTGGACCTACAGCAACATCGCCGACATGCGCGACCAGATGAAACCACTTGGCCTGTCCATCGACTGGTCTCGTGAGTTCGCGACCTGCGACCCCGAGTATTACGGCCAGCAACAGGCGCTGTTCCTCGATATGCTCGATGCCGGGCTGGTCTATCGCAAAAACGCTGTGGTGAACTGGGACCCGGTCGACATGACCGTTCTGGCCAACGAGCAGGTTGAAAATGGTCGTGGCTGGCGTTCGGGTGCATTGGTAGAGCGACGCGAGCTGACCCAGTGGTTCTTCAAGATCTCGGACTATTCCGAAGAATTGCTGGATGCGCTGGACACTCTGGACAACTGGCCCGCCAAAGTGCGCCTGATGCAGGAGAACTGGATCGGCAAATCCCGTGGTCTGCAATTCGGCTTTGAACGCACAGACGGCGGCGATCCGATCACCGTCTATACAACCCGGCCCGACACGCTGCTGGGCGCATCTTTCGTTGGCATCTCGCCCGATCACCCGATCGCAAAACAGCTTGAAGCCGAAAATCCAGAAGTGGCTGAATTCGTGGCCGAATGTCGCAAAGGTGGTACCACTGAGGAAGCCATAGAAACCGCCGAAAAGCTGGGCTTTGACACAGGCATCAAGGTCAAGCACCCGCTGGACCCGAGTTGGGAACTGCCGGTCTGGATCGCCAATTTCATCCTGATGGATTACGGCACGGGCGCAATCTTTGCCTGCCCTGCGCATGATCAGCGTGACCTCGACTTTTGCCGCAAATACGGCCTTCCTGTGGTCGACACATTCTTTGCACTGGATGACGACACGCCGGTCGACAAAATCGCATTCGTCCCGCCGAAAACCGAGAAAGTCCGCTGGGTGAACCACTTTGCCGGTTTGACCGAAGCGACAGGCGAAGAAGCCATCAACGCCACCGTCGATTTTGCTGAACAAGCCGGTTGGGGCGAGGGTGTCACCAAATACCGTCTGCGGGACTGGGGCCTCAGCCGTCAGCGCTATTGGGGGTGTCCGATTCCCGTCGTGCATTGCGAAAGCTGCGGCGTGGTGCCCGAGAAAAAGGAAAACCTGCCGGTCCGCCTGCCTGACGATGTCACATTCGACAAACCCGGCAACCCGCTGGACCGCCACCCGACCTGGCGCGATTGTTCCTGCCCCTCCTGCGGTGCTCCGGCCAAGCGCGAAACCGACACGATGGATACCTTCGTCGATTCGTCGTGGTATTTCGCGCGCTTTACCGCTCCGCGTGCGGAAACACCCACCGATCTGGCTGAGGCCGAGTATTGGATGAATGTCGACCAGTATATCGGCGGCATTGAGCACGCGATTCTGCACCTGCTATATTCCCGGTTCTTTGCGCGGGCGATGCACCTCACCGGGCACTTGCCGAAGAAGGCCATCGAGCCGTTCGACGCGCTGTTCACGCAAGGCATGGTGACGCATGAGATTTACCAGACGCGCGACGCCAACGGCCGCCCGGTCTATCACCTGCCCGAGGATGTAACCAACGGCAAACTGGCCGATGGCACAGAGGTCGAAATCATCCCTTCAGCCAAGATGTCGAAATCCAAGAAAAACGTGGTCGACCCGGTCAGCATCATTTCGGCCTTTGGGGCCGACACGGCCCGCTGGTTCGTGTTGTCCGATTCGCCACCCGAGCGGGACGTGGAATGGACGGCGGCAGGGGCCGAAGCCGCCTATAAGCACTTGAATCGCGTTTGGAACCTGTGTGACAGGATCGGCGCCATGGACGCCGATGCAGCGGGCGAAGGCGATGAGGATCTGTTGCGCGAGATGCACAAAACCATCCGCGACGTGACATTGGGTGTCGAAAGCTTTGGCTTCAACGCAGCCATCGCCAAACTGTACGCCTTCACCAATACACTGGCAAAATCCAAGGCCGGTGCGGCGGCTCAGAAACAGGCAATTAAAACACTGGCCCAGTTGATGTCGCCGATGACGCCACATCTGGCGGAAGATATCTGGGCGCATCAGGGCGGTGAGGGCCTTGTGGCTGTCGCCCCGTGGCCCGTCGCGGATGAAGCGATGCTGGTTGATGACACCGTCACCCTGCCGATC
This sequence comes from Ruegeria sp. AG7, assembly GCF_056541545.1. Lineage (NCBI taxonomy): Bacteria > Pseudomonadati > Pseudomonadota > Alphaproteobacteria > Rhodobacterales > Roseobacteraceae > Ruegeria > Ruegeria sp. AG7. The sequence continues at coordinate 53,047 of NZ_JBQFYP010000012.1, forward strand.
CAGATCAACGGCAAGCGTCGCGCGGAAATCAGCGTTCCAAAAGATATGGACAAAGCCGAGGTTGAAAATATCGCGCTCAGCACCGAAGCTGTCCAAAAGGCGCTGGATGGCAACGCGCCGAAGAAAGTTATCGTTGTTCCGGGCCGGATCGTGAATGTCGTTGTTTGATCGCAGAACATTGCTTGTTATGCCGCTGGCGCTGGCTGCCTGCGGCTTTCAACCGGTTTATGCTCCGGGTGGGTCGGGCTCTGCCTTGTTCGGTCGGGTGGCGGTATCTGCGCCAAATACCGTTGAAAGCTATCTTCTGGTTCAGAACCTTGAACAGCAACTGGGCCGCAGCGCGGGCTCTGTCAGCGATTACGCTCTGGATGTTCAGGTCTCGACCGAAACCCGCGGCGCGGCCATCACCACGACGAACGAGACAACGCGGTACACGATTGATGGACGGGCCCAATACGCGTTGAAATCCAATGAGACCGGGCAAGTCGCAGCATCCGGCACCGTAACCGATTTTGTGGGCTATTCTGCTTCGGGCTCTACCGTGTCGACGCTGGCTGACGAACGCGATGCGAAAGAACGCCTGATGGTGATCCTGTCCGGGCATATAGTGAACCGCCTGTATTCAACACCGGGCTTGTCCAAATGAAGTTGAGCCCGCGCGAGGCTGACGGGTATTTCGCCAAGCCGGATTCGGACAAGACCGGGCTGCTGATCTATGGTGCGGATGCCATGCGGGTGGCGCTTAAACGGCAGCAGGTTCTGGCCGCCCTGCTTGGTCCTGGTGCGGATGAGGAAATGCGCCTGACCCGCCTGCCGGGTGGCGACTTGCGCGGCGATCCGGCGTCTCTGCTGGACGCGGTCAAGGCGGTTGGGTTTTTCCCCGGCCCGCGCGCGGTGTTTGTGGAAGACGCCACCGAAACCGCCTCGCCTGCGATTCTGGCCGCACTTGAAGATTGGACCCCCGGCGACGCTCAGATCTTCGTGACGGCTGGTCAGCTGAAACCAAACTCAAAAATCCGCAAAGCGTTCGAGGGGCATCCTGCGGCCTATGCGATAGGCATTTATGACGACCCGCCATCGCGTGCAGAGGTCGAGCGGGTTCTGACTGAGGCGCACCTGAATAACATCCCCCGCGATGTCATGTCTGCCATCAGCGAACTGGCCAACAGTCTTAGCCCCGGTGACTTCACCCAAACCATTGAGAAACTGTCGCTTTACAAGCGCGGCGACAACTCTGAGTTGACCATGGAAGACATCGAAGCCTGCGCCCCGCGTTCGACCGAGGCGGCGCTTGACGACGTGCTGAACGTGGTTGCAGAAGGCCGCGCCGGTGAGATCGGACCGCTGATCCGGCGGTTGCAGGCACAGGGTACCAACGGGGTAACTCTGTGTATTGGGGCAACCCGGCATTTCCGCACCCTTTATGCCTGCGCCTCGGATCCCGGTGGTGCGGCGCAGGGTATCGGCAAGTTGCGTCCGCCGGTTTACGGCAAACGGCGTGACCGTATTCTGCGTCAGGCACAGGGCTGGGGCGCGCCCAAGCTGCAAACTGCTCTGAGCGTTCTGACGGATACCGACCTCTCCCTGCGATCCGCCGGACAGACCGCCCCCTCAATGGCACTGGTCGAGCGCGCAATGATTCGTCTGGCGATGCTTGCGCGGTCGCGCTGAGTTACTTGCCCTGATCCAGCCAATCGGCAGCGGCCCGACCGGCCCAGCGGCCAGTGGCAAGACAGGCTGTCAAAAGATACCCCCCGGTCGGCGCTTCCCAATCCAGCATCTCACCGGCGCAGAACACGCCCGGCATGGTCTTCAGCATCAGCCCGTCACCCAACGCGGATCGTTTCACGCCACCTGCCGTCGAAATGGCCTCATCCATCGGTCGCAGCCCCGCGTGCAGGATTGGCAGTTTCTTGAAGACCGCCACTTCGCCGGGCAGCGGCAAGTGACTGCGTTTTGCCATCTCGTGAAACACGGCGATCTTCTGCGGTGACAGGTTCAACGACTTTCTCAACCATTGCGAAAGTGTGGTTTTCGACTTTCTGGAAGACCAACGCGCCTGCAAGGACTGCTGTTCCAGGTCGGGCACCAGATCGACAAAAAGTAGCTGCCCTTTGCGCAAAGCAGGGGTGAGAGTGTAAAGCCCCCCTCCCTCCAGCCCGGTTGCCGAGATCGCAGCCTCGCCGCGGCTATCCAGGTCACCGGCCATCCACCGAACCGATTTCAGCGCCGCCCCGAAGTGTGGCTGCATATGAGTGCTCCAATCCACCGACAGGGCTGAGTTCGCAGGTTCAAACGGTGCCAGTTCGACGCCCCTGTCAGACAGGATTTGCGCCCAATGACCATCCGACCCAAGGCGGGCCCAGCTGGCCCCGCCCAGCGCAAGCACGGTTACAGCAGCAGTCAGGTTTTGCGGCCCGTCCGGTGTGTCGAATACCAGCGCATCAGCTTCCCAACCTTTCCATCGCCAACGGGTTTTGATCTCAACCCCGGCTGCGCCCAGTCGCGCAAGCCATGCGCGCAGCAAAGGCGACGCCTTCATGGCCTCGGGAAAAACCCGCCCGGTAGAACCTGTAAATAATGTCTGTCCCAATCCACGCGCCCAGTGCTGCACGGCTTGCGCGTCAAAGGCGGTGATCATCGGGCGCAACCAGTCCGCCGCATCGGCATAAGACCGCATCAGTGTCTCAGGCGGTTCGTCCTTTGTCAGGTTCAGCCCCGATTTACCAGCCATCAGAAATTTGCGCGCAACCGAGGGCTTGGCTTCGGCAACCAGCACGGAATGCCCGGCCTCGGCCAGTTGCTCGGCCGCCATCAACCCTGCGGGGCCTGCTCCGATCACGACTGCCTGCGCCATTCGCACCCTCTTGCCTTCGCCATCCATCGGCGCAAGTTTCAAACCAACATGGCGAACAACGATCCGATCTGCCCGCTCTGCGACCGCTCGATCCCCAGCGGGGGTGGCAGCCTGCATCATCTGATCCCAAAACTCAAAGGAGGCAAGGGCGGACCCACCGTTCTTCTGCACCAGATTTGCCACAAAGAAGTCCATGCCACCTTGACCGAGGCCGAACTGGCGCGCTGTTACAACACGATCGCAGCCTTGCGCGCGCATCCCAGGCTTGAGAAATTCCTGATATGGGTGCGTAAACGCCCACCCGGATTTCGGTCGAAAGTTCCGGGCAAGCGACGCAACAGGTGATCAGCCCGGCAAGACCGGATCGCCAAAGGCGTCTTTCAAAGGTGCGGCCAACCCTTCGACTTCTATTCCCCGGTAATCCGGTACAGGCGCAAACTCTGCACCCGCAAGATGCTGGAATTCCAGTGTCGTATACGGTCGTTTCCACAACCACTCGCGATTCTCGACGGCCCACAAATCGGCGTTTGGAGGGGTTTCGTCGGTAAAGGCATAGAAATGCAGATCAAAGCCATGGGGGGCCACTTCCTGCATTGACAGCAAGGACATGCCTTGCCCACACCAAAACGCGTCCTCACCCGCGATATCACTGGTCCGAAGGGTTATCTGACCGATCCGGGCCTGCGCAAACGGAGCATCCGGATCTGCCACCTGTGCCGGTTTGTTGCCTTCGAAATCATGTTGCAGCAATTCGATGACAAACCCATCGGGATCAGCCAGATGGCACATGTACCCGATATCCAGAAACTGGCTCGGCGCGCTTACCGCAGTACCCAGCGCGCGCAAATGCGCTGCCGCAAGATCGACATCAGGGACGGTAATTCCGATCTTCCAATATCTTTGGCCCCGGTCATGGGTGTATCCGCCGCCACCCGGCAGCAGCAGAAGGTCCGCATCTTCCGAGTTGTAGCCGACGCGGCAACCTGACACCTGCGGGTAAACCCGCATACCCAGAACGTCGCGATAGAATACGGCCAGTCTTTTCGGGTCAGTGACCCGCAACCGAATGGCCGAAATCCTCATGAACACATCCTTGCGATGTCCCTGGCAATAACGGGGTCAGCGTTCACGCTGTCTGTCACAAGCTCACGCGCGGTTTTCATCAGGTGATCGGATTCGACAATCCGATCAACCAGACCAAAGTCATACGCCTCTTGCGCGGTGATCTTCTGACCTGACATCAGGATCAACTTAGTTCTGGCCGGACCCACCAATGCCGCCAACCGTTTCGGATCGGACGGTTGCGGCAGAAACCCCAGCTTCATCACCGGATAGAAAAACTTGGCCGTTGGCACCGCAATGCGAAGGTCACAGGCCAAAGCCATGCCATTGGCCCCGCCAGCCAGAGTGCCGTTCAATGCCGCAATGGTCAGACAGGGCAATGCGGCGATGGCACCGGACAGTCTTTCCCAGACGTCAGAGGTGGCCAGACCGGCGCGCGCCTCGTCCAGATCGGCCCCCGCGCTGAACACTTTGCCCGCGCCCGTCAGGATCAGCGCCCGCGCGCTGGTTGCGGCCTCGGCAATCCCGGCCAGTTCATTCAGCATCGCTCCGGTCAGGGCGTTTGCCTTTTCGGGATTGTTGATCGTAACGACCCACAGGCCATCCTGTTTCGTCAGGTCGATCATATCAACCCGACCCTTTTTCGGATGTCTTCCAGGCGCAGCGAGATTTCCGTTCCCAAGTATTCGTCCGCGCCCTTGGAACACATCCACAACAGGGCACGTGCTGGCCAATCTGCAGGAATATGCGCTTCCCAATCCAGTTGACTGACCGGATTGATGCCGCTTGCCTTTATGGACCGCTGCATATCCGTGGCAACCGTCCCCGGCGACAGCCCCATTGCGCGAATGCCGTGTTGGGCTTCTTCCAGATGCAGGCATTCCGTCAGCATTTTTGCCCCGGCCTTTGACGCGCAATAATGGCTCCACGCCTCAACCGGGTTGGACGCCGCGCCGGACGAGACGGTCAGAATGCTTCCGCCCCCGGCGGCCCGCATCACCGGCAATGCCGCACGCATCCCGTAGAAAACGCCTTTGAGGTTGATGTCTATGGCTTTGCTCCAGGCCTCAGGATCGGCGTTGGAAAGATGAAAGATCGGATCGATCACACCGGCATTGCCAATCAGAACATCCAGCCCGCCGAACCGATCCACACATGTGGCCACAGCCTGCTCGACCTGCGCGAAATCGCTGACATCGCAGGCCAGCGCGATGGCCTGATCACCCAGATCAGCGGCCAAGGCATCAATCTGATCGCGGCTGCGGGCCACCAATGCGACATTGGCCCCGGCTGCGGCAAAAACGCGCCCCGCTTCGGCCCCGATGCCACGGCTGGCCCCGGTTATCAGAACTGTTTTCCCCTGCATTCGCCTCTCCTCACGCATTGTTATTGATCCCGGCAACAGGCGTAACGCGGAAACGGGGAAATGGTCCAGCCCTTGCCCCCTTGACGATAGGTGCCACAACCCCGACCATGCGCCGCAAATTGATCAAGAAGGGTTACCTTATGTCCGTTTTCCTCCACCGCAGCTGCGGTGCTGTTCTGGCTTATGCCGTCGCGACCCAGGGCGCGTTCGCCGACCTTACTGCAAATGATGTCTGGTCCGACTGGCAAAGCTATTTCACATCAATGGGCTACACCGTTACAGGCGACGAAAGCATCGCCGGTGACGTCACCACAATTTCGAACATGACACTTTCTTTGACCTTTCCGGAAGAAGACGGGCAGTTCCAGATGGTCATGCCGGAAATGACGCTGACCGAAAATGGTGACGGAACCGTTACCATCGGATTGCCCGAGAGCTTTCCCATGGACGTCACGGGAACAGCCGACGATGAAGAGTTTGCAGCCAAAGTGATTTATTCGCACAGCCAGCTGAACATGGTCGTTTCGGGTACACCCGAAGACATGACTTATGACTACACCGCTGACAAACTGGGCATTGCGCTGGATTCGATTGAAGTTGATGGCGAACCGCTGCCGAACGAGGTTTTCAGCATCGCGGTCGAAGCAGGTGATCTGGCCGGTCGGTCGCGGATGCAAATCGGCGAACACCGAAACATCACTCAGATATTCAACAGCGATACACTGACCTATAACCTGAACTTTCAGGATCCGGAAAGTGGTGAAAGCGGGCTGATCAATGGCCAACTGGGCCAACTGGCCTTTGAAGGCGAAAACGTGATCCCACTGGATTTTGACATGTCTGATCCGCAGGCGTTTTACCAAGCGGGTTTCGCCTTTGATGGCACGTTTACCTATGCATCCGGCAGCACCGATCTGAGCGGGACCAGCGAAGGACAGGCGTTCTCGATGAACAGCACCTCGGAGGGTGGGCACTTTGCCGCCAGCATCGACGCCGAGCGCATCGCCTATGACATCGCGCAGAACAGCACCAAACTGGCGGTGACAACAGCGGATCTGCCGTTCCCGATCGAGTTGTCCATGGCCAGTGCAGGGTTGAACTTCGAATTCCCGATCCAGCAATCGGACGAAATACAGCCCTTCGCCTTTGGCCTCAACATGACCGATTTCACCATGTCTGATGTCCTGTGGGGCATTTTTGACCCGGCAGGCGCGCTGCCCCGCGATCCGGCGACAATCGCGCTGGAAACGACCGGCACGGCAAAAGTTCTGATGAACATCTTCGATCCGGAAATTGACGTTGAGTCGGATGAGACTCCGGGTGAGTTACATTCGCTGAAAATCAGCCAGCTTCTGGTTTCGTTGGTTGGTGCCAAACTGACCGGTGATGGCGATTTCGCCTTCGACAATTCGAACACAGAAGAGTTTGGCGGAATGCCTAGCCCAAGCGGCGTGGCGAACCTGAAACTTGTTGGCGCCAATCAGCTGATCGATACGCTGATCGGCATGGGCCTCATTTCGGACGACGATGCACTGGGCGCGCGGATGATGATGGGTCTGATGGCTGTCCCCGGCGATGAGCCTGACACCCTGAACTCGACCATCGAATTCACGGAAGACGGTCAGATTTTGGCGAATGGCCAGCGTATCAAGTGATACCTATCTGAAAGGGCCGCGCAGTGCGGCCCTTTCCATTCCTGTGAACCTTGTGCCAAACCCGGTAGCGGCATGGATTTATCCCGATCCACACAGCACAATCCGGTCACAGGTCTTGCGGGGCGGGCGGTGCAAGGCTAGGTCCTTGGCAATCAACCCGGAGACCTCATGACCCGCTCACCAGAAGAAATCAGCCAACAATTGCTCGATGTTGCTCGCCGGGCAGGCGCAGAAGCGGCAGATGCCATCGTTCTCGAAGGGTCCTCGGTCTCGGTCGATGTGCGGGGCGGAGCACTGGAACATGCGGAACGCTCGGAAGGCGCTGATCTGGGGTTGCGTGTGTTTCTGGGCAAGCGGTCAGCCATTGTGTCCAGCTGTGACAGCCGCCCGGAAACCCTTGCGGCGATGGCCGAACGCGCCGTGGCCATGGCAAAAGAAGCGCCCGAGGACCCCTATTCCGGACTGGCGGACAAAAGCCAACTGGCCTGTGACTGGGATATTCAGCCACTGGAATTGCTGGACTCCGCCCCGGCCCCGTCCGCAGAAAGCCTGATGCAGGATGCGCTGGCCGCCGAGGCCGCAGCACTGACAGTAAAAGGCGTCACGCAGGTGTCGGATGCCGCTGCAAGCTACGGAACGCACCGGGTGCATCTGGCGGCTACAAACGGGTTTTCCGGTGGGTATGAGCGCAGCAGCCGATCCATCTCATGCGTTGCGATCTCGGGTGAAGGCACCGGGATGGAGCGCGACTATGACGGTGACAGCCGGACGTTTCAATCCGACTTGCGCGACGCGGCTGAGATTGGGCGCAAAGCAGGGGAACGCGCTGTGCAACAGGTTGGCGCGCGCAAACCGGCGACCGGCAGTTTCCCGGTGTTGTTTGATGAACGTATCTCGTCTTCGCTGATCGGGCATCTTCTGGCCGCCAGCAATGGGGCCGCGATTGCGCGCGGCGCGTCTTGGCTGAAGGATTGCCTGGGGCAAGACGTGCTGCCCGCGCATCTGTCACTGATCGAAGATCCGTACCGCCCGCGTATCTCTGGCTCGCGCCCATTTGATGCCGAAGGTCTGCCCACGCAGCGCCGGGTGATCGTGGAAAACGGTGTCCTGACGGGCTGGACACTGGATCTGTCGAGTGGCCGCAAGCTGGGAATGGACTCAACAGGCAACGCTGCGCGCGGTGTGTCCGGCCCACCCTCACCCAGCAACTGGAACCTGAGCCTTACGCAGGGAACCCGCAGTCGCGACGATCTGTTGCGCGATATGGGCACCGGTTTGCTGGTCACGTCCATGATCGGATCGACGATCAACCCCAATACGGGCGACTATTCCCGTGGTGCATCAGGTTTTTGGGTTGAAAACGGTGTGATCACGCATCCCGTCAATGAATGCACAATCGCAGGCAATCTGCGTGATATGCTGCGGCGGATCATTCCCGCCAATGACGCCCGCCCATATTTGTCGCGCGTGGTCCCGTCGCTGTTGATCGAAGGAATGACACTTGCCGGCAACTGATCTGCCCCTTCTGATTGAGGCCGCGATTGAGGCCGGCAAGATCGCTACACGCTATTCCGGGACGCAGGCACAGCGTTGGGACAAACCCGGTGGCGCCGGTCCGGTGACCGAGGCCGATCTGGCCGTCAACGCGATGCTGGAAGAAAAGCTGTGCGCTGCGCGACCGGGCTATGGCTGGCTCAGCGAGGAATCCGAGGATTCGCCCGAGCGGCTGGACCGCAGCAATGCCTTTATCGTCGATCCGATTGACGGCACCCGCAGCTTTACCGAAGGCGCGCGCACCTGGGCGCATTCGCTGGCTGTTGCAGTGGATGGCATTGTGACTTCCGCCGTAATCTATCTGCCGATGCGCGACTTGCTTTATGCTGCCGCGCAAGGTCAGGGCGCAACTCTCAACGGGCAAAAGATCACGACGTCGAAAACGTCTGAGTTATTGCAGTCGCAGGTTCTGGCCGCCAAACCAAATCTGGACGCACAGCACTGGCGCAATCAGAATGTTCCAGCCTTCCACCGCGCGTACCGACCCTCGCTTGCCTATCGCATGGCGCTGGTCGCGCAGGGGCGGTTCGACGCCATGCTGACCCTTCGCCCCAGCTGGGAATGGGACATTGCCGCTGGTGATCTGATCATCCGAGAGGCAGGCGGCGTCTGTTCAGACCGTTTGGGTCAACCGCTGATCTTCAACAATGCCCACCCCAGGCTGAATGGCGTTATCGCCGCCAGCACTGCGATCCACGCGCAACTGTCTGCTCAGCTGGACCCGATCGGGCCCGGAATCGGCGCATGAGCAAACCGCGCTCATTAAGCCTTGCCGCTTATCGGGTGCTGTCCTGGAGAATGCGGAACGGCGTTGGTGTAAAAACCGACCTGCCACGCCCCGAAGGCGAGGTCGTGTGGATGCACGTCGCCACGCCAGACCGCCTGCGGGCGGTGAGTGATTTTTGTCGCCGGTTGCTTCAGTCCCGATCCAAGCTGCATTTTCTACTGACCGCTCCGCCGGACGCGGATCTGTCTGCCTGGCCGGAATGCAGCTTTCCCCTGATCAACCTGCCTCAGGAACAGAGCGGGGCCGCGCGTGACTTTATCGAGTACTGGCGCCCAGGTATCGGGATTTGGGTCGGCGGTGATTTGATGCCCAACATCATAACCCGAGCCGATGAACAGGCCGTACCCCTTGTGTTGTTTGACGCCCAGTTTACCGTTGCACTTTCCCGGAACGCGCGCTGGCTGCCAGACATAACCAGAGTGACCTTTAGCTGCTTTCGCAAGATACTGACTGCAAATTCTGAAACCGCCCGTCACATCCGGAGACTTGGCATCCCGTTTTCAACAGTCGAAGAATCGCCGCCTTTGCGCATTAGCCCAAATCCAAGACCATGGCCAGAAGACGAGCTGATCGAAACCAACCACACGCTTGCAGGGCGACCTGTTTGGTTGGCTGCCTGGGTGCAGGACAAAGAGTTCATTTCGGTTCTGACAGCACATCGTCAGGCATTGCGCCTTTTGCACCGGCTGGTTCTTGTACTTCACGTCGCCGACGTTCACGAAGCTGCCCCCCTAAAACGGAGGCTGGAGGCGATGGATCTACGCTGTGTCAACTGGGACGATGGCGACATGATCGAAGACAGCACGCAGGTCGTTCTGACTGCGGACCCAGAAAATCTGGGGTTGTGGCACCGTGTGTCGGCAGTGACGTTCATGGCCAGTTCACTGGAACGCGGTGCAGGCGGTCAGGACCCGTCCGACGCAATCGCGCTGGGGTCTGCCATAATTTCTGGACCATTCGTGCATCGCCATCACGAGCTTTACGCCCACCTGCAACAGGCAGGCGCAGCCAAGGAGGTCAAGTCAGCAACCGAGTTGGGCGATGCCGTCGTACAGCTTCTGGCACCGGACCGCGCCGCTGACATGGCTTTGGCAGGATGGCAGATAATCACCGAAGGTGCGCCGCAGGCAGACACTCTCATCGAATTGGTGCAGGATATTCTGGACGAGAGGAGCGCAGATCATGCGGGCACCTGAGTTTTGGAACACTCCTCCGGACCAGCCGGATCTGAGGGCACGGCTGCTGGCCCCGCTGGGCCGCTTATATGCCGCAGCGACAGCCCGCAGGATTGCCTCGAAATCGGGGGAAAATCCCGGTGTGCCCGTGATCTGCATCGGCAATCTGAATGCAGGTGGAACCGGGAAAACGCCCACCGTCATCTGGACCCTCGAACAACTGGGTAATGCCTGGCACAAGCCCCATGTCGTGACACGAGGACATGGCGGGTCACTGGAAGGCCCGGTGCAGGTCGATCCGGGCAGGCACACCGCCGCCGAGGTGGGGGACGAGCCGCTGTTGCTGGCGATGTTTGCCGAGGTCTGGGTTGCCAAGGATCGGGCGGCGGGTGCGCGTGCAGCGGCCGCGGCGGGGGCAACGGTGATCGTTCTGGATGATGGTTTTCAGAACCCTTCGGTCGCCAAGGATTTCTCGATTATCGTTGTGGACGCCCAGCGCGGATTTGGAAACGGATTATGCCTGCCAGCCGGTCCACTGCGAGAGCCGGTCGATACCGGCCTGCAACGGGCCGACCTTGTGCTGTCCTTGGGTGAAGAGGCGGCACAAAAGGTGTTTGCCAACAACTGGAAAGACCGGTTGACCGTTCCTCATGTCACCGGGGCAGTCGAACCCCTGCAAACCGGTATGGATTGGTCAGAAACGCGTGCGTTGGCGTTTGCAGGAATCGGCTATCCCGAAAAGTTCTTCCAAACCCTGCGTCGGTTGGGTGTGGATCTGGTCCGGGCCGAGGCATTGGACGATCACCAACCGTTGACACAGGCCCTGATGACCCGGCTGGAAAACGAGGCGCGTTTGCTGAGCGCTCAGATGGTCACCACCGAAAAAGACGCCGTTCGCCTGCCGCCCGCTTTCCGAAGCAAGGTGATCACTTTGCCGATTCGGCTTCAGATTTCAGACGCCGACGTGGTCAGGGACATGCTTTTGAAAACCGTCCCTTCACCAAAGTAACTCAGGCTGGCCCCCGGTGGCGCCAGCCGGGTTCGGGTCAGCTGCCGAGCTCTGCTTCGATCAGCTTTTTGAAGTCCGCGTAGGACTGATTGTCAACTTTCTTGCCGTTCACGATGAAGGACGGGGTTGCCTGAATTCCATCGCGTTCAGCGTTTTCCTGATACCACGCGGCCAATGTCCGCGCCTTGGTGCCATCCTGCAAACAGGCCTCAAGCTGGTCGCCATCAATACCTGCCAGACGACCAATCTTGCGCAGTTCATCGACGATCTCGGCCGGGCCACCTGCGCGCGTCCATTCTGCCTGACCTTCGTAAATCAGATCAGTGATGCCAAAGAATTTCTCGGGGCCGGCACAGCGGGCCACCATCGACGCCCACAGACCGTAGCGATCAAAATAGACCTCACGATAGGTGAACTTGACCTTGCCGGTGTCAATGAAATCCTTCTTGAGCTGTTTATACGCGCTCTTGTGGAAATTCGCGCAATGCGGGCAGGTGTAGGATGCGTATTCGATGATTTCGACAGGCGCCCCTTCGGCCCCCTGAACCATGTCAATGATTGTGGATGTATCCAGGTCCGCCTCTTGCGCCTCGGCGGCACTGACCAGCGGAAAACTTGTGTTGGAATTTGACAGCGACACCCAATAGCCGCCAGCGGCCACGGCGACGGCCGCGCAGATTACGGTTGCAATACGGCTCATTCTCAGCCCTTTCTCAGCGTTTCTGTTTGGATAAAACGTTGCGCCCAAGACGTTCAAGGGCCGCGCGCAAATCTTCATCATTTACACTGCGTGACACTTTGTCTGCCTCGGCAGCAATCTCAGGTGCAATCTCGGGTATTGCCTGTTTCGGTTTATGGTCGAAACTGGCCTGCCCCTCGGCAAATCCGGTCGGAGCGGTCTGGGTGATCCGGACACGGCTGATGGCATTATAGCCGTAGACCGCGTTCACTTTACCACGCAGCTGTTCCTTCTGCATTTCCAGCATCGGGGCCTGCGGGCCTGTGGTCAGAACGGTCAGGGTCGCGCCGAAACCGCCTTTGCCATAGCCGACACTGACTGGGCGCGCGATGGCGGCGGTATCCTGACCCACGATCTCGGCCCAATGGGTCAACAGACGTGAGACAGCAAAGCCCCGGCTTTCCCCGGCGCGCCTGATCTGGTCATTCAGCAAAGACGCGGTGCGCTTGAACCCGCGGGTTGACGAACGTCTGCGTTGCATCTGGTTTCCAACTCCTGCGCCGCTATTGTAATAGGCAGAACACCGGGTGCCAGCGAAACCTGACAGGGAGACGAATAAAACTTGCGTGATTCCTTTGAATTCACCGCCAGCGCTGCGCTTCTGGAGTGGTATGACCACAACGCTCGCGCCATGCCATGGCGCACAGGACCGGCAGAGCGCGCCGCCGGGGTACGCCCTGACCCCTATCGGGTCTGGTTATCCGAAGTGATGTTGCAACAGACGACTGTAGCAGCGGTGCGGGATTACTTTCTGCGCTTCATGACACGTTGGCCTACGGTTCAGGCGTTGGCCGCCGCGCCGGATGAGCAGGTCATGGGGGAATGGGCCGGTCTTGGCTATTACGCGCGTGCGCGCAACCTCTTGAAATGCGCCCGCGCTGTGACATGGGATCACAATGGTCAGTTCCCCGATACATATGATGCGCTGCTGACGTTACCCGGCATCGGCCCTTATACGGCTGCGGCAATCTCGGCCATCGCCTTCGATCAGCCTGAAACGGTTCTGGATGGCAATGTCGAACGCGTCATGGCCCGATTTTACGACATCCACGCGCCGCTGCCCGGCTCGAAACCCCTGCTGAAGGAAAAAGCCTCAGCGCTGACACCTTCTACTCGGCCCGGTGATTACGCACAGGCGGTCATGGATTTGGGGGCCACGATATGCACGCCGAAATCCCCGGCATGTGGCATTTGCCCGCTGCGCGAACCATGCGAAGCGCGGATCGCGGGAACACAGGCTGATCTTCCCCGAAAAACACCGACAAAGCCCAAACCCACCCGTCGCGGTCACGTTTATATTGTGCGCATGTCAGATGGGGCCATGCTGCTGGAGCGCCGACCGGACAAAGGTCTGCTGGGCGGAATGCTGGGCTGGCCCGGAACGGAGTGGGCTGACGATCCGGTCGAGCACCCCCCGCTTGCGGCAGATTGGAAAATGGTGCCGGGCGAGGTGCGCCACACCTTTACGCATTTTCATCTGATTTTAAGAATCTGGGCCGCGGAAACAACCGGTCAGGATGTTCCCGAACACTTGATCGCAGTGGGAAAGCACAGCTTCCAACCCAGCGACCTGCCCACGGTGATGCGCAAAGCCTATGATCTGTGGAAAGGACAATAAGACCGCTGTGCATTCCTTGGCCTCGCGGCTAGGCTGTTCCCATCTAGCAGGAGCACCAGAGATGACCGCAACAGTCTCGTTGGCACGCTGGCAATCAGCATCACCCTTCTGGGTGTCCCTGCTGTTGATCCCGCTGATCTGGTTCACTGCTTTCGCGGGCGGATGGTGGGTTTTGCTGATCCCGATCTCGACCTGGTGGGTCTTTGCCGTGCTGGACCGGATCACCGGGCTCAACGTGGAAAATGCGGACCCCGAGACGCCGGACGGCGATCTGCAACGGTACATCCTGCTGACCAAGCTTTGGGCACCCCTTCAGTTCCTTACCTTGTTTGGCCTGATCTGGTACGCGAGCCACGGCAGCCAGCTTTCGACGCCTGAGAAAATCGGCCTGTTCTTTGGCATGGGTGTTATCTCGGGTACGGTCGGTATCAATTACAGCCACGAGCTGATGCATCAGAAAAGCCGTTGGGAACGCTGGCTGGGCGATATCCTTCTTGCCATGGTGCTTTATTCTCATTTTCGGTCCGAGCATCTGCTGGTCCATCACCGTTATGTAGGAACGCCACGCGATCCGGTGACGGCGCGATACAACGAAGGGTTTCACCGCTTTTACCCTAGGGTGTTGCGGCAAAGTCTGGTCTCGGCCTTCAACGCCGAACGCGGAAAACTGGCCCGCAAGGACCGACCCTGGACCGACCGCTCCAACCCGTTCTGGCGTTACTGGGCGTTGCAATTGGGGATGCTGGCACTGGCGTCGCTGATCGGAGGCTGGTCAGGTCTGGCCCTTTTTCTGTTGCAGGCCGGTGTCGCGATCTGGCAGCTGGAATTGGTCAACTACGTGGAACATTACGGCCTGACCCGGAAACATCTGGGGGACGGGCGGTATGAGCACGTCCTGCCCAGGCATTCCTGGAACGCCTCACAGAAGGCTTCAAACTGGTTGCTGATCAATCTGCAACGCCATTCGGATCACCACTACAAACCAAACCGCCGGTTTCCGCTGCTTCAACACCACACGCCCGAAACGGCACCGCAACTGCCCTATGGCTATCCCGTCATGACTGTGGCTGCGATGATCCCACCGCTGTGGCGGCGGGTCATGAACCCGCGGGTCCGGGAATGGCGACGCCAGTACTACCCCGAGATCACCGATTGGCACGCCTATAACAAGGCCCTGAACCCGGTACCTGATGCGTAACCGATGCGCAGCCCTGCCCATCAGGCTCAGCGCTTAGGGTGCTGTTCTGGTGGGGTGTACGGTCCTCAGCCTTTCATCACCCAGATATCCATCGGTGTTTCCACGCCGCGCACGGATTGATCGGTAAGCTCTGCAAAACCAGTCATGGCGACCGACGCTGACTGGTTTTCCTCTGCAATCCGCACGCGCACGGCATCACTGACCACGATACGCGCCTGTAAATCACGCGTCAGCGCCTCGAGCTTGGCTGCGACGTTGACGGCATTCCCGATGACAGCAAATTCAAGCCGGTTCGCACCAATGTCGCCCAATACGACCGAGCCATAATGCACCCCAATCCCGACGCGGATTTCAGGCTCTCCCGCCCGGCGGCGTTCCAGATTCCATCGATCAATCACGCTGACCATCGCGCGTGCGCATCCCAGCGCGTTGCTTGCATCCAGCGGCGTGGGCACCGGGGTGCCAAAGGTCGCCATCAGACCATCCCCCAGATACTTGTCTAGGGTTCCGTGGTGGCGAAAAACCTCGGTCTCCATGCGGGCGTGAAAGCCTCGCAGCACTTCGATCACATCATAGGGGTCACACCCGGCCGCGTATTTTGTAAACCCGACGATGTCGATGAACAGAACGGCCACATTCTCTTTTCGGACCCGTTTCAGCGGCTCGTCATTCTGACTCAGCTCCTCTACCACGTTGGGCGAGAAATAGCGTGACAAGTTGGCCCGTTCCCGTTCCAGCCCTGCGTTGCTCATCAATAGCCGGTTCAGCCGCTGCATCGAAAGGCCCAAAGTCACGGCCACCATCATGAACACGGTCACCTGCTGGATGCGCTGAGGCGCCATGAAACTGTTCGGATCCAGAAGCTCGGCAACATCCGGGTAGCCTTGCAGGGCGGCAGCAACTTTTTCGCTGATCCCCGGAATAGGCGTTGCGACCCACGACGCAACGATCCAACCGATCGTCCACATAATCGCCGTCCAGGTTCCGATGGCGATCACGGTCCGCCAGGAATAAGCCAACGTGCCTGCGGCCAGAATGACGAAGAAGTACTGAAAGTTGTCGAACCGGTATTGCATGGCCAATGGCCTGACATCATCGCTGAAGGGATTGGGCACGATCATCCCGAGCGTCATGATCAGCAGGTCGACGAAAATCAAAAACAACTCGCCCCGCGATTGCCCGACACGACCTGCACGGCGGATCAACCACCCGTTGCCGCAGATCAGCAGCAGAATGAAGTGATACCAAAGCACCTCCCATTGCGGGTTCAGAAAAATGAGCAGCACCGCAGTCAGCGCCATCGCCACCCATCGCGCACGCACAGCCAGTTCCAGACCCTCGCGCTTGTGCCGTTCCAACGCAGCCTCGGTATATTTGTTGTCCAGATCAAACGCATCGGGCTGGGTGAAAAACAGGCTTCGGCGGGGCTGTGCGGTCGTCTCGGTCATGGCCGTGGTCTTTCTTGCAGAGGCTTGGCAGCCTTATGCAATCACTGTTGAAGGCAAAACAAAAGACCCCGCCGATTGATCGGCGGGGCAAGGCATAGTGCCATGTGTCAGGCCACAGGCACCGGCGGTGTTCGTGAATTCAATTGTGCATTTCTGCGCGGATCTGTTGCCGCAGGATGTCAATCGGTACGGTCTTGCCGTCCCGTTTGAAGCACCAGTATGTCCAGCCGTTGCAGGACGGTGCGTTTTCCAGATGCGCGCCGACCTGATGGATTGACCCTTTGACATTGTCACCCACCAGCGTTCCGTCCGCACGCACCTTCGCCTTGTGACGTTGGTTCATGGAATAGAGCTCTTCACCCGGGCGCAACATTCCGCGTTCGACCAGCTGACCGAATGGCACGCGTGGCTCGGCACGTTTGCTGGCACTGACTTCCAGAGCTTCGCGATCAAACTTGCGGACCTTGGCGATGCGTTTTTCAGCCACCTTGCGATAGCTTTCCTCTCGCTCGATACCAATGAACTCGCGCCCCAACATCTTGGCGACGGCCCCGGTGGTTCCGGTACCAAAGAACGGGTCCAGCACCACATCGCCGGGGTTGGTCGAGCCGACCAGCACGCGGTGCAACAGCGATTCCGGTTTTTGCGTCGGATGCGCCTTGTCGCCGTTTTCGTCCTTCAGGCGCTCATGCCCGGTGCAGATCGGCAGCACCCAGTCGCTGCGCATCTGCACACCTTCGTTCAGAGCTTTCAGCGCCTCATAGTTGAAGGTGTATTTCGCGCCTTCGCGCTTGGACGCCCAGATCATTGTTTCATGCGCATTGGTGAACCGCTTGCCGCGGAAATTCGGCATCGGGTTCGACTTACGCCACACAACGTCGTTCAGGATCCAGTATCCGGCATCCTGCAGCGCTGACCCCACGCGGAAAATGTTGTGATAAGACCCGATCACCCAGATCGCACCATTGGGTTTCAGCAGACGATGCGCCGCCTTCAGCCATTCGCGCGTAAACTGGTCATACGCTCCAAAACTTGCGAACTGATCCCAGTGATCATCCACCGCATCGACCTGCGAATTATCCGGACGATGCAACTGACCTTTCAATTGCAGGTTATACGGCGGGTCCGCAAAAATCAGATCCACGGACGCCTCGGGTAGACTGTTCATCACATCGATGCAGTCCCCGGAGAGAATCGTGTTTAAAGGGAGCGCTTTTGCGCCCTTTTTGGTGGTTGTTGTCATATCACTGCCTCAAGTGTCCACGGCGCTTTTGCGCTCATTTGGTTGAGACAAGGATGAGTCAAAGTCGATTCGCCGTCAAATTCTTTTTTGAATCAGCAACTTACGATTTACTCTTGATACAAGATATTGTGCACCGGTTTGAACGAACGCCTATGGTGTGGGGTCACGCCAAGATTTCGCAGCGCTTCCTTGTGTTGTTTTGACGGATAGCCCGCGTTGGTTTCCCACCCATAACCCGGATGCTGTTGCGCTAAATCCACCATCACCTGATCGCGCCAGTTTTTCGCCAGGATCGAAGCAGCCGCGATCGACACCGATCGTGCATCGCCCTTCACAACGGCCTGTGACGGAATTCTCAGACCCTGCGGTATCAGGTTGCCATCAATCAGCACAAAATCAGGTGCCGGGGTCAACGCCTCCACCGCGCGCATCATCGCCAAGTGCGACGCCCTCAGAATATTGACCTCATCAATTTCGGCGACAGAAGCTTCGGCTGCCGCGAACTCAGCAGTGTTTCGAATCTCAGCGTCCAGCGCAGCCCGGCGTTTTGCGGTCAGCTTTTTTGAGTCATTCAGGCCATCAGGAAAGTGCTGCGGGTTCAGAATCACGGCGGCAGCCACAACCGGCCCGGCCAATGGGCCGCGCCCGACCTCATCCACGCCGGCGATACGGATGTGGCCCATGTCCAGCAGCGCCTGCTCAAGTTCGAAGTTTGGCATTGTCATTCCCTTGGAAAACCGCGTTTCGCGTAGCACCGCAAGAAGAAAAGAGAGGACGGCCCACACCACCCTCTCTCTCACGGCACTTCTTTGGCACCGTTCCTGCTCAACCCAAACTACTGATAAACGACGCGGTATCCCTTCTGGCGCAGGCATGCAGGTTCATAGGCCTGCCTGACCTTTTTGCCATTCCAGAAACCGACCTTGCACTCTTGCGGCAGGCTATTGGCATGTTTGTAATGTTTCTCGAGACATTTCGGCCCAAGCAGCGGATGATCCTGCGAATACCCATCATAGGTGCGCAGGCAGCGCTGGGGCAGGTCGTAACGCGCCACATGCGGCGGCAACGGGCGCACTGGCTGCGCCACATATGGTGTATGGGAATAGGTCTGTTGACGCGTCGCCCGGTCCTTTTTCTTTTCCTTGTTATAGTAATGAACACCGGCACCGATAATTGCGATGGCCGCCAGCCCCCCAAGAATGTCCTTTGCGTCGGCCGCCTTCGCCTGAGAAGCTGAAACACCGGTAATCGCAACTGCGGTTGCAATGATCAAAGCGATGAATTTCTTATGCATGATGCCTGTCCTTTCGGATGTTCGTGCGACCGTATGACGGACCGCGTGCTGATTGCCCTGAAAGTGGGGGCACCTGCCCCAGACAAGCAATAACGGCCCGGTGTTATCGGATATCAGGGGCCGCAAACCCCTTGGGTTATTGAATATCGCGACAACTCATGCGCAGGATGCGGCCTATGAAACAGATCCTCTCTTCTCTGACCTTTGCGGCCCTGTTATCGCTTGGTTCTGCTGCGACAGCGGCAGATTGTTATGCGGACTACAAAGCCAAGAAGGACAACCCGCTGCGTTTGCATTACGGCGTCATGCAGGTCACAAACTGCGACAAGGGGCAGGCCCGGGCAGAAATCGCCCAGCGCCTGGGCGCATCAGGTTGGACCTTGCTTGAAGTGCAGTCCGTTTTCGGGCCGGAAGGGTTGGATCAGAGGAAAGGCAATGCCGGACAATTCTATCTCCGTTTCTGATGCACGCCGGTCGGGTGTCCGCCTGGTTGTGCTGGGCATCGCGGCCATTGTCGTCATTCTGATCACCGCTGCCGTTTTCCTGTTCTGGACCTTGCCGGACGCAAATGCGTTCAACGCTCGTGTCGAACGGCTGTTTGTCGAGGCCGATCTGACGTCACAGACCGAGATTCGCCTGCTTGAAATTCTGGCCCAATCGGGCACCGCCTTTGCTGACACCCTGTCCAGTTACCGGATGGTGATCTATGTGTTGCTGGTTTTTGCCAGCGCGATGATGATCTCGGCGTTGGTCTTTCTGGTGATGCTGGTCTTGTTGAACCGGCGCATGGCGCAGATCGAACGTACCGGCATTCAGGTGACGTCGCTGCTGATCAGTCGCGAAGAAAACACTGTCTACCTTAACAACATGGATTTCAAACTGACACCCGCCGCCATGGAAACCCTGTCGATTCTGGCGGAATCCCGGTTGGATGACGAGGTGTTGTCCGGCGCCCAGATCGAGGCCATGATTTCCGGTCGCGATGCTGCCGATTGTGACGAAGCCGCTGGCGCAACACGGATCAAACGGTTGCGCGATGCGCTTGGCAACCAGATGGTTAGCGAACTGCTGGTCAAGAATATTGCCAAGAAGGGGTACATGCTGTCGATCGAGAAGGACGTCATTCAAATGGTCTGATGTTTTGACGCGTCGCTTGCACCCGGTAAATTCCCGTTGCAGCCTCTTGGAATGTCAGATGGAAAGCCCCATTCTAAACAAACCCCAGGCAGAGGAGGTCGCTTATGAACGTCCACGCCGCGCCACAGATGAATGGATATGGAATCTCGGTTGAGCCGCTGGATGGCAGGATTGCCATTTACCGGAACGACATTCTTTTGGCTGAAAGCACAAATGCAAAGGTGATGTATGAAACGCGTTTGCCGCCAACGATTTACGTTCCCCGCGCAGATGTATGTGTGGATCTGAGCGAAGAAACAGACCTGCAAACATTCTGCCCGTTCAAAGGCACCGCCACTTACCACGACATCCAACTGGCCTCGGGGCCTCTGACCAATTCCGTCTGGGCTTATGAACAAGCCCTGCCGGAAAGCGCGGATATCCGGGGATGTATCGGGTTTGTGTCCGGCGCCTACACCCGGATTGACCTGGGGGACAATCGCCTGCGCGAGCCGGACGACGGCAATATCAGCGGACCTCTGATCGACTGGCTGATGCGCGGTGCTTCGGCCGCGACCACTCCCGAAAGCTTTACCAAGGCATTGGCCGAGAAGATGCTGGAGCACGGCATTGCCATCCAGCGGCTGAGCATTCTGGCATGGTCCTTGCACCCCCTAATCGCGGGCAAACACTATATCTGGGAAAAGGATCAGGACGAGATTCTGACCCGCGCCCCAACCTACGAAATCTATGATCACCCGGCTTTCATCAACAGCCCGTTGCGCCATGTCTCGAACGGGTTAGGCGGCGTACGGCAAAGGCTGAACGACGATAACCCGCATAACAGCTTCCCGATCATGGAGGAGTTGCGGGCCAAGGGTGCCACCGACTATGTCGCGATGCCGTTGCCCTTCTCTGACGGGCGAACCAACGTTCTGACGCTGACCTGTGACCACCCCAACGGCTTCACCACCGAGAATCTGGGCCTTGTGTTCGAATGCTCCTCGGTGATCGCCCGCTTTTACGAAGTGTTCATGCAACGCGAGAATGCGCAGGTTTTGCTGGAAACATATGTTGGAAAACGCTCTGGCGCACGCGTTCTGGGGGGCGAGATCCGGCGCGGTGACGGGGATGAGATCGACGCGGCAATCATGTTCTGTGACCTCCGCAACTCGACGAGCCTCGAAGAGAAACTGGGTCGGGGCACGTATATCAGTGTTTTGAACGAGTTTTTTGAAACCGTCTCGGGTATCGTTCACGAGAACGAAGGCGAAGTTTTGAAATTCATTGGTGACGCTGTTCTGGCGGTATTCCCGGCAACCGATGAAAACGCCAGCGCGGCCCGTGCCAACGCACAGCGCTCGGCAATCAATATCGTCGAAACATTGGGTGAGTTGCGCAAAGCAGGTACCGGCTTGCATTGCGACTGTTCGATTGGCGTGGCTTATGGGCGCGTCACTTATGGCAATGTGGGCTCTCGTGAACGTCTTGATTTTACAGTTATTGGACAAGCGGCCAACATAGCCGCGCGGTTGGGCGAATATGGGAAAACCGAAGGGCATCGCATAGTCGTTTCCGAAGATATCGAGCCTGCCTGTTCCAACGCCTTGCCATTGGGCGCGGTCAACCTGCACAACGTGTCTCGACCCGTTGTATGCTACGCTTTGCACACCACGGCCGACGAGATTTTGAACGGTTAACATGTGGTTTGTGCAGGTTAAACGAGAGACGTCGGATACTTGATTGCGGCCCGGACTTTTGCCCCGCGTCTTCTGATCACACAGCCCCAAGCAAGATCAAAGCGGTCTGCGCTGGCGATATCGTACTCTGAAGACCCGCGATTTGACTTCTGGCCAGATAGGTGTCGGTCAGTTTCTCAACTGCTTTCTGGTCCGAAAACTGTGCCAGATCATCCGATCCAGTCAGATGGAATAGCCGGCTTTTGAACTCGACCAATTGTTTGTCGATATCCAGTTGGGCGAATGACTGCGGTAGCCCAAGTGCCGTTTCCATCATTTTGCGCAGCGGGGGCAATCCCATAAGATCGAACCATTTCGTATCTGTACTGCTTCCGCTTTTCGCCAGATCAGACAGCTCACGCTGGGCATAGAGCGAAATACGCATCGTCTCATCCGACTGTCCGACCGCAACCTCAAACCGCGCAGACAGATTGGCCTGGGCTATCTTTTCCATATTGGTAACCAGCACCGTTTTTCGAACAGCCCCCGGGCCAAACCCGAAAGCATCCGAAAATTCCCGGTACCGTTTATCTGCCAAACGATTGGACAAAGCGTCCTCCGCCTGTGTTCCATCCTCCAGAATTTTCCGGATAAAGAACCGGTTGTCCACATCCGCCTCCAACCCAAAGGCACCCAAAGCGACCTGCAACAATCTGCGGTTCGAAACCAACTGTTCGGCGGTCTTCACTTTCCCAATGTTGTCCAGGAAATACTTCGTCTCCCTCTCATTCACTGCCGAAGACGAGAAACTTTGAAACTGACCTTGATAAGTACGTTGCAGAAACCGCCAGCCGACGATCCCGCCAGTGGGGATGACCGGTTGAAAGCTCATTGCTGATAGGCCATCAACCGTTCTTCGCGCGGAAGAAGCGAGCGAAGTGACTTGAGGCATTTATAGTATTGCTCGGCCACCAGCGCGTCTGTTGCCTCGGACAACACACGGCGGCTGTCTGTATCTGTAAAAACCTGGCTCAGCTCTTCCACGCTGCGCAACAGGTGTTGACGTGCCCGAACCGGATCCATGTCTCCGGACAGAACAAGCTGTGCGGCATAGCAGACACGGCGCACTGGAGTATTTACTTCATCCGGATGTATCGCATCGCGCAGCCGCAGGACATTGGCCTGCGGCGTCATGATTGAAAACCGGCCACGGCGGTCGCCGTTTTCAATCACAACACCATTGATCAGCACCCTTTCCTTCGGGGCGAGTTTCAGAACCAGCCCGCTCATCACGTTGCCCTCATCTGGCGCAATCCGCGCAAAATCGCCGTGTTTATTTCAAGCAATGGTTCGATGGACGCGCCGTCCGCTAAAATGCGGCTGCTGTGCAGTTCCGTAAACTCGGCAAGGTAGAAGATCCTGGCGCGAACATCGTTTGGCAACGCGTTTGCCGAATCCGCGACACCTGTTGCCAACACGCCCCATAACCGGCGGTTCTCGTGAACGGCTTGAACAAACGCTGAGAAATCCGTTGCCTTGCGTGCAGTAGCCGCCTTGAGACGCCGCGTAATCCTGGAAATTGCCTCATATTCAGTGTCACGGGGCGTTCGCGTCGGCGCGGCGGCTTGCGCATAAGTGTATTGAGCGAGGGTTTGCGGGGTCACTTGAATTCCTTCCAAAAAGCCGTCGTCAGGTGGTCACGACCGGGGCGCGATAACCGCGCCCCGGACCGCGTCGCGTATTAGCGGAACAGCGACAGGATCGACTGCGGCGCCTGGTTGGCGATCGAGAGCGACTGTGTTGCCAGCTGCTGCTGTACCTGAAGGGCCTGCAAACGCGCCGAGGTTTCTTCCATGTCAGCGTCGACCAGCGCGCCGATACCGGATTTGAACGAGTCAGAGAGATTCGAAATGAACTCTTTCTGAGTCTCGATACGACCCTGCGCCGAGCCAAAGGCGGCCGAAGCATCAATCGACGTATCGATAAGCGATTCGACAGCCGCCAACGCAGCGGTTGCCCCCGCACCTGTCGACACATCAATACCTGCCAGCGCACCAAGCCCACCGGCACCCGCATTCACGAACTGAGCCGAGAACGAAATATCAGATCCTGTGCCGTTTGTTACCGACAACGTACCCGCAGTGCCGGAGTCGTAATCGACGGTCAGACCGGTAATTCCAAGCTCTTCGATCTTCGATTTCAATCCGACAGCAACAAGGTCACCGGTCGTCGTCGCGGCAGCATCTTCCGCAGAAACGGTATAGGACACAACCTGATCGTTAATGGCGACGACAACCTTATCTCCGGCAGCGAATGCGCCACTGGATTCATCGGTAACCAACGCCGTCGCAGCCGTTGCACCATTGTCAATGGTTGCCCCCACGCGGTCGTTGCCGGTCGATGCACCGGTAGAGCCGTCGAAAACCTGTTTGGTGACATACCCACCGGTCGACAGGTTCTGCCCCGAGACCGAGATTGACGACGCAGTCACCGCCCCGGTGTTGTCACGATCCAGCGATGCAAGGATCGAGGCAGAGCCGGTCGAGCCGTCAACAAGGTTCAGACCGTTGAACTGGGCAGCGCTGACAACCGATGCGATCTGATCCTTCAGTGCGGTCACATCGTCATTGATCTTACCGCGATCAACGTTGTCTTCCTGCGCCGCGACGATCTTGCTTTTCATCTGAGTCAACAGGTCGGTGACGGTTTCAGACGCATTTCGCGCAACAGCTACTGTCGATTCGCCCAGCGCGAGGCTGTCTTTGATCGCGTTGAAGCCCTTGACGTCGGATTCCATCACTTTCGAGATCGCCCAAACCGCCGAGTTGTCCTTGGCTGTCGCGACGTCCTTACCGGTCGAAATCGCGTTCAGGGTCATTGCCAGGTTCTTGTTGACCGACTTGAGAGTTTGCAGCGCAACCATCGCGCCATTGTTTGTCAGAATGCTGGACATAGCTTTTATCCTTTTGCCTTCGGGTCATTTTCGCCCATGTTCACCCCACAGTATCTGCGGGCATTGGTGTCTTTCTGACTTGTGCGACGCGCCGCGTGGCTGTTCGCGCCACCTGATGCTTCCAGGTGCAGCATCACTTTTGAGCCCGATCCCCTAACGGAGTGCTAAAACGCCCGAACCAGAAGTTTCAGATTTGAATCAAACCCAGGCCTATGCGCGCTTTTCCAGCTTTGCCGTGTTACGAACGGGAAATTCACTTCGTTGCCCATCCGCGCCGTAAGCGCTGAATTCCTGCCGAACCCGCCGCAGTTCGGCCATGCGGCTGGCCACGGCCCGAATCCCGTCGGCGGCACTGTTCAGCAATGCCTGATTGCGTTCGACTTTCTGCTGCACCCGCATGAGTGCATCGCTGTTCAGCACCTGAAGGTCGTTGATCGCGCCAATCAGTTTTTCTTTTTCCGGCACCATATGCGTCAGACGATCCAGATCACCCTGGACAAGCGCCGCACGCTCCAGATCCAGAACTTCTTCCAGAGATTTGATCAGTGCCATGTCGACCTCAGACGTCATCGGTTTTCTCCATCAAAGATTTCAGCAGAATTTCTGATAAGCCCACTCCGCCAGCCCGGGCCAGTTGCCGGGCCTGATGCTGAACTAGAAACGAAGAGAACTGGTCTTCACCGGCCCCGCCACCAAAGGACTGGCGCGTTTTGCCCAATCCGGCGGACTTCATCATTTCGCTGAGGAATGCGGCCTCCAATTCGATGGCCGCTTCTTTTAGTCGGGTCTGGGTCAAGGGCGTTTGAACCGCCTGGGGAAATGTCGAAACCTGCATGGTATTCTCCGAAAATGCTTCGAACTTTCTCGATCAAAGGTGAAAGCGGTTAAAATAAACGTAACTTCCTGCGGGCAGAGTTCTGATCAGTCACACGGAGCCAGAGCAAAATGCCCAACCCACTAACGCTGGCGACCGCAGCGCCAACAGCAACTGCGAAACCCAATTCGCCCGCAAAAGAACCGGGTCGTGCTGCCGGGGTGGGCAGTTTCGAGGACATCCTTGAACAGGGAAACGAAACAAGTCCCGCCACTGACAATACGGTTTTGGACGCTTCTATCGAAACCACCGACGAAACTGCCGAGATTGAGGTGGAGGCCATTCTGCCAAACACGGCTGAGGCATCTGTCGTGGCGATTTCACCTCGGGCACCAGAGTTGGCAGATAACATTTCACCGCAGACCGAAATTGTCGGAACGTTTGAAACGCCTACGGCGAATACGGTGCATCCCGCGCCGTTTATACCTGCTAGGGCGGATATCCCCGCAACGGGCACGACAGAACCGGAACAAACCGTTGCGTCAACGGGTTTACCCCGTCAGACCGACATTCAACCCTTTGTGCACGGACAACCAACCGAAAGGCAGGTTCACGCCGCTTCGACCCAGGTCGTGCCTGCCCAAAAACCCACAGAGGCTTTGCCTGTTTTGGGCCAGCCACCCCAATCTAAGGACCAGACAACCGGGGTGAAAACCGAACCGCTCCTTGAAAGCACAAAGGCGGCGCCCGAGACAGCAGAAGTCGTTGCCACGCCCAAGCCGACAAATCCAAACCGCGCGACACCGGTTGCGCAGCTTCAACTGATCCTCAACTCAATCGAAGCGGAACAGGCGGCACCGGCGCAGGAGGTTGACTCGGGGTCCATCGCCTTAGACGAACCCGTTCAGCAAGCCCCCCGCGAGGTGGCACAACACACGGCGATGCCCTCTCCGTCCGCCCGTGCTGAAATTGCTCGTGCTATAGCCGGGCAATTGGCGGCAACGATTCAGACCCGACCGGGAACCAGCATCATGGAAATCTCGCTAAGCCCCGAAGAACTGGGGCGTGTATCCATTGTGCTGAACGGTAGGGATGACGGGCTCCAGATGACAATCGCCACCGAACGCCCGGACACGATGGAACTTATACGCCGCCACCTGTCCGTTCTTACGGAGGAGTTTCAGAAACTGGGCTATGGAAACCTGAACATCGATCTGGGGACTCCGTCGGATTCAGGTGCACGGGATAAACCGGCAAATGAATTCGACGCTCAGGCCACACCGGAATCCGAACTGGTTCGGAACGTACACCTCGCGCAAGCCACGCCACATCCACAAACTCCTGCTCCGGTCAGGGGCATCGATATGAGATATTGAAAGATGATCACACCCGTCACTGCCACACAGGCTGCCACATCTCAGCAAACTGCCGGTCCGTCCCGAAGTTCTGCGATCACTTCGGATTTCGAAACGTTTCTGTTGATGCTGACCGCGCAAGCCCAGAATCAGGACCCGCTGGAGCCGATGGACTCAACCGAATACGCATCGCAACTTGCGCAGTTTTCGATGGTTGAACAACAGGTTCAAACCAATGACCTGCTTTCCGCCCTGACCAGCACGCTTGGCAGTGTCAATCTGAACGACCTTGCAAGCTGGGTCGGAATGGACGTCAGATCTGCCGCGGGTTATCATTTCAACAGCCAGCCAGTGACCCTGTTTTCGCGCGCGGATTCTGACGCGGACGCAACCAAACTGGTGATCCGTGATCATGAAGGCACAGTTGTCGACACGGTTTCTGTTGCCACAACGGCGACGGAGTTTGCTTGGGCAGGTGTAAGTTCCTCGGGTGATCCGATGGCTGCTGGCAACTACACCGCGACGCTTGAAAGCTACAAGAATGACCGGCTGATTTCCGAGAAACCCGTCGCTGCCTATAACCGCGTCGTCGAGGCGCAGGTGGGAGAGGATGCTGTTCTGCTGACCCTGCAAGGCGGTCAGGTGATTCCCGCAGATCTGGTCACGGCTGTTCGAACGGGCGCTTGATCTGTTGGGCTGGACGGGCCAAAGGTTGGCAACTTGACTCGCCAGAAGAAGTGAAAAGACCTCTGCCCAACCTGCCTGCCCCCCCTCATGATCTGGTTGAACACCTCAGCTCTCTTGGGCTGGTCAACATGTATGCGCAGTTCGAAATCCTGTATGGCGGTCGGACCAACAGGGTTTGGAAAGTGCTGGGGGACGACGGCGACAAAGTGCTGAAGCTTTACAGCCCGACCCTGCGCAACCCCTTGTTTCGAAATGATGCAAAGCTGGAAACCCTCTGCCTTAAGGCGCTTGGTCCGACCGGTTTTGTGCCAAGGCTGCGCGCCGCAGGACAGCACAAGGACGCGCATTGGGTGTTTTACGACCACGCACCCGGAACACCCTGGCGGAATGGCTCGGACAAGGTTGGTGAACTGCTGCGCAGGCTGCATTCGCTGCCCAACACCATTCCAGCGCCTGCCGGGTGCAACGGCAGCGCGGATCTGATGGCCCATGGGTACAGAATTCTGCAAGGGTGCAGGTCAGAAACCAGAAACGAATTGGCAGTATTGCAACCCTCGATATCTGTCCCCTCCACGACCAAGACTTGCCTGATCCATGGCGACCCGGTCGCTGGGAATATTCTGGTTGCATCCCGCGGCCTGACCTTGATCGACTGGCAATGCCCGGCCTTTGGCGACCCGTGCGAAGACCTTGCGATGTTTCTGTCCCCGGCGATGCAAAGGCTTTACCGGGGCTCACCTTTGTCGGACGCGGAAGAAGTTCAGTTTCTGTCCGCCTATCGCAGACCTGAGATTGTTTCCCGTTATCAACGGCTCAAGCCATGGTATGCTTGGCGCATGGCCGCTTATTGCCTGTGGCGCGCGGAAAACGGTGCACCCGACTATTCCGAAGGCTTGAAACTGGAAATCGAAACCCTGAAACCGAACGAATTCACCTGAGGTCCGAAAGCGCAAACAAGGCGTATGCCGGTGGCATCAATGCGCGACGCCAGCGGCCCAACGGAAACCGTTCAGGAGTTTGCCTCATCGGGGCTGGCAAACGGGCATCCTTGCCCAAAGCCAGCCGTGCCAATGCGCGTCCGCTGTATGTGCCCATAGCGACGCCGTTGCCATGATACGCAAATCCGGCAAACATGCCTGGCTGCATGGGCACGGCACCAACAAAAGGCATCAGGCTTCGCGAGAGGCACACCATACCTGACCAGATATGAGTCGCCTCAACCGCCGCCCAGGCCGGGAACATGCGTTTGAAATCCTGTTGAACCTTTGCCCGGATCGCGGCCTCGGACCGGGGCGACGATAACAAGCCGCCTCTCATTCCGAACAAAAAGCGCCCATCCGGCATCAGGCGAAAATAGTGCAGAAGATTACGCGTGTCGTAACATATCTGGTCCGAGTTCCAGCCCTGCGCCGATAGTTCAGCCTGGCTAAGCGGGCGCGTTACCATCACGGTCGATTGCGCGGGCAAGTAGCGTCCGGACATCCAATCGGGGATGTCTTCGCTAGAATACCCGTTGGTACAAATCAGCACGACCTGAGCGTTAACCTGCCCTGCGCTTGTTTGCAGTCTGAAGCCGGACGTTGTTTTTTCAATGTTCAGAACGGGGCTGTTCTGAAAGAAATTCACACCCGAAGCCGCCGCAGCGCTTGCCAACCCGAACAGGTATTTCCGGGGATTGAGCCCAAAGCCGACCGGCAGAGTATACCCTCCGAAGAATGCACCACACATACCAAGCGCTGGCAAATCAGCAGCTTGGTGCAGAATGCCGGTCTCGTCCGCGTGTCGGCGCAGGACATCCATCGCATGTCGCGAATGGGCCAGTTGGGTCTCACCATTGGAATGCGTATCCGCATCTATCCGATGCCGCGCCAGCAGATCGGCAACCAGCTGGACCGCGTCCTGTTCAGCCGTCTCATAGGCCTGCGCCGCTTCGCGGCCATAGCGGCGCACCATGGACTTTTGCCCTAGCTTCGATCCGCCAAGACAGCAGAAACCGCCATTGCGACCTGATGCGCCCCACCCCGGTGGGCCTGCCTCGAGCACAGCAACCGAGGTCGCGTTTTCAGCCAGATGCAAAGCCGCTGAGACCCCTGTAAAGCCGCCACCGACGATGGCGACATCAACGTTCAGATCGCCCTGAAACTCTGGCCAGTTCGGGTTTGCAATGGTCTCGTCCCACCAGCAACCATCACGAGGACCCGCACCATAGGTGTATTCGGGAAATATCCGTTTCATTCGGTGCGCGCAGCGGCCTGCTCGTCCTGCCGTTGACGCATCATGGCGCGCTTGGTCACAAGTGAGGCCGTTATCACCCCAACCGTCACGACCGCAATCATGATCGTCGACAGCGCGTTTATCTCGGGGCTGACGCCCAGCCGCACGGCCGAAAAGATCTTGATCGGCAGGGTCGTCGCCGACGGGCCCGATGTGAACGACGCTATAACCAGATCATCCAGCGACAATGTGAAAGCCAGCAGCCAGCCCGAGATTACCGCAGGCGCGATAATCGGTAGGGTGACCAGACCAAAGGCCTGCGCGGGTGAACAACCCAGATCCAAAGCGGCTTCTTCCAGCGATTTGTCGAATGTCACAAGCCGTGACGAGACGACAACCGACACAAAACACATCGAAAATGTTGTGTGAGCCAGAACGATGGTCAGGATACCCCGGTCCAGCCCGATCCCGATAAAGAGCAACAGCAGCGACAGGCCGGTGATCACCTCGGGCATCACAAGCGGAGCGTAGATCATGCCGGAAAACAGTGTCCGACCAAAGAACCGCTTGCCCCTGACAAGCACATAAGCGGCCGCAGTCCCCAGAATGGTTGCCAATGTCGAAGAAAACACCGCAACCCGGACCGTGACCCATGCGGCATCCAGAAATGCCTCGTTCTGAACCAGTTCGCCATACCATTTGGTCGAAAACCCGGCCCAAACCGTGACCAGCTTGCTTTCGTTAAAGCTGAAGATGATCAGGATGATCATCGGAATATACAGGAACGCAAAACCCAGCGTCAGCGAAACCGTATTGAACCAGCTTAATCTGTTCATCCGTCAGCCTCCGCCTGTTTCTGCTGGTTGCGCTGGAATAGCACGATGGGAACGACCAGTATAAGCAACAGCACGATCGCGACGGCACTTGCCACGGGCCAGTCTCGGTTCGAGAAGAACTCTTCCCACAACACCTTGCCGATCATCAGCGTGCCGGACCCACCCAGCAGTGACGGGATCACAAACTCGCCGATCACGGGGATCATCACCAGAAAACAACCTGCGATGATGCCCGGTCTGGACAGTGGAACGGTGACCAGCCAGAAGGCTTGTGCCCTCGAGCAGCCCAAATCCTCGGCCGCCTCGATCAGCGAGCCGTCCATACGTTCCAATGACGAATAAATCGGTAGGATCATGAACGGGAGATAGGTGTAAACAATACCGATATAGACGGCAGTCGAGGTGTTCAGGATCGTCAAAGGCGTCGAAATGATACCCGTCCACAGAAGCAGTTGATTAAGGTACCCTTCATTCGACAGAATGCCCATCCAAGCATAAACCCGGATCAAGAATGACGTCCAGAAAGGCAGGATCACCAGCATCATCAGCGTTGGGCGCCATTCCTCGGGCGCACGGGCCATCCCATAGGCGATGGGATAGCCAACCAGCAAAGTCAGGAAGGTTGAGATCAAAGCGATCTTGACGCTGGACAGATACGCTTTCCAATACAGGTCGTCCTCGGTCAGCCAGACGAAGTTTTCAAGATCAAGCTGGCTGAAGAACTCTTTGATCCCCGCCCAACCAGCGGAAAAATCCAGTGTCGGTGTGTAGGGCGGGATCGCAAGCGCGGTATCCGACAGCGAAATCTTCAGAACGATGAAGAATGGCACCATGAACAGCGCCAACAGCCAGACATAAGGTATGGCGATCAGAACAGCGCGGCGCATCAGTCGACCAGCAGAACCGCAGCGGTGGCCGTCCAGGACAGCCAGACCGGGTCTTCCCAGGTGAATGAACGGCGCGAGATGCGGCGGGTGTTGGCCGTCTGCGCCTTGATGATTGTGCCGTTTGCAAGTTCAACGTGATAAGTGGACAGATTGCCCAGATACGCGATGTCATGAACCTTGCCTTGCACCGCATTCACTGCATCCGCCGGACGCTCAGCCGAGATTGTCACTTTTTCCGGCCGGATCGCCAGATGACACAACTGACTGTTTTCAAAGTTCTTCGCTGACGCGGCAGTCAGCGGCGCTTGCCCTTCGGCCCAGTCTACCTGATAGGTATCTTCTCCGACAGATGTCGCGCGCCCTTCAATGATGTTCACGTCCCCGATAAAATCAGCGACATAGACCGAGGCAGGATTTTCATAAATCCGGTCCGGAGTGGCAACCTGCATAAGCTGACCCTGATCCATCACCGCCACACGGCTGGCGACTGTCATGGCCTCTTCCTGATCGTGCGTAACGATCACGAATGTGGTGCCGGTTTTTTCCTGAATATCCATCAGTTCGAATTGGGTATCCTGGCGCAATTTCTTGTCCAGTGCGCCCAGCGGTTCATCCAGCAGCAAAAGCTTGGGTGCCTTGGCAAGCGAGCGCGCCAGCGCCACACGCTGCCTCTGCCCACCCGAAATCTGATGCGGTTTACGGCGGGCGAACTGTTCAAGCCGGGTCAGGCGCAGCATTTCTTCGACCCGGTCTTCCAGATCATGTTTGGGCATTCTGTCCCGGCGCAGGCCAAAGGCGATGTTTTCCCAGACGCTAAGATGCGGAAAAAGGGCATAGGACTGGAACATCATGTTTACGGCACGCTTATTGGGCGGGATTGGGTCGATATCCTTCCCTCCAAGCAGGATTTGGCCTTCGGTCGGTGTTTCGAACCCGGCCAGCATCCGCATCATCGTCGTTTTGCCACATCCAGACGGACCAAGCAGGGCAAAGAACTCTCGCTCGAAGATATCCAGAGACAGGTTGTCGATGGCAGTAAATTCACCAAAACGCTTGGTCACGTTTCGGAACTGGATCAAGGGTTTCGCCTGCGGGTCATCCCATGGCGCAAAGACGTCAGAATTCACTACGGCCCTCGTTCGAATAGCTGAAAAGAGAGGCAAGGCGGCGGCGCCGCCCTGCCGGTGCAATTCGGATCAGGTGCCCGATTTGACCTTGGTCCACAGACGCGTCACGACCCGCTGCGTTTTCGCCGGATAAGGTGTCGTGATGTACAGGTTCTGCATCGTGGCATCATCCGGGTAGATGGCCGGATCGCCGATCACGTCCTCTTCCAGAAATTCCTGAGACGCTTTGTTGCCGTTGGCGTAATACACATAGTTCGATGCCGCCGCCATGTTGTTGGCGTCCAGAATGAAGTTAAGGAACGTGTGTGCGCCTTCGGGATTTGGAGCATCGACAGGAATTGCCATCTGGTCGAACCACATCAGTGACCCTTCGGCGAAGGGGTGATACTCGATCTCCACCCCGTTATCTGCCTCTGCGGCACGGTCGCGTGCCTGAAGGATGTCACCCGACCAGCCAACAGCAACGCAGATGTCGCCATTTGCCAGCGCATTGATATATTCCGAGCTGTGGAATTTCTGGATATGCGGGCGGACTGCTGTCAGAACCGCTTCGGTCTTGCCGATCACGTCCGCGTCGTGGCTGTCAGGGTTTTCTCCAAGGTATTGCAGCACCATGGGAATGATCTCGGCCGGGGCATCCAGGAAATGCACACCGCAAGTGGCCAGCTTTTCCATGTTCTCGGGTTTCAGGACCAAGTCCATGCTGTTCAGGGCAATGTCGTCGCCCAGAACCTCTTTGACCTTACCGACATTCACGCCGATCCCGGTTGTTCCCCACATATAGTTGATCGAATACGCGTTGTCCGGGTCATAACCGGCAGTTCGCTCTTCGATTACATCCCAAAGGTTTCCGGCGTTCGAAAGCTTGCTTTGGTCCAGCTGCTGAAACGCGCCGGCCTGGATCTGGCGCTGAAGGAATGTACCTGACGGTACAACCACATCATAGCCCGAGCCACCGGCCAGCATCTTGGTTTCCAGAACCTCGTTGCTGTCGAACACGTCATAGATCAGGGTCAGACCTGTTTCTGCTTCGAACTTGCTCAGCAGTTCTTCGTCGATGTAGTCGGACCAGTTGTAAACACGCACCTCTTCGGCAAATGCCGCCGAAGTCCCCAATGCGATGACCGCTGTCATGGTCAGCGTTTTGATTGTCATATTCTTCTCCCTGCAAGTGTACGGGTATTTTCCCGTTTTTTT
Source organism: Ruegeria sp. AG7 (assembly GCF_056541545.1). Taxonomy (NCBI): domain Bacteria; kingdom Pseudomonadati; phylum Pseudomonadota; class Alphaproteobacteria; order Rhodobacterales; family Roseobacteraceae; genus Ruegeria; species Ruegeria sp. AG7. The sequence continues at coordinate 86,917 of NZ_JBQFYP010000012.1, forward strand.
GGATTTGATCAAGTTTTGCGTTTTCCCTCGATCCAGCGTATGGTTTCACGTGGCCAGTCACCTGACAAGTCAGGCTTAGTCGAAATAGGAAGAACCAATTGGATTTGATCAAAAATAAGGCATATGCGCCGTCGACCGAAGGGGGCAAACAACCCGCGCATGAGCAGGTTTACCAAACACTCAGATCACAGATTCTGTTCGGTGAACTGGTCCCAGGTCAGCCCGTCACAATCCAGGGTCTGACTGATTCGCTGGGTGTTGGGATGACTCCGGTCCGCGAAGCGATTCGCCGGTTGATCTCGGATGGAGGGTTGGTTTTCCAGGGCAATCGGCGCGTCAGTGTACCGTTGTTGAACTCCAACGATATTGAAGAGATGATCTTCGCCAGAATTTCAATAGAATCAGAGCTTTCCAGACGTGCAACCGCCAACCTGAAAACGCAGGACATTGATCACTTGGAACGCCTGGACAGGCATTTGGATCGCATGATCGCCGATGGAGATGTCGGTGGCTATCTGCGTTTGAACCAGGCTTTTCACGAAACGCTGTATTCTTACGCAAACGCGCCGATCCTCAGTGACCTAGCCGAAAGACTTTGGTTGCGGTTTGGCCCCTCTTTGCGTGTTGTCTGCGGGCGCTTCGGCACGCAGAGCCTTCCGGATCGGCACAAGGACATTATTGCCGCTTTGCGCGTCGGTGACGCTGAAATGACCGCAAAGGCAACCGCCCAGGACATCGAACAAGGCATGGACCTGATGGCGGAAGCATTGACGTCCGTCTGATTCAGCCTGATTCGATTGACACGAAAAAATTTGATCATATTGTGTTCGCCAACTGCGTTCTTGAAGGAGATTCTCCGATGTCTATCATCACCAACCATATGCCGACCGCCGAGTTGCAGGCGCTGGATGCGGCGCATCACATTCACCCCTTCTCGGCCAATGGTGCGCTGGGGAAGGAAGGGGCGCGCGTGATCACACGTGCCACTGGCGTTTATCTGACTGACAGCGAAGGCGAAGAAATTCTGGACGCGATGGCGGGCCTGTGGTGCGTCAATATCGGGTACGGGCGTGATGAGCTGGCTGATGTTGCCGCGCGCCAGATGCGCGAGCTGCCCTATTACAACACCTTCTTCAAAACGACCCACGTCCCGGCGATTGCTTTGGCTGCCAAGATTGCAGAACTGGCTCCGGGCGACCTGAACCATGTCTTTTTCGCAGCAGGCGGGTCCGAGGCAAACGATACCAATATCCGCCTCGTGCGCACCTACTGGGCCCAGAAGGGCCAGCCTGACAAGAACATCATCATCAGCCGAAAGAACGCCTATCACGGCTCATCCGTGGGCTCGGCCTCGCTGGGTGGTATGGCCGGGATGCACGCACAGGGTGGCATTCCGATCCCGAACATCCACCACATAAACCAACCCAACTGGTGGGCCGAAGGCGGCGACATGTCGCCCGAAGAATTCGGTCTGGCCCGCGCGCGCGAACTGGAAGAGGCGATTGAGGAGTTGGGCGAAGACCGGGTAGCCGCCTTTATCGCCGAGCCGGTTCAGGGTGCAGGCGGTGTGATTGTCGCGCCCGATACATACTGGCCGGAAATTCAGCGTATCTGCGACAAGTACGATATCTTGCTGATAGCTGACGAGGTCATCTGCGGATTTGGCCGGACAGGCAACTGGTTCGGGTCGCAAACCGTTGGCATCAAGCCGCATATCATGACCATCGCCAAGGGCCTTAGCTCGGGCTATGCGCCCATCGGCGGGTCCATCGTGAACGACGAAATCGCCGAAGTGATTGGCGGTACCGAATTCAACCACGGCTATACCTATTCCGGCCACCCGGTCGCGGCTGCCGTGGCATTGGAGAACCTGCGCATCCTCGAAGAAGAGAAGATCGTTGAGCATGTGCGCGACGTTGCCGCCCCCTATCTGAAAGAAAAGTGGGAAGCACTGGCAGATCATCCGCTGGTGGGTGAGGCCAAGATCGTTGGCATGATGGCCTCCATCGCGCTGACCCCGGACAAAGCCAGCCGCGCCAAATTCGCATCCGAACCCGGCACGGTCGGCTATATCTGCCGTGATCGGTGCTTTGCCAATAACCTGATCATGCGCCATGTCGGCGACCGGATGATCATCTCACCCCCGCTGATCCTGACGCCTGCGGATATCAACGAGATGTTCGTGCGGATCTACAAGTCGCTGGACGAAGCACAGGCCGAGATCATTGCGCAGGGGCTGATGAAAGCCGCATCCTAACTCAGCGATTTATGCATCTTAAAAGGCGGTCCATATGGGCCGCCTTTTTTTGTCATCGCAACCGCTCCAGCAGGTTTGGCGTGGGGTATCCGTCCGGGACCAACCCTTGCGCCAGTTGATACGCTCGAACCGCGTTGATCGTATTTGGCCCAGTGCGCCCGTCGACACCCTTTGTGTCAAAGCCCGCATCCGTCAGACGTGTCTGAAGTTCCTTTTTCTCGGCAAAGCTCAGCACCCGATCGCCGCGCGGCCAGTCAGATTGAAACGGTGCGCCCCCCGCAAGCCGGTCGGACAGATACCCGATGCCGATCACATAGGCATCGGCCCCGTTATACGCCTCGATCACGTTGAAATTGTCAAAAATCATCAGCGCGACGCCCTGACTTCCGGCCGGAAGCAGGATCGCGGCCTTCCCATGATCCGGCACGACGGTGCCATCCCGCGCCACGACACCCTGTGCAGCCCATTCGGACGGCATCAGCGTTAAATCACGACGGGCTGAGGCGTAATCGAAATCCGTGGGCAGACGCACCTCCACGCCCCACGGCTGACCCTTCGTCCAACCATGCCGCGCCAGATAAGACGCCGCCGAAGCCAGCGCATCCGTCGGGTCATCCGACCAGATGTCGCGCCTGCCATCACCGTCGAAGTCTACCGCGTGATCCAGATATGACGTGGGCATGAATTGCGTATGCCCCATTGCGCCCGCCCAACTGCCAAGCATGTTGCCGGCACTGATATCACCAGCCTGCACAATCCGCAGGGCAGCGACCAACTGCGTTTCAAAGAATTGTGCCCGCCGCGCATCAAAGGCTAGCGTCGCCAATGAACGAAGCGTTGGACTGCTGCCGCGATAAGACCCGAAAGAGGTTTCAAGTCCCCAGATGGCTGTGACCACCTCTTTTTCGACGCCGTATTCAGCCTCGATCCGGTTCAACACCTGCCGATGCCGCTGCAGGGCGGCGCGCCCATTCGACAGGCGCGTTTCCGAAACTGCGGTCTCAAGATACTCCCAGATGGGTTTCGAAAACTCCGCCTGATCACGATCCCGTTCCAGGACATCTTCGTCATAGCTCATGCCCGAAAACACTTGAGTCAGTGTTCCCTGCGAAATGCCCTGCCGCCGCGCGCGGCCCTGAAACGCGCCAAGCCAGGTCTGAAACCGTGCCGTTGTCGCAGAAGCCACGGGCAAGGCCTCAGTCAACGGGCGCGGGACCGGACGGATTGATACGGTCACATCCGCCGAAGCCAGTTGCAACGCATCGCGCGATATCCCGCTGTCTGCCCATCTGGTGTTCTCTGTTGTTTCCGCCTGCACTATGGATGCCCACAATGCGACGGTCATGACGCCGCCTACGCATTTTCGCATTCCGTTTTTCCTGATTACTGCTCGGCCACAGGGTAGCGCAAAATCGGAAATTCACAAAGAGCTCAGACGTTCGCCTCACGCTCCTGCGCGGCACGCTCTGCCCGAATGCGTTCCAATGCTTCGCGCAGCAGGGGCACGCGGTTCGGCCTGAAACTTTGTTCCGTCACTGACATGTCCTGCAAGCGATCCAACCGGAAAACGCGAAAATCCTGTCGCAGGTGGCACCAGCCCAACAACACGTTCGAGTGATCCAGATAGACGATGCTCAACGGGTTGACGCGCCTGTGCGTAGCATCGCCTTTCGCGTCCGTATAGAAAAACTCAACCGCGCGCTCATCCCACGTCGCCTGCCGCAGAGTGGCCACGTCAATCGTGGGTTCAGGCGGGCGGTTGAACCGCGTAGCAGCCAGAACCGCATGGCTGAGCCGGTGGGACTGGCGTTGCGGCAAGCGTCCCTGAAGTTTCCGCAGGGCCGTGCCCGCTGCGCCCGACAAAGCCGGATCGCCAATCACCTGAACTTCGCGCAGGCCCAGAACCAACGCTTCAAGCTCATCATCAGTGAACCCCAATGGGGGCAGGGTTGCGTCCTCGATCAGCGTAAAGCCAAACCCCGCTTCGCCATCGATCACGGCACCCAGTCCGCGCAATGCATCAATATCCCGATGAATTGTTCGGGCCGAAACACCCAAATCCTGCGCCAACTGTTCGGATGTTCTGGGCGAAGGGCCAGAACGCAGGGCTTGCATCAGTTGGAACAAACGGGCGGTGCGGGACATGATGTATTATAGCTTATCCCTAATGACAGAAACTGTCATTAGGTCCCGATACTCAGTCAGCACCCCATAACACGGAGCCTTATAATGCTGACCCTTCTCACCTTCCCCTCTGCCTTCGGCCTGTTCAGTGCCAGCCCCTTCTGTGTCAAGACAGCATTGATGCTTCAGCAGTCCGGCCAGACCTGGCAGCGCTCGGACATGCTTGACCCCCGCAAGATGCCCCACCAGAAGCTGCCCGTTTTGCGGACGCCGGAACGCCTAGTCCCGGACAGCGACCTGATCCGCGATTGGTTGGAACAGCAGGGCGCGGATTTCGACAAAGGGTTGACGGATGTCGAAAAGGCGCAGTCCCGCGCCCTGGTGCGCATGGCCGAAGAGCATCTGTATTTTCACATCGTTCTGGATCGCTGGGGCAATGACCAAGTCTGGCCGATCTTGCGAGATACGTTCTTTACCGGAATTCCGGCGTTGATCCGAAAACCCGCATCCAATGCGATCCGGAAATCCGTTCTGAAGGGGATCACGTCGCAGGGAATCGGGCGGTTTTCGCTGTCCGAACGGCTGGACCGGATCGAACGTGACCTCGAGGCGATCTCGGCCTATCTGTGGCAATCCTCTTTCCTGCTTGGGGACCGGCCGACATCTGCGGACATGAGCGTTGGTCCAATGCTTGCCGCAATGCGCGCCACACCTGCGGACACCCCCCTGACCCGCCGGATCAAACAGGATAACCTGCTAAACAGCTACGTGGATCGGTTGGAACAGGCGATACCAATTGCATGAAACCCTTTGAAAACCCTTTGGTCGCTTCGGCCTTTGAAGCCCTGCCCCCGCAAACCCGTGCGGGGGCTCTGGCCTTGCGGGCGCTTGTGTTTGACACGGCAGCCTCTCTGCCTGCCGCCCCCACGGTGCAAGAGGAGCTGCGGTGGGGTCAGCCCGCCTATCTTGCGCCCAAGGGGTCAACGATCCGGCTGGGCGCGCACAAGTCGGCAAGTTTCGCCTTGTTTGTGCACTGCCAAACCCGGTTGATAAGCGATTTCACATCCGCCTTTCCGGGCGAGGATCAGATAGATGGGAACCGTGCCGTTCTGTTTGATGACACTACACAAATCGATCCAACACGCCACGGAAGGCTGATTGCCCGGGCGTTGACCTATCACCTCTGACGGCGTTTGCGTTCGACCTTGCGCTTGATCTTGTCTTTCTTGCGCTTGGTGCTGATCGCTTTGCGCCGGGATGATCGCCCTTTTGGCCCCTGTCCGCGCGGCAGGGCCTGGTCGTCAATGGACAGCAGCTCCAGCTCCAACCCGCCGGTCACTGGTGTCGCTTCGGTCAGTCGAACGGTGACACGTTGACCAATGGCGATAGTCAGCCCCGTGTCCGCCCCCATAAGTGTCCCGGCCTCGCGGTCGAAATGGAAAAACTCGCGCCCAAGTGATCGCACCGGAACCAAGCCATCCGCACCGGTTTCGTCCATTTTGACAAAAGCACCAAACCGGGCAATGCCGCTGATCCGGCCCGTGAATTCATTGCCGACCCGCTCGCTCAGATACGCGGCCAGATAGCGGTCAGTCGTGTCCCGTTCAGCCATCATGGATCGGCGTTCAGTATCCGAGATATGAGTGGCCGTTTCTTCGAGCCGGGTAATCTCGTCTTCTGTCAAACCGTCCGTGCCCCAACCGTGGGCCGAGATCAGCGCCCGATGCACGACCAGATCGGCATAGCGCCGGATAGGAGAGGTGAAATGCGCGTAGTTCCGCAGCGCCAGCCCGAAATGGCCGAAGTTTTCTGGGTTGTAATATGCCTGTGCCATTGACCGCAGAGTGGTCAGGTTGATCAGTTCCGCATCCTCGGTCCCGGCGGCGGCGTTCAGCAGCGCATTCAGGTGGCGGGTTTGCAGCACCTGCCCCTTGGCGAGGTTCAATCCGGCAGCCTGCGCCGTTTCCCGCAGGCTTTCCAGTTTCTCGGGCGCGGGTTCCTCGTGCACGCGGAACAGCAGCGGACGGCGCTTGGCGATCAGTGTCTCCGCAGCCGAGACATTGGCGAGGATCATGAACTCTTCGATCAACCGATGCGCATCCAACCGGTCACGGAACGCCACGCTTTCAACATGACCCGTTTCGCTGAGCACGATCTTACGCTCGGGCAGGTCCAGTTCCAGTGGCTGTCGCACAGCCCGCGCTTTCTTCAGCGCGGCATAGGCGGCATAAAGCGGTTTCAAGACCGTCTCCAGCAATGGCCCGGTGCGGTCGTTCGGGTTGCCGTCGATGGCCTCCTGCACTTCGGCATAGTTCAGCGACGCGACCGAACGCATCAACCCCCGCACGAAACGATGACCAATCTTGTTACCGTCCGCGTCAATCTGCATCCGCACAGCGATACAGGCACGCGGGACGCCTTCATGGAGGGAACACAGATCACCCGACAGCCGATCAGGCAGCATCGGGACCACTCGGTCAGGGAAATAACTTGAATTGCCCCGCTTGCGCGCCTCGCGGTCCAGGGCCGAGCCGGGCAGCACATAAGCAGCAACATCGGCGATAGCGACCCAGATCACATGTCCACCAGGGTTCTTGGGGTCTTCATCCGCGTGCGCGTAGCAGGCATCATCACGATCACGCGCATCCGAGGGGTCGATGGTCAGCAGCGGCATGTCCCGCAGGTCCTCGCGGCCCTTCAGGCCAACGGGTTTGGCATTGTCTGCTTCGGCTATGACCTTGTCGGGAAAGTCATCCGGGATACCGTGCTGATGGATCGCGATCAGCGAAACAGCCTTGGGCGCGGTCGGATCACCCAACCGTTCAACAATGCGGGCGCGTGGCAGGCCCATGCGATTTTTTGGCCCGGCCTGTTCGGCCTCGACCAATTCGCCGTCTTTGGCACCATGCACCGCGCCATCGGCAACCAGCCATTCGGTCTGGCCTGCCTTGTCGATAGGGACGATTCTGCCCCCTTCGGCCCCTTTACGGAATATGCCCACGATCTTGCGCGGGTTGGTTCCGATCCGGCGGATCAGACGCGCTTCGTAATTGTGATCTTCCTCGTGCACGACGGTCAGGCGGGCCAGAATACGGTCACCCTCACCCAGGGCCGGGTCGCTGGCCCGCGCGATGATGAGAACGATGGGCTCGACCCCTTCGCCATGCCATTCCAGTGGTCGGGCGAACAGATCACCATCGGCATTCGGCTCTTTCACCTGCAAGACACTGACAGGTGGAAGACGGTCCGGATCGCGATAGCTGCGTTTGCGTTTTTCAAGATGCCCTTCGGCCTCAAGCTCTTTGAGGATGCGCTTGAGGTCAATACGATCCGCGCCCTTGATGCCAAAGGCTTTGGCGATATCGCGTTTCGAGGTCAGGGTGGGGTTCGCCGAGATCCAGTCAAGGACCTCCTGCTTGGTGGGGATGCGAGTCATGCTTCCGGCGTAGCACGCGTTTGCGACCGCGTCATGACCAAAAAATCTCAGGGCTTCAGATCAGCGACCGTATCCACATCGCGCAGCTGGTCCAGCAGGGTCACACGGCAGTTTGGGATTGAGGCAAGTGTGTCGGCCAATGCATGTTCTGTGGACCAGCGCACATCGTGGAACAGACCTGCGGGCAGCGCGCCATAGCGCTGCGCACCGACCAGCCAATAGCCGCCATCCGGCGCGGGGCCGAACACCATCTGGGTTCGCCTAAGCGCACCAAAAGCGCGGGCTATATGTGCACGCGAAATACCCGGAATATCCGCTCCGATCAGGCAAACCGGCCCCTTGGGCATTCCGCGCAACATCCGTCTCATCCGGTCCCCCAGATCGCCGGACCCCTGCGGCGCGCGCGGCAGATCAACGGGCCAGATACGGCTTGCAAGACCTTCTGCATCGGGCGACACGGCCAGCACGATCTGCCAGCGAGGGTCACGCAGCTTTCGGATCAAAGCGCGGGTCTGGTGCCGAAACCACCACGCGGCACCAACCATGCCGATATCACGCCCCAGCCGCGTCTTGACACGGCCCGGTCGAGGTTCCTTGACCATGATCACCAATGTGCGCTGCATGGATCAGGCGAAATAATCCGTCAGGATACGGGTATAGATCGATTTGAGTTGCTTGATCTGCGCAACCTCAACGCACTCGTCCACCTGATGCATCGTGCGCCCGACCAAGCCGAACTCCACCACCGGACAATGGTCTTTGACAAAGCGCGCATCCGAGGTGCCGCCGGTTGTCGACAGTTCAGGCGTAACGCCGGTTTCGGTTTCGACCGCTTTGGCCACCAGATCCGACAAAGGCCCTGGTGGGGTCAGAAAACTTTCACCCGATATGCTGATCGTGACACCGATGTCGACACCGTATTGGGCTGCCACCTGATCCGCCTCTGATTGCAACCAGTCACTCAGGCTGGCCCCGGAATGCAGATCGTTAAAGCGGATATTGACCGCGCCGCTGCATTGCGACGGGATCACGTTGGTTGCGGCGTTTCCGGTGTCGATAGTGACAACAGCCAGTGTTGAGGCGTCGAAATGGTCCGTGCCCTGATCCAGTTCATGGCTGGCAAGCCGATCCATCAGCCGCGCCATGGCGGGCAGAGGGTTTTTGGCCCGATGGGGATAAGCCGAATGTCCCTGAACACCTGTAATCTTAAAACATGCAGTCATTGAGCCCCGACGGCCGATCTTGATCATCTCGCCCATTTTGTTCGGGCATGTTGGCTCACCCACCAGACAGACCGACATACGCTCTCCGGCGCCTTCCATGTAATCGAGAAGCGCAGTGGTGCCGTCCAACGCATCGCCTTCCTCATCACCGGTAATCGTCAGGACAATTGCCCCATCCGGCGGGGTGTCACGCACGAAATCCACTGCGGCAGCCGCAAAAGCCGCAACACCGGATTTCATATCGGTAGTACCGCGCCCATACATCACCCCATCCCGCACTTCGGCCCCGAAAGGCGGCGCAGTCCAGGCAGCTTCGTCGCCGACAGGGACGACGTCTGTGTGACCGTTAAATCCGAAACTACGCGCATGACCTTTCTGCCCCCAACGCGCGAACAGGTTACTGATGCCGCCGCGATCGACACGCGAGCATTCGAAACCTGCCTCCGACAGCACTGTCTCAAGCAAAACAAGTGCTCCGCCCTCTGAAGGTGTGACCGAAGGGCAACGGATCAGTTCGGCTGTCAATTGGACGGGATCAGTCATGCGGGGACCTCTGAAACTGTGTCTGACGCGGGTTCGCGCACAGATTCAACGATTTGGCCGGTTTTCCAACCCCAATCCGTAAAAAAACGGTCATCCGAATATGTAGATGTCAAAGCGGCACCCCAATAAAACATGGAACTTTACCCTGCGACCACCTTGCCGCCCGCCACAAATTCGCGTTACAGGGCCGCGAAACAGGTGAATTGAATATGAAGCGCGCCTTCTTCGCACTGATCTGCCTGACTTTCGCCGTCATCGCACAGCAAAGCCTGGCACAGTCCCTTTCGGTCACAACCGTGACCCGCCCGCCATTTTCCTATGTCGAGGATGGCGACGAAACCGGTTTCTCTATGGATTTGCTGGCGGCCCTGGCCGAGGCTCTGAACTGGGACTACACGGTCAACCGCGTCGAGGCGTTTTCTGACATGTTGGGTGCCGTGCAGAGCGGATCTGCAGACCTTGCCATCGCCAATATCTCGATCACCGCCCTGCGCGAAACGCAAATGGACTTTTCTCAGCCGATCTTTGAAGCGGGTCTTCAGATCATGGTACCCTCGGACGCGGTACGAAAACCATCGCTGTTGCAGGCCCTGCTCTCGAAAGAACTGTTCATCGCCATAGGGCTGGCCTTTGCCATTCTCCTCGGTGGCGGCATGCTGATGTGGAGCTTTGAACGCCGCGCCCAACCCTATTTCGACCGCGACTTGAACGAAGCGTGGTTCCCATCGTTCTGGTGGGCGCTGAACTTGGTTGTGAATGGCGGGTTCGAAGAGCGAATGCCGCGCACTCCGTTCGGTCGAATGTTGGGTGTCGTGCTGGTGGTGTCATCCTTGTTCATCGTTTCGGTGTTCACCGCCCGTATCACCTCGGTCATGACTGTGGACGCCATCACCGGCAGCGTGAATTCGGTGAACGACCTGTACGGCAAGACTGTCGGGACAATATCAGGGTCGACTGCGGCAAGTTTTCTGAACCGGCGCGAGATCGAGTTTACCAGCTATCCGGGGTTGAATGAGATGCTGGACGCTTTCAAGGCCGAAGATCTGGATGCCGTCGTATTCGACGCGCCGATCCTGTCCTATTTTGCGGCCCATGAAGGGCGGCGCATTGCGTCGATGACAGGTGGTGTTTTCCTGCGCGAAAACTACGGCATCGCTTTCCCGACCGGATCACCACTGGTCGAGGATGTAAACCAGGCATTGCTTGGCTTGCGCGAAGACGGAACCTATGACGAAATCTATCGCAAGTGGTTCGGATCGCGGAACTAGGCCTGCGCCTCGTCTCCGAAAAACGGTGTCATCTGCGCGACGATCACTGCGTTTTCATCCAATGCTCTTTGCATCAGCGCACGTTCGTCCGCCTCGATATCGTGACCTTGCGCTTCACGCTCGGCCAATGTGCCGTATCCGGTGACATCCAGCGGTGCAGTGTCGGCCTGCTTCAGGATCGCGACCGTCTCACGCACGGCCTCGGCCTCATCCACGCCGCTGGCATAGCACATTAGCGCCGCGCCGGTTGCCCCATCAGGCAGCCCGTCGCCCTCCTTGCGGCCAATCTGGACCAGAAGGGTATAGACTTGCTGACGCGAGGGTTTCTTTTGCTTCTCCATGCACCGGGCCATAGCCCCGCGCCGGTTCGCGGTCAAGCAGCCAACAATTGCAGGAGCCCCGCCTTGCGCCCATAGTACCCGGAATAAACCGATCCCGGATACCAAAGGACGCCTTCATGCCCTACCCAGATTTCATAGCGAGTTTTCCCAGCCTCGACGTACCGTTCCCCGACGACGTGGTGCAAACGGCCGTGATCCGGTCGGATGCAGGATTGGTGGCGTTCTTTACGTTTCTTCAGGATTTCGAATTGCCCTTACATTCTCACAAAGCCCAATGGGGCATAGTGGTGGAGGGTGAGATTGAATTGACCATCGACGGGCAGACCCGGACCTACCGCTCGGGCGACAGGTATTCGATCCCATCAGGCGTGGAACATGGCGGCAAAATCAAGGCTGGCACACGGGTCATAGATGTTTTCGAGGAACCGGACCGATATCCGATCAAGGGATTAGCTGGGCGAGAGACTCAGTGAACGCGAGTCTCGGCCTCCCTCATTGATTGAAGGCCTCCGGCCCGAAAAGCTGTTGAGTTGAATCCGGCGGCGATGGTGAAACCGAAGGCAACGGTGAATCCGAAGGCGGCAGCGAAACCGAAAGTGCTGAAGTAAACACAGGAAGCACTGAAGTCGAAGCCATGCAGGGTGAGAACCGCTAAGCAGCACTTCAAAGCTGATCGCGGCCACGAACTTCGTATCTGGTTCAGTCGGCTTGACCCAAAAAACAAAAGGCCGAAGCAGTTATGCCCCGGCCTTGCGCGTTAATCAGAACGATCAGTCCCGCAGCAATTCGTTGATGCCCGTTTTCGAGCGGGTCTTTTCGTCAACCCGCTTCACGATCACCGCGCAATAGAGGCTGACATTGTTCTTTGACGGCATGGAACCCGCGACCACAACCGAATAGGGCGGAACCTCGCCATACATAACTTCTCCGGTTTCTCGGTCCACGATCTTGGTGGATTTACCAATGAACACGCCCATTCCCAGAACCGAGCCTTCGCGGACGATACTTCCCTCCACCACTTCCGAGCGCGCGCCGATAAAGCAATTGTCTTCAATGATGGTTGGGCCAGCCTGCATCGGCTCAAGCACTCCGCCAATGCCAACGCCCCCCGACAGGTGCACATTCTTGCCGATCTGCGCGCAGGACCCGACAGTGGCCCAGGTATCAACCATCGTGCCTTCGTCAACATAGGCCCCAAGGTTCACGAAAGACGGCATAAGCACCACGCCCGGTGCGATGTAAGCGGATTTGCGGACAACGCAGTTTGGAACCGCGCGGAACCCGGCAGAACGCCACTGGTTTTCACCCCAACCGGCGAACTTGCTGTCCACCTTGTCCCACCAGCCGCCGTCCTGCGGACCGCCCGGCTGGATTTCCATGTCCTTGATACGGAAGCCCAGCAGAACCGCCTTTTTGGCCCATTGGTTTACGTGCCAGTCACCGGATTCCAGCTTTTCCGCCACGCGCAACGAGCCACTGTCCAGCGCATTCAGCGTATCCTCGATCGCCTCGCGCTGCTCGCCTGTGGTGGCGGGCGTGATGGTCTCGCGTGCCTCCCAGGCGGTTTCGATGGCGGCTTCCAGTTGCGCGTTGGACATGGAGTGTCTCCCTACAGAATCTGTTCACGTTGATTTGGCCTATACGCAAGCCCGACCCATGGCGCAATGCGACGCAGACGGGCCCAATTGCGTCTGAGGCTCAGGGTCATCAGCTTGCGCGCCGGATATGGCGGGTCAGGATCGCCGTTGCTGTGGCCATTTCCTTGCGCTTCAACGCCCGCACAATGGCCGCATGATCCGTGTCAGCCCTCTGCACCCATTTCAACCGCCATTGCGCGAACAGATGGCGTGCGCTTGCGATATGCAGATCGTCGATTGCGTGCAAAAGCCGAGGCAGCCCGCAAGGTGTCAGGATGGCGCGATGGAACGTTCTGTTGTGGGCCTCCCATTGCGGCATCGACTGCGCCTCGTCACAGGCGATACGTGCGTTCTCGATCTTTTCCAACGCGACCGGAGACATGTTTTGCATCGATTGCTGCAACGCCAGCGTTTCCAACGCCACGCGCATTTCGATCACCTCCCGAACCTCTGCCGGGTCTAATGCTGTTACACGCATTCCCTTGCGCGGTTCATGCCGGGCCAACCCATGCGCCTCAAGCCGCAACAAGGCTTCGCGCACCGGAACATGGCTGGTATCGAAGGTTCGGGCAATATGGTCCTGCCGCAGCTTTTCACCGGCCGCTAGCTCTCCGGTGATGATCTGCTGGCTGAGGCTTTGGTAAATCGTGTCGGAGATCATTGCAGTCATGGATTATAGATAAAATCCACCATCCACATCCACAACCCGATAATTCACTCAGCGAACGGGTCCGGCGCGATATTTGCACCACAAACCAGAACGGCCACGCGCTCACCCGGTTCAGGTCGATACGCACCCGAGGTCAAGGCGGCCAATGCGGTCGCGCCCGCAGGCTCTACCACAATGCGATGCGCGCGCCAAAGCGCCTGTTGTGCCGCCGCGATGGCATCGTCTGACACCAGAACCGAACTCATACCCTGTGCCAATTCAAAACAAATTTCGCCGATCCGCCGCGCGCCCAGCGCGTTTGCGGCGATGCCCGACACGGAAACATCAACCGGCTCACCAGCGCGCAACGCTGCATTCAACGCGCAGGACGTTTCCGGCTCGACCGCCACAACCTTGCGCGCGCCACCGAACCAGGCCAGCGCCCCGGCGATCAGCCCGCCGCCACCAACAGCGACCAGTACCGTATCCGCCTGCAAGCCCTGGGCGTCCCATTCCGCAAAACAGGTTCCTTGCCCAGCCACCGTGGCCGGGGCGTCGTAAGCATGGATCTGCATTGCCCCCCTTGTTGCCTCATGCTCCTGCGCTGCGGTCAGCGCGTTCGCGTATTCACCGGAAACAACGCTCAGGTCGGCGCCGGTTTGCCGGATCAGTGCGATCTTGGACGGGCCTGCCAGTTCCGGCACAAATATCTTTGCAGGATAACCCAGCGTCTGCGCTGCATAAGCCGCCGCCGCACCATGATTGCCACCGGATGCGGCGACCAAGCCTGCGGGCGGCACATCCGAGCTGAGCAGCGTATTGAACGCACCCCGCGCCTTGAAACTGCCAGTATGCTGCATGTGCTCGAGTTTCAGCTCAACCGGATAGCCGGGAATGTTGCTTTCCATAACCGGGGTCACTTGCGCATATCCCGCGATGCGGTCCCGTGCCGCCGATATTTCACTTTTCCAATTCATTCTCGTCTTTCCGTGACTGGCACTCTGCCCGCGAACCCTATAGCTGTTTGTCAAACACGCAAGCAGGGATCAATCACCGATGAGAGAAGACCGTCACAGTCCGTTTCGCGATGCGCAGACCGACCGCTCGACCGCGAAAGAGGTTCCGGACACACCGCAAACACGCTCTCCGGCCTACCGTCTGGCTTTCGCGGATGACGAGTTTCTGTGCCGGGACGAGCTGCGCCCTGTACGCTTGCAGCTTGAGTTGCTGAAACCCGAAATGATCATGACCGAGCGTGAGATCACGTCGACCATCGTCATGTTCGGCGGCGCCCGCATCCCCGAACCCTCGCAGAAGCACACCGCGCGAACAGAAACCCTGGCCAGCTTGTCGAAATATTATGATGAGGCGCGTGAGTTTGCCCGGCTGATGACCGTGAAATCGAAAGAAACCGGCTGCCGCGAGAATGTGATCGTCACTGGCGGCGGCCCCGGTGTGATGGAAGCTGGCAATCGCGGTGCACACGAAGCGGGCGGGTGCTCGATCGGGCTGAACATCGTGCTCCCGCACGAGCAGGCGCCAAACAGTTTCGTGACGCCAGAGCTCAGCTTTAATTTCCACTATTTTGCGATCCGCAAAATGCACTTCCTGATGCGCGCCCGCGCCATCACCATCTTTCCCGGTGGGTTTGGGACGCTGGATGAACTGTTCGAATCCCTGACCCTGATCCAGACCGGCAGAATGGATCGCGTGCCATTCCTGCTGTTTGGCCGCGCGTTCTGGGAGAAGGTTATCAACTGGGACGCACTGGCGGATGCCGGTACGATCTCGGAGGAGGATTTGGACCTGTTCCGCTTTGTCGATACCGCGCAGGAGGCGGCCGAGATCATCGAGAACTGGGAACCCGCCCCGCCCCGCGACGAAATTCCGGGGCGCTGAGCGATGAAACCCCCAAAGACAGGCGAAATGCTCCACCTACGTGGCAACGCGTTGTCAAAAGGCGAACCCGTCGCCCTTCCTCTGACGCAAAGCAGCATGTTCCATCTGCCGGGCGCGCCGGACGGTCACCCGACCTATGGCCGTGTCGATAACCCCACCTGGGCACATCTTGAGCATGTTTTGTCCCATCTGGAAGACGCGCCTTGCCTCAGTTTTCCTTCAGGGATGGCCGCAATTTCTGCGGCTCTTTTTGCAACGGTGCAAG
Source organism: Ruegeria sp. AG7 (assembly GCF_056541545.1). Lineage (NCBI taxonomy): Bacteria > Pseudomonadati > Pseudomonadota > Alphaproteobacteria > Rhodobacterales > Roseobacteraceae > Ruegeria > Ruegeria sp. AG7. The sequence continues at coordinate 102,559 of NZ_JBQFYP010000012.1, forward strand.
CCGGGTCGCGCCTTCTGATTCCTTCGGACGGGTACTATGTCACCCGTCTGCTGGCCGACCGGTTCCTTTCGCGTCTTGGCGTGACAATTGAAGAGCGCCCGACCACTGCGTTTGCCGCAGGTGGTTTTGACGGGTTTGACGTTGTGTTCGCCGAAAGCCCTTCGAACCCCGGTCTGGACATGATTGACCTGAAAGTTATAGCCGAACAGGTGCGGTCTGTTGGCGGGGTGACGATTGCCGACAATACGACGATGACACCGCTGGGTCAGCGCCCGTTGGATTTGGGCATCGACGTGGTCGTGTCGTCCGACACCAAGGCGATGGGCGGGCATTCCGACATGCTGATGGGCCATGTGGCCAGCCGCAACAGTGACATCATGGAACGGGTCGAGGAATGGCGGAAAATCTCAGGCTCGATCCCCGGACCGCATGAGGCATGGCTGCTGCATCGCGGGTTGGAAACGCTGGATGTCCGGTTCGACCGGATGTGCAACTCGGCTCAGGTAATAGCAGAACGGTTGGCAGGTCACCCAGCGGTCAAACAGGTCCGCTATCCCGGGCTAGCCAATGATCCATCACACGCACTGGCGCAGGCACAAACGGCCCGGTTCGGATTTCTGCTATCCTTGACTTTGGAAAGCGAAGACAAGGCCGAAGCCTTCATCAACACCTGCCCGCTTTTGCGCCCCGCCACATCCTTCGGAGGTGTTCACAGCTCGGCCGAACGCCGCGCGCGCTGGGGCGATAGCGTCGACCCGGCCTTCATCCGCCTGTCCGTTGGATGCGAACCGGTGGACGAACTGTGGCAGGCGATCGAGGTCAGCCTGAACGCGCTGTGATTACTTCTTCGCGGCACGCAGATCCTTGAAAACGTAGATCGGCAGCACCACGCTGGCGATCAGCGCCCCCAGCCAGACAAGCAGCGTCGCCGCCAGCAGGTTCGAGATACCACCAACGGTCAGCCCCGACGCGATGAGGTCGGTCACCAGCAGGCCCACAAATGTCACGACCAGGGCTATCCCGCCTTTCAATGCGGGCGCTTTCTTTTCGCCAAGCTTCAGTATCAAGGGCTCGGCGATCACCTGAACGACAGTGAAAACGATCACAACCACGATAAAAGAGATCGGTTTGATCGCGAAACCGGACAGTATCAGCGAAGCCAACAACAGCCCGATGGCATTGCCGGCCAGCAGGGCCAAAGCGGATTTGATTCTGCGCGACATGGGATGGCCTCCGTCTATCTACAATCAGAAATATGAAGATATTAGCAGGCTTCTGAGTTTTTTCGAGACAATTCAATTGCCTCTTCCTTTTGACCCGTTGAAAACACGTGATAGAACACATTCATCAAGATCAGACCTGCCCTGACCCGCGAGTGTGAGATGAGCGACGATCCCTATTCCGTCCTTGGCGTACCGAAAGACGCCAGCGCCGACGAAATCAAGAAAGCCTACAGGCGTATTGCTAAGGAGTGCCACCCGGACCTGAAACCCGGCGATGCCAAGGCCGAGGCCAAATTCAAGGCCGCCGCTGCCGCGTATGACTTGCTGAAAGATCCTGAAACCCGCGCCCGCTTCGACAATGGCGAAATCGACGCATCGGGTCAGGAACGCCCGCAACAACACTATTACCGGGACTATGCCGAGGCCGCTGGAAACCCCTATCGCGGGCGTCAGGCGGACCCGGACGACATGTCGGACATCTTTGCCGAATTCATGCGCGGCCGCGGTGGATTTGGCGGCCAGCAAAGACATGAATTTCATGCGCCAGGGCATAACCTGAACTATTCCCTTCAGATCAGCTTTCTGGATGCCGTGTTTGGCGCCAGCCAGAAACTGACCCTACCAGACGGTAACCGGATCGAGGTCAAGATCCCCGCCGGTATAACCGAGGGTCAAACCATCCGTCTGCGCGGCAAGGGTGCTCCGGGTTATGGCGAAGGCCCTCCGGGGGATGCGTTGGTGACCGTCACGGTCGCCAAACATCCGGTGTTTGACCGTCAGGGCGACGACATCCATATTACGCTGCCGATCAGCATAGATGAGGCCATTCTGGGCGGCAAAGTCGCCGCCCCCACAATCGATGGCGGTGTAAACGTCAATGTTCCGGCGGGCACCAGCAGCGGTAAAACCCTTCGCCTGCGCGGCAAGGGGGTGAAGAAACGCGGCTCATCCCAGCGCGGCGACCAACTGATCGAATTGACTGTCTCGATGCCCGACAAGATCGATGATGACCTCAGGCAGTTCATGGAGACCTGGCGCGAAACGCACCGCTACGATCCGCGGAAAGGAATGCCGTCATGACCCTGACCGAAAAGGAACTGATCGAAACCGTCTCGCGCCTGACCTCTGACCGCCTGACCGAATATCTTGCGGCCGAGATCGTGATCCCTGAACAATCGGAGCAGGGGCTGGTCTATCACAGTATCGACGTTGCCCGGCTGGAACTGGCTTGCGAGTTGCACGAGCAATACGACATGGAGGCCGATGCGCTGTCGATGATGATCTCGCTGATTGATCAGATGCATGGGCTGCGCGCCGAACTGCGTGAGGTTCTGAACGCAGTCGAGGCGCAACCCGAGCCGGTGCGCCAACAACTGATCGAAGTTTTCGGCACAGCGCGGTTCCGTCGCAGATAACAGGGTTTTGGGCGCAATGATTATGGCGTAGAAGGCCGCCTTGATCCTTTGTCAGGTAGCTTCCATGACCCAGCCCAGATCCGAGTTGCTGATGCCTGCGGGCAATCTGCGCAAACTAAAACTCGCCATCCTCTATGGGGCAGACGCCGTGTATCTGGGCACGCCGGATATGTCGCTGCGCACCAAGTCCGAGTTTTCGCTGGACGAGGTAATTGAAGGGGTCGAGTTCTGCCACAACCATGGCCGGCGCGCCTACCTGACACTGAACCTGTTCTCGCATAACAAAGACATCCCGAAACTGGACGAATACATCGACACGGTGCGCAAGGTGCAGCCCGACGGGTTGATCATCGCCGATCCGGGCGTATTCCAATACGTCCGCGAGCGCGCGCCCGAACTGCCGCTGCATATCTCGACCCAGGCCAATATCTGTTCGTGGCTGTCGGTGAAGTTCTGGCAGGATCAGGGGGCCGAGCTGGTGGTTCTGGCGCGTGAGGTTTCCTATCCCGAACTGGTCGAGATCCGTGAGAAATGCCCTGATATCAAGTTAGAAGCCTTCGTGCACGGCGCTATGTGCATGACCTATTCGGGCCGCTGCCTGCTGTCGAATTTCATGGCCGAACGCGGGGCCAACCAGGGCAACTGCGCCAATTCCTGCCGCTGGAACTACGGTCTGAAACTGCGCCTCAAGGATGGTACGCATCAGGAATTGCGTATCACCGAAGAAAACGCCGACCTGTTCGAATTCCTGCTGGAAGAAGGCTGTCGCCCCGGTGACCTGATGCCCGTCGAAGAGGATGATCGCGGCTCGTACATCCTAAACTCACGCGACCTCTGCATCATGCCGAAGCTGGACGAGTACCTGAAAATCGGTGTCGACAGCCTCAAGGTCGAAGGGCGCGGCAAATCGGAATACTACGCCGCGATCGTCGCGCGGGCCTATCGTATGGCCATCGATGACTATTTCGCGGATCCCGAAAACTGGGACCCCAAGCCTTACATGCGCGAGCTCGAAACCGTCGGAAATCGCGGCTATACGCTGGCCTTTCACGAGGGTCGGCTGACAAACTATGCACATGATTACGAACACACGGCCTCGATCTCGCAATGGGAATATGCCGGGATCGTCACCGAAGTGACCGAGGATGCCTTTCTGGTTGAGGTGAAGAACAAGCTGGAACCGGGTGATGTGCTGGATTTCGTCTCGCCAGTCGCACGCGACACGGTTCTGCTGCGGGTCTATGATTTCGAACGCGCCCATGATGGCGCACGGTTGGACGTGGTTCATGGCAGCACAAAAACCATCATCCGGTTGCCTTTCACCCTGTTTGATCACGAGGATATCGACGATCTGCGCGCCCGTTTTCCGGTCTATTCAGTGCTGCGCAAGGAACGCGCCCTGACCGGCGAACACTGGAGCCGCATTCGCTTTGACAAGCTCGTGCAGGGATTAGAAACCTCCGGTCGCGACAATTCAACAGCTTATGCACGCCGTCGCGAAGATCTGGTTGAAAAGATTGGCGAAGACGGTAACGAACGCCGGTTCAAGACAAACCGCATCGGCACGGAAGGATGCTGCGGCAAGGGCTGCAACGGATGCCTGATCTTCTGGCAGGATGACAAATACGCGTTGGCCCGCGAGGTACTGTCCAAACGGAAACAAGGCGAACAGCTCAGCCGCCGTGAGGCGACAGAACTCAAGCTGCCGGGTGAACCGGCTTAGTTTTCCACCCGATATTCTTCGGGGATAAAGAACGTATAGTCGCGATCCGCCACTTGCTCGTGACAGACATGGCAGTACGCGACCTCACTGGCGCGGTCCCCCATAGTATCCCCGAACACCGACCCGTCCGGCAGCACCATTATATAACGCCAGTCAGCGGTGTTCGGGCTGGTACCGTCTGGCAATTTTTCCATTATGAACATGGCCCCTGGATGTATGTGACCTTCATCGGTCACCGTCATGCTGTCCTTGGCAAGCACCGATCCCATGGGAAGTTTTTCGCCTTGCTGCAATGTCCCGTAGTTATGTGCCATTCGGTTGGCATACGAGTTTACGTAACGCTGCCCGTGCGTGGCCGAGATATAAGGCGCGTCGTTAAAAAGCGGCCAGCTTTGGTAGTTGAGGATCAGATCCAGTTGCGCCGCGGCATACCCCCGTGCCATGCGACGGCTTAGTGAATGGTAGTGGGCCGCGGCCTCATCCTTGCTCAACTCTGCCGGATTTTCGATCGCGATATGAGCGTTGTGACCATCCGCCGTTGCCAGTCCTGAAGAAATCAGAAGTATCGCGCACGCAATGGCTTTGTGCTGGAGAATTATTCGTAGATAGGAGTCCATTATTACGACCCACCTGAAAATCAGTTCGCCTGAGCGCCACGTGACGACAGAGTTCTTATTCTAGCGGCTCTGGGATCTCTTACCAGCTCAGGTCCCAGAATCTCACCGCCTTGTGCTTCGATTTGAACCTGCATCCTGCGGCATTGAATCTTTAAAATATAGCAAATTATGCATATTGAATCAGTATCTGAAACATTAAGTTTACAGGCACACTTCATGCGTGCAGGCGGTCATTTTGGACAATCAAAGCACGACCACCCGATCCATGATGAACCGGACAGAAAAACTACCGGGTTAAACCGGCTTCGGACTCAATCTGTTTGCGCGATTTTCGGGCACGTTCGGTTGCCGATTTCAACTGACCGCACGCCGCCATGATATCCTCGCCCCGTGTCTTGCGAATGGGAGAGGCGTAGCCTGCCTGATAGATGATGTTGGCAAAAGCGCGGATGCGGTTGTTCGAGCTGCGCTTGTACGGTGCACCGGGCCATTCGTTGAACGGGATCAGGTTGATCTTGGCCGGAATCTTGTGGCGCTTGATGTGGTCGATCAAACGATGGGCATCCTCGTCACTGTCATTCACACCGTCCAGCATCACGTATTCGAACGTGATCCGCTCGGAGTTCGAGGCATTGGGATAGCTGGCCAGCGCCTGCAACAACTCATTGATATTCCAGCGCTTATTGATCGGGACCAGAACGTCGCGGGTTTCATCCGTGGTTGCATGGAACGAGATCGCCAGCAGACAGCCGATTTCCTCGGCGGTGCGTGCAATTTCGGGTACCACTCCGCTGGTCGACAGCGTGATGCGGCGGCGCGACAGGGATATCCCCTCGGGGTCCATCGCGATCTTCATCGCGTCGCGGACGTTTTCGAAATTGTAAAGCGGCTCACCCATTCCCATCAGAACGATGTTCGACAGAAGGCGCGTTTCATCCTTTGGCGCACCGGGGGTCGGCCATTCGTCAAGATCGTCGCGCGCCATCATGATCTGCCCGACAATTTCTGCAGATGTTAAATTACGTACAAGTTTCTGGGTGCCGGTATGACAAAACGAACATGTCAGTGTACATCCGACCTGAGATGAAATGCACAGCGTACCGCGATCTTCTTCGGGGATGTAGACCACCTCGACCTCGTGCCCACCCGCGATACGGCACAGATATTTGCGGGTGCCGTCCTCGGACACCTGTCGGGTCACCACCTCGGGTATCTCGACCAAAAAGTTGTCGGCCAGTTGCGCACGGTAGGCTTTGGCGAGATTCGTCATCGCGGAAAAATCACGCACACCCCATTGATAGATCCACTGCCAGATCTGACCGGTGCGCATCTTGGCCTGCTTTTCCGGCGTGCCATGTTCGATCAGAACCTCGCGCAAACGGTCGCGGGTGAGACCGACAAGGTTCACCTTCCCCTCGGGCAATTTACGAGGGAGAGTCATGACGTCTTGCGTGATCGGCACTGTGGGCGACATTGTGGTACCTGCTGGGGCGTATCTTCAAGGATTCTGGCTTGGGATGCGCCTCTATATAGGAACCTGTGCAAAGATCAAAAGGAATCGTTTCAGTCAGTCTGCAAAACTCAACAGTTCTTCAACGCGTGCCCGCCCCAAATTCACCCGGCATGATGTGATTGCGATACCTGTACCCGATCCGCCACCAAACGACGCGCCGACGGCGGTGCAATGCGTATCGCGATAGGTTTCCCAGGCTTGTTGCGCCGCTATGAGGGCAGGTTCAGCCACTATCCGCCCGGTGACCTCATCCAGCTCCTTGGCAGATTGTACCGCCAAATCAAAACTCACCTGTAGCGCACGCGACACCCGTGTTTCCATCTCTCCGACGCAGGATCCGATTTCGACTTGTGATCCGGCGTCGGAACATTCCAACGCCGGGTCGGCGGTTGCAGTGGCTGGCAAAAGCAGTGCAATCAAGATCAGACGCATGGCCGCCTCATTCATCTATTCAGCAGGGGTCAGGCCAGAGTAACATGTTTTGCCAGAAAGGTTTAGATGCAGGTTGGCCCCCTGAATCAACGGAAATGCGGTTCCGCGTCAGACACCCGCGGGTGGGACATAGCAATCTTCGGCATCCAGGGTCTTGACAGGATCGTTCGGTCCGCATTGTTCGCCGGTTACGGGATAAGTCTGGCCCTTGTTTTCACAGGCGCTCAGCAGCATGGCTGATATCATCATCAGCGCGGCAAGAGTTTTGTTCAGCATAGTGGCAACTCCTTGGTTTCTCTTGAACTGATTAGTTCAGAAACCGTCAAGGCTCACTTTGACACGGATCAAGTAAACGCGTTGATCCTGCGTAAAGTTACAACCCACGCTCTAGAGGGAATTACAGTACTGGTCCACGTTGTGATTGAGTTCTGCGGTGTTGAAGGTTCCCCATCTCAGAGGGTTTAAACATAGCTACGACGGAAGCGCTTGTGTGGCATACTGTTTGAATGTGGAGCGTACCGAAAGCGGCGCTTGGTGATACTGCATCCTGACAGGCACGAATAAGAAAAGGCTTACGCAGACCGGTCAACATCGCAGTCTTGGCCTTCAACTCGCCGCGCACAACGCGAGCTGATTGGGTTGATATGCGAACGATCAGTGACCGCAACGCGGGACGAAGTGAGCTTTCGCTGCGAATGTGCCAAGGTCCGCTTCAGCAACCGGGGCTGGTCAAAAACGAATGCTCTTGGCTTCCAGCCTTCTAGGCTGGTGATGCTGAGAGCTACACGTCGGCGCGCTTCAAGAAGGTCAAAGCAAGACCCAAGGAGACAAGAAGACCGCCACAAATCCTGTCGATCCACAACGCCCCGCGATTGCTGAGAAACTGCACTGAATTTGCGCCCAGGCCTGCATAGGCGGTCATGACGAGCACATCGACCACGATAAAGACTAGCGCCAGCACTACATACTGTTGAAACATTGGCTCTGTCGGTATGAGAAACTGCGGCAGGAACGCTGTGAAGAACAGGTAGCCCTTGGGGTTTGTGACCGCGACAAGAAAGCTCTTCCTAAAGACTGCCTTGTTGCGAAGCGTACCCAATTTCTCGTTCTTGGTTGAGTTCTCGACCGGCCCCAATTGGCCGGATGATCGCATCATCTGTACGCCCAGCCAGACGAGGTAAGTAACGCCGATCCATTTGACGACACTGAACAGAATCGCCGAGGCAGCTAGGATAGCACCCAATCCCAACCCCGCCGCCGCGATGAGAACGGCGTCAGAGATCGCCGCGCCCGCGATGCCGTACCCTGCCACAGCGATACCGAACCTTGATCCATTGGATAGGGCGAGCAAGACCGTTGGGCCGGGCGTCATAACCACAACCAGCGCCAGAAGGGCGAATGTCAGAAGTGAAAGTTCCATTACGCGGTGTCCTGCTGAATCAGATAGATGGCCAGGCCGGTCAGGAGGAGTGACACTCCGCTGACTACGGTTCTTAGGCTGTTCCAGAATTGCCAAGAGGATGAATAGTCAAGCCAGATACCGCGCGCCGCCTCGGTATCGGTTGGAACAACAACCTCTGCCAGCGCTTCATTCATCGGAACGTTGACTGTGACCGTGACAAAGAAGGCCCCAACAACGTAGAGCACTGCAGCAAAGCCGAAGAGTGCGGCAGAGCGCTTTTTTTGTTGGGTCGAAGCGACATATGACGTTACCACAAGTATGAGAGGCGTCAGGAAGAAGGCCGGGAAAAACGCCGCGTTTCGGACAGAAGCGTTCATAGCTTGCATCGCGGCGATGGCCGTTCGTGGCTCTGTGGCATCCAGCCCCCACATCGTCGAACAGACCCAGGCGTAGAAAAACCCGAAGATTGCGCCGATGCTCAAGAGCGAGAGCATGGACATGGGCAATAGAAACCGAGCCATCAGACTTGCTCTGCAACGGTTTCCTGTTGTGGGCGCGCCACTTTCACAACAGAGGCAAAGATGACCAGCGCAGCAAATTGGCCAAGGAGAACCGCCGGGTAGATCAGGTCGAATTGTGCGTCGAAATATTTCTGCGGCCCGAAGGAAACCAGGGCCATGAGCGCGGCAAAAACGCTCAAAATGTGTCCCGCCCGACTGCGTAGCGGTTGCACGATGATCGCTGCCAGAGCGACAGACATCGCGGCTCCAAGAAACGGAGCAATGCCAAATAGGGGCGTGGCGATGGGCGGATGAGGCCTGATCCCGGCATACAAGGCGGAAAGCATGATCCCCTGCAGAAGGATGAGTGTTGCCAAAGCGGCGATGACGTGACGGTCAGATTGTTCCATTTTTGTATCTCCAAAAGTGTAATTTCGATTACGGTTGCGGATATCCGTAATTTGAGTTACGGTTTATGTCAACAGGTCGGAGAGTGATTTTGCGAGAAGAGAAACGATCGCTGCGTCAGCAACAGATCGAGGCGGCGGCCTACAAGGTGCTGGAGGTCAAAGGGTATGGGGGTACGTCCATGCAGGGCATTGCGAAACAGGCCCGCGCTTCCAACGAGACGTTGTACAACTGGTATGGGGATAAACAGGGGCTGTTCCGTGCCCTCGTCACGCGTAACGCAGAAGAAGTGAAATCCCACCTGGAAGCTGAATTGGAAACCGACCATGACGCGCTTTCCATTCTGGGAACGTTGGGGCCGAAGCTTTTGGATTTGCTAACTGGTGATCGTGCCGTAGCACTCAACCGGGCCGCAGCCGCTGATAGCAGTGGTGAGCTTGGCGCGACGCTTTCAAAGGCCGGGCGAGAAGCTGTATTTCCCTTGCTGGAGCAGGTGCTGCTACGTGCGCGGCAGGAAGGCCACCTTCGCTTTGAGCATTCCGGAGCAGCCGTGGGTCTCTATCTTGATCTGTTGATCGGTGATCAGCAAATCCGGCGCGTGATTGGACGGCTCCCGGCTCCGACAGACGACTTCTGCGAGGCTCGCTCGCAAAGGGCTGTAACCCACCTTCGCCAATTGCTTGGCAGCCAAATATACGGAGATAGCCGTGAGTGAACGACGACCGCCTGAAGCTTGTAAGACTATGGCTGAGCTTCGCGTTCAGATCGACGCCATCGATATCGAGCTGATTACTCTTCTTGCCAACCGCAGCGGCTACATCGACCGCGCTGTTGATCTGAAGAAGATCGAGGGGCTGCCTGCAAGGACAACAGATCGGGTAACCGAGGTTTTGAATAAAGTCAGCGCAACGGCCACGCAAAATGGGCTGGACCCGGATCTTGTGCGCAAGCTTTGGTCAGAACTGATCGAATGGTCGATCCAGAGGGAAATCCGGGAGCTTGGGGAATAATGCCATTCGGAAATACCAAAGGCGCTGTTGGTGAGGCGGACCTATGAAACTCATCCGCGATATCAGAAACGCGGGGGTTTTTCACAAGGCGGCGAAGTCAATGCAAGCAGGGGATTATTCGGCCGTTCTTGACCGCTTGGAAGGGTTCCAAGCGCAACCATATTTCATGGCCAAGGCGGAACTGTTTCGCGCAATGGCGCGGCATCGGCAGAACCGCTTCGCCGATGCAGTCCACCACTATGACAATTTTCTGATGAGCTATCTTGCGGACATGCCGCAAAAGGACCGTGTCTATGTGGAAGAGTATGCGAAATTCTTCAGAAGCCGCGCTCAAGCGAGAATTGATCCGTCAACACCGTTGTATTCATCTCTTGACGAGTTGAGAAAGCTGGATCTGTTGCAAACTTTTGGCTGTTGACGAAGCCAGATTCTGCGGATGAATGACATTCGATAAAATCAGTCGAAAGTCAGTTCATGATTTCCTTCAAAGGCGCACAATATCCGAAGGATGTGATCCTGTTCGCGGTGTTTTTCTATGTCCGATACGGTGTGTCCTACCGGGATTTAGAAGAAATCATGGCCGAGCGCGGTGTTTCAGTGGACCACACCACGCTAAACCGATGGGTAACACGGTATTCTCCTGCAATCGCTGAGGCAGCGCGTCGCCGCAAAGAGCCATGTGACCGTTCGTGGAGAATGGAGGAAACTTACATCCGAGTGAAAGGGAACTGGGTTTATCTCTACCGAGCCGTCGATAAGAGCGGCAAGACGCTTGATTTCATGCTGTCCCGGCGCCGCAACAAATCTGCTGCCACTAAATTCTTTGCCCGAATGCTGGAAGCCAATGGCTTTCCTCGAAAGATTGTCATCGACAAAATTGGAGCTAACACCGCAGGCATCAAGGCCATCAACAAAATGCTCAAAGGTTTTGGCTGTCCGATCTCGATCGAGATGGTCAGGCGGAAATACTTGAACAATATCGTCGAGCAGGACCACCGTTTCATCAAGAGACGCACGCGGCCAATGCTGGGGTTCAAGGCTTTCGATTCAGCGGCGGCAACGCTCGACGGAATCGAAGTGTCGCACATGATCCGCAAGGGCCAACTCACGCCTGGACTCTGTCCATTTCAGCAGTTCGCTGAGCTCGCCACCTGACTCACAAGCGATTGCCGAAACAACTTAACAGGCTCAAATCTTTGCAACACAACCCATGAAACCCTGAGTTTGCCTGAGTGGAAGTCGAAACACGACCCGCAGAGTGAGGCAAATCTCGATGCCCAAATCGGAGTAACGCGCCTGACGGCCACATGTCTTGCGGCGTGGAGAAGCCCAGTTTTCGACCACATCTTCAGAAATCCAGATTGTCACATCACCTCGACTCCGGAGACCTTGACTGTATTCCTTGCAGTTGGTGACGCGGTACTTCGCTTTGGGAAACTTTTCGCGACGCGCATGATTGAACTTGTATGGCATTCACAGCAACTCAGGAAAAGAAAAGCGCCAGAGCTAAACTGGGGAGCCGATCCGTGCAACAAGGTCCCTGAGACCGAGAACACAGAAAGAATCTACGGTAGCGCGCTGGAGGAAATTCCAAAACGGCGAACGTCCACGTAGGGCATTGCCAATCAAATACGGAGATATCTGATCCACACGCTTTGGGGAGTGGAAAGAAGTTGGGGGTCAGTTGGTTTTGGGCTTAGGAGTATCCCATCGGAAGAGTGGGAGATTTGATGGAACTCAGGATCAAAGTCGAAACCGTTTTTGAAGATGGTCGCCTGCAGGAACACGAGCTGGGATCGTGGAAGAGGAGCCCGGAAAGCCTCAATCCGGAGGCAATCAACAAGTTCAGCAAGAAAACAGGAGACGTGGTGTCATTGACTCTCAAAACGGACGCTTCGCGTGAGACAGGGGCACCTGCAGGAGGGTCGGTGATCCCATTCTCCCGGTGTGAATCGTAATAGGGTCGGCACATGCGCGTGAAAATCGATGTCTCGGAAGAGGAACTGGATGGTGACTATGGCGCGGTTCCGGGGCTCATTATTACCTGTACACGGTGCCGGCACTCTGTGGAGGTGTTCGGCACCGAAGAAAATTCGGTGAAACGGGGAGCGGTCATGCTTCGGGATGAATGTCCTTTTGACGAAGACAACTTCTACTCGGCGTAGTTCGTTGGAGGACCTCTTAACATCGTCGGTCGATCGCCGCAGATCGATCCGTGATCTGACATGCCCGGACTGCGGCGTAAGTTTGAACCGTTTTTCACGAATAATACCTATTCAAGAACATTTTTCATGTGCTAGGAACGGATTTCATGGGTGCAATGCTCTGCAGTAAAAATTCACGCCAAGGGAACGGAATTCATGCCATCGGACCAACAGGTACTTTTTTCGGGCCCGAGAACCGTTTTTCAGGAGCGTCGCCTTCCTGAGACCGCCACCTTGGCAGGCTACAGCGCACTGATTGACGCCTACAGATTGTCTGTGCCACTGCCCCGCAAACTTTCGGCAACAGGGAACCATCACCGGGTCGTTGAGGATGAGGTTTGGCGCATCCTGACGCCGCGCCACGCCCCGAGTGCAGACTTAGATGGCCACCTCACCTTCGCTCTCAAATACGAAGGGCTTGATCTTGCTGTCCTCGCGAAGCTGTTCGCGGCCACCGGGCCTGACGGCATTGTTGACATCGTGCGCAAAAAGCCAACCGGCAGCTACGCAAGGCGAATCTGGTTTCTGTTTGAATGGCTAACAGGAAGCCGACTGAATCTGCCAGATGCAGAAGGCGGTCGCTACGTGCCTGTCGTTGATCCCGACCAACAGTTCGCGACGGAAGGGGAAAACGCTCCCCGATATCGCGTTAAAAATAATCTGCCGGGAACTAGAGACTTCTGCCCGCTGGTCTTTCGCACGAAAAAGCTAGACGAGTTCATCGCGATGGACTTGGCCAGTCGAGCCCGCGCGGTCATCGCCGATGTCCCCCGGGACTTGCTCGCGCGCACGGCTGCTTTCCTTCTACTCAAAGACTCACGTTCCAGCTACGCGATCGAAGGCGAGCGTCCACCACAAGACCGAATTCAGCGTTGGGGCCGTGCGATCGGCGAGGCCGGTCGCCAGCCGCTCGACCGCGATGAGCTGCTACGACTGCAACGGATCGTCATAGGTGATGCCCGGTTCATCAAGCTGGGTTTCCGCGACGAGGGCGGTTTTGTTGGCGAGCATGACCGCGAAACAAGGATGCCGTTGCCTGATCATATAAGTGCCCGGCATGAAGATCTTCCGTCCCTGACTGACGGGATGATCGCTTTTGATCACGGTGCGTCTCGGCACTCTGACCCGATCGTGTCCGCTGCAATCCTCGCATTCGGTTTTGTCTACATACACCCGTTTGAAGACGGTAACGGCCGGCTGCACCGCTACCTGATCCACCATGTTCTAGCGGAACGCGGCTTCAACCCACCAGGGGTGGTCTTTCCGGTGTCCGCCGCGATTCTAGAACGCATAGATGAGTATAGAACGGTTCTTGAGAGCTATTCAGCACGACTGCTGCCGCTCATCGAATGGGAGCCGACGGAAAAATTCAACGTTCGGGTCTTGAACGACACAGGCGATTTCTACAGCTTCTTCGACGCGACGCCACACGCAGAATTCCTCTATTCATGCGTCCAAAAGACAATCGAAGAAGACCTGCCGTACGAGACAGCATTCCTTCGAAATTACGATGCATTCCGCAGCCAGGTCGAAGCTATTGTTGATATGCCTGACCGCACCATCGATCTGTTGTTTCGCTTCCTTCAACAGAACAGCGGCACCCTGTCGCGTCGCGCCCGAACCAATGAGTTCAAGGCATTGACCGACGACGAAACGGCGCGGATCGAGCACGTCTTTGCAGAAACAATGATTTAGATCGAGGTGGCCTTGCATGCACTTGTCACGGATTGTGATCGAGAACTTTCGGAATTTTTCAAAACTGGACGTAGCCCTCGATGGAAACGTTGTTGTGGTTGGCGAAAACAAAGTCGGCAAAAGCAACCTGGTGCATGCCCTCCGGTTGCTGTTTGATCCCTCTCTGCCCGACAGCGCCCGTGAACTTGGCCTCGCCGATTTCTGGGACGGGCTTGAGGGCCTGGAAGAAGACGACAAGATAGTCATTGCTGTCGAAATCGAAGAGTTTGACTCTGACCTCGATATCCTTGCTCTACTCACGGACTTCCGCCTCGACGATGACCCCGACACGGTCCGCCTGACCTACGAATGTCGCGCGCGACCGGGATTAGTCAGTGCACCGACATCGGACAACGACCTGGAGTTCATTTGTTTCGGCGTTGAAAGAGTGACGAAACGTTTCGGCCATGACCTCCGCCGCCGCCTGACCATGGACCTGTTGCCAGCTCTTCGTGACGCGGAAGGTGACCTCGCGGAGTGGCGCCGATCGCCTCTGCGCCCGCTAATCGAGGAAGCTTTCGCCGACATCGACCAAGCAGATCTTGATGAAATCGGTGAAGCAATCGAGGAAGCCACCGACAAATTGACGGCCTTCCAGAGTGTCGGGGATCTTGGACCTGTCACGCTTTAGTGCCGCTCCGGTTGCTCACTTAAGCGACCTTTCTTTCGAAGGCCAAGGGGCTTTTCCAGCCGAGAGCTGAATGCCTGCGTCGTGGATTGTAGAACCCGTTTATGTATTCGAAGATGGCTATCTCGGCATCGCGGCGTGTCTGCCAGGATCGTTGCCAAATCCCCCCAACCAAAACCGTCGGGGAAGTGTGTTCACATGGGTCAATTCTCAGTGACAATTTATGGGCATACCGGGTCAGTTCTCAGTGACAATCAACAACGTTCGATGCCGGTGGAGCAGTAGCCATCCACCTCATCCGCTTTGGGCCGGTCAGTCTTGATCGTTATTTAGCCGAGCTGCAGAAGCTGAAGCCGCCAAAATTATCAAGCTCCAAATGGTCTTGGGTTTTAGCACTTCTAAGATTGGTCATTCTGTTTCTGACGACCGAGCCCACAAATTGATATCTTCTTCCGAACTGATTGCATCGATCCTTGCCAACTCTTCATCACTGAAGGCGAGGTTATCGACTACGCCTGCGCAATCTACGATCTGACCCGGCCGGGACGCACCAATAAGCGCGGTCGTTACGCGTCCGCCTCTTAACACCCAGGCCAGGGCCATTTGCGCCAGAGTTTGCCCGCGTGCCTCAGCCATGTCGTTCAGAGCACGGACACTTGCCAGAGATCGCTCGTTGATCATGCCATCAAGTAGCGACTTCCCTTGTGTAGCACGGCTGCCATCCGGAATATCGCGCAGGTATTTTGACGTTAGAATGCCTTGTGCCAGCGGCGTGAACGCAATCGATCCTACCCCAAGATCGTTCAGGGTATCGAGCAAACCGTCCCGCTCCACCCAACGGTTGAGCAGATTGTAAGAAGGCTGGTGAATCAGGCAAGGTGTGCCAAGGTCGTTGAGAATCTTCACAGCCTCGCGTGTGCATTGGGAGTTGTAGCTCGAGATACCTGCGTAGAGCGCGCGACCCGACCGTACGATATGATCCAACGCGCCCATCGTCTCTTCGAGCGGGGTGTCGGGGTCAAATCGGTGGGAATAAAAGATGTCGACGTAATCAAGCCCCATGCGCGCGAGTGATTGGTCACAGGACGCGATCATGTACTTGCGCGACCCCCATTCTCCGTAGGGTCCCGGCCACATGTCGTAGCCTGCTTTGGAGGAAATGATCAATTCATCCCTGTAGCCCGTGAAATCAGTTCTTAGGATTTCGCCAAATGCCTCTTCTGCCGATCCGGGTGGTGGACCGTAGTTGTTCGCCAGATCAAAATGAGTGATCCCATGGTCGAATGCGGTCCGACACATTGCTCGCTTGTTTTCGTGCGTCGAGTCCGCACCGAAATTATGCCACAGGCCCAAGCTGACAACAGGAAGCTTCACACCCGACCTCCCACATCGCCGATAAACCATTCGCTCATAGCGGTTCGGCTCCGGGGTGTAAGGAATGGGTTTTGGCTTTGGCGGTCGTTGAGCTTTGGTCATGCGCACATAATCAATGGAATGTTGGGCCTGTCAAACGGATCAACTCCGGTAAGATCGACACGAGTTTCTGCGCGTCCTAGATGGGTGCTTATGGTTAGTCTTACTCCTGCACCAATGTCTTACGATTTGATCGATTGCATTCGGTACCGTCGCATAGACGCAGCGAAAGTCCGCAAGCGGGCTGCAACCGCAGCATCAATATGGCGGGTTGGATGTCGGCTCTGGGCCGTTATAACAAGTGGCGGAAAGACATCACGGTATCACCTTAGATATCAGCGCTATCGCTCAGATTGAACTAAGTTGGCTACGCCAATTCGCTGGCCATCGATTTCAGGTGGCGCATGTCGGTACCGCAGCACCCTCCAAATACTTGGATCGACGGATTCTGCCTCGCAATCGAGGCAATCTGTTTACCAAGTTCAGCTGGATCGCCTTCGTCCAGCTCATCTGCTTCGTCAAGTTCCGCATGCGAGCAACTCGAAGCGTTTGCCACCATGCCTTTAAGTCGGGGGTGGTTGCCAAGCGCTCCGGCGAAATGGGTCGGATGAGCGCAGTTGACCATAAAAAACAGCGCCGCCGAGTCCGTTGCCGCGTCAATCTGGTCAATTCCGTCCACAAGTTTGGTTCCGTCTGCCAGGCATCCGTCTGTCTCAACAACCAGAGACATGATGATCGGCAGTTCAGCGTCTCGGGCAGCGAGGATACATCCGGCTGCCTCGCTTGGACGGTTGAATGTATAAGCAGTGACCAGGTCGACGCTAGTGTCTTTCAGGCTTTGCATTTGAACAGCATGGTATTGACGCGCATCTTCGACGGGTACCGGCGGGATGTCGGCGTAAGGATCATAGCGCGGGCCGATACAGGCCGACACCAGTATATCATCGCGAGCGGCAGCCTGGCGGACGTCCTCCATTAGGCTGACCGCATCTTTGTTCACTTCAACGAGCCGTTCTGCATCGTACCCCAAAGGCGCTGCCCGGTCGGCGTTCGCCATCCATGTGGGCGCATCAAGGATACACCCGACATTCATTTCACCGGCGAGATCAACAAGTGTCTGCATTTGACCGGCCAGTATTGCCCTGGTGCCAGGTTCTTCCAGCAATGGAAACGACGCGAAACCGGGTAAATCAACTCCGTGATTGAATATCAGGTCGGTGCCAGTACCCGCATAAACCAGAAAGGTCTTGTTACCTTCGAGTGGGAACTGTCGCGCCATTCTGATCCACGCCTAAATACCGTTACATCTTCACGAGAAACATACATCGTCTCGGGTCTCCTGTGAACCTTAGGGCGACGACAGGATGAATTCCGTGAGCATGACCTCATCTTCCCGGGTAACTCTCAACCGCAGCGAAATTCTCCTTCGGCGGGCCGCACTGCAGCGTCATCAAGCCATAGCCAATGGCATCTGTGGGTGGCTCCTGCATTGCAAGAGTTTTTTGGCGATTTCTGCGGTAGATTTCGTCAGTACTGTCGTCTGTCCGGCCTGTTCGTGCGGTGGTGTTCCGCTGGCCCTGATGAATTCCGCGAGCGAGGTTCCAATCGGCTTATCGGCCTCGGAAGAGGGC
>NZ_JBQFYP010000013.1:0-116962 GCF_056541545.1 Ruegeria sp. AG7
GGCAATGACCTCACGAGGGTAGCGAAAGCCCTTCAGACGCGGCATGCTGGATGGAATGTTCATTCATTGCATTTAGTCGTCGTCGAAATGCCAGACAACTTGGCAATACCGCAGTTAGTCCAGCCGACACGATAAGAAAGGTCGCAATTACAATCGATATCGAAATCGTCAGAATGGCACGGCCATGCCGAACCAAGTTCTCTCGGGTTAAAGATCCTCCAAGAAGAAACGCGACCATCGTCAAGGCCACAATGGATACCTCGTCGAACCAAATGGCAACGTCGAGTGGGATCAACCCCATCCCGGCGTTCCCTGCGATCAGACCGAGGAAAAGTAAGGTTGTAACACGAGGAAGATGCGTGGCCCTGCCAAGCTGGTCGGCCGCCAATCCGGCAAGGAAGAGGACACCAAGGGTAATCAGAAAGCCGGCAACGTGCATAGAAAACCAAGCGTTAAGTTCATGTCTAGACTACTCTAACTCCAACTCCGCCTACTAGGGTCAGGATGCATTGATTTCCCGAGTGCTGCGTGATTCACGGCTCCGAAAACAGAGCGGTGACATGAGCAGTCTTTTCTGGCTGACCGACGCACAGATGGCGTGTCTGAAACCCTACTTTCCAAAGTCGCACGGTAAGCCAAGGGTCGACGACAGGCGGATTCTGAGCGGGATAATTTTCATCAACCGCAATGGGTTAAGGTGGCGCGACGCTCCTGAAGCCTATGGTCCACACAAGACGCTTTATAGCCGTTGGAAGCGCTGGAGCGAAAAGGGCATATTCGCGCGGATGATGGTGGGGCTAGCTGCCGAGCACGGCGAACAGAAGACAGTCATGATCGACGCGACCTACCTGAAGGCACATCGAACAGCGACCAGCATGGCCGCTAAAAAGGGGGGCGCGGTCGCCTGATTGGCCGGACCAAAGGTGGTATGAACACCAAGCTTCACGCCATTTGCGACAGCCAGGGACGACCGCTCGACCTCTTCATCACCGCCGGACAGGTCAGTGACTATATCGGCGCACGGGCATTGCTGGGCGGTTTGCCAAAGGTCGAATGGCTGCTCGGAGACCGAGGCTACGACGCCGGCTGGTTCAGAGATGCGTTGAAAGACAAAGGGATACGCGCCTGCATCCCTGGACGAAAACAGCGCAAGAAGATCGTGAAATACGACAAGCGCGGATACAAACGGCGCAACCGCATTGAGATCATGTTCGGCAGGCTCAAAGACTGGAGACGCGTGGCAACCCGCTACGACAGGTGTCCCAAGGTCTTCCTCTCGGCCATCGCGCTCGCAGCCGTCGTCATCTTCTGGTTATGAATCCTGACCCTAGGAACCGATGTCGGAGAGATTGCGAGTGTCCCGTCGCAGCTTTAGCCGAAGGTCCTAAAAATAAGGGATATTGATCTGTATTAAGGCGAAAGCGCGCCGCAGGTGGCAAAATAGCTCATTCAGAAAATGCGGAGGAATTTTCGATGCCGACAAAGAAATCCAACACAAATAGCCCGACCTCACTTTTGGATGTTTTCAAGCAAATGCAGCCGCCCATTTCTGGCAATCCGGCCTTCGGTGCCCAGATCGAACAATTTTGGGACGCGCAAGAGAAATTGCTCGAAGAAACCGAGGCCTTTGCGCAGCATTGGTTCGAACGGCGTCATGAGGCGGTCCGGACGGCTCTAAAAGCTGCACGCAATGTGTCTTCCGCGAACCCGTCCGATCCTTCTAAAGCCTTTCAGAGCATGGCGGAGTGGCAGCGCCATTCGACGGAGCGGTTGGTTGCTGACGCTCAGGAATGGTTCGAAACCGTGTCCCGTTGTGCATCTTATGTCGCTGAAACCGAAGTTGAAGCTGTTGAGAAAACAGTTGATGATGTTGTAGCCGCTACAAACGGCGCGGGGAAATCTTCAAAGTCTGAGCCTGTGTAGGTTTCCTGCTGCCGAGGAACCAAACTGGAATCATTGGAGCAGTAGATAGGAGGTCAAATGTACAAGAATATCCTGATCCCGGTTGCTCTGGACCAAGAATACGACACACAAGCGTCGTTTGAAGCCGCGCGCCAATTGGCTGATGCGGACGCTGTATTCACTGTGATACACGTCCAAGAGCCAATTCCGGCGTATGTAGGGTCTCAGATTCCCAGCGAAGTACTTGCCAATACGCGGCATGAAATCCTGGAAAACCTGCATCAAACTGCTTCTGAAATTCCAGGCGCGAAGGCTCGGCTCATCTCTGGGCACGCGGGTAGGGCTATTGTAGACTTCGCAAATGAGAGCGACGCGGATTGCATCGTCTTGGTTTCGCACAAGCCTGGTTTTGAGGACATATTCTTAGGTTCCACTGCGAACAGAGTCGTGCATCACGCAAGGTGTTCGGTTCACGTAATTCGTTGATCCAAGGTTAGCGACACAACCATATAACTGTATTCTACCGTAGGCTACATCCTATCATCCCGAACCAAACGCCATCTCCATTTTTGTATCGATAACCAAAAATGGAGTTGGGAAATGTCACAGTTTCGGAAACTGATTTCTCTTAGAGGAACGTATCCCTCCACTACAGCATCTACTCAAGATCTCTTTTTGCGTGCAGCTGACTTCGCAAGACGCAAAGACCACCCACTGTGGATCGATGTGAATGGCGTTTCGAAGGCATACGTTGCATTTGAGCAGGCTCTTGAAGATGCATTGATCAATGCAGCCTGCGAGACAAATGAAACTAGCCCAGAGAGATTACGCAAATTCTTCGGCGATTTCGTTTCGAAATTTGCCTTGGCTTGCCCTCGCGGGGAAGAGTTTTTGCCCGACATCGCTCGCGTCCTTTTTAAAGATAGCGAACTTAAAAATTCATTGGCTGCAACAGCTATATTGAAAGTTCGCGGCCGCGATTGCCAATTTCAGGAAGACTTTCATAGCGCCGGGCGCCAAGTCTATGGGGGCTACGATCCGCAGTTCGGACAGTGACGCAAGCGATGCAGTCTCTGGAACTACCTGCAAGTTACGTCGATTTATGGGTCATAATTTTATTGAAGTCGTTACTTGTGCGTTTCCAGACGGTTCAAAAGGGCTGAACCGCCTCGGTTTTCCCGGAGACCGATTACTCTGTTTCAGGCGGCTTTATCGGACTCATTGCACTGTTCATAGAATGTCTCCTCGGCTTCTACTGGCGAGATGTTTCCGATGGGTTGCAGCAGGCGGCGGTTGTTGAACCAGTCGACTCATTTGAGGGTTCCCCATTCGACAGCATCGGCGGTTTTCCACAGCCCTAACCGGTGGATGACCTCGGCTTTGAACAGGCCGATGATCGTCTCGGCCAGAGCATTGTCGTAACTGTCGCCGGCGCTACCGACCGAGGGCTCTATCCCGGCCTCGGCCAGCCGCTCGGTATAGCGGATCGACACATATTGGCTGCCCAGGTCGCTGTGATGGATGAGATCGTCACCTAGTCGCCGTTCATAGAGCGCCTGTTCGAGGGCATCCAACACGAACAGGGTCTGCGGGGAACGTGACGCTCGCCAGCCAACGATCCGGTTGGCGAAGGTGTTGATCACGAAGGCCACATAGACAAATCCCTGCCAGGTCGAGACATAGGTGAAGTCACTGACCCGGAGCGTGTTTGGGGCCGGTGCCCGGAATTGCCGGTTCACCTTGCCGCGCGGGCATGGCAGTGCCTTGCCCGGCCGCGTTGTTTTCTGGGCCTTGCCGCGAACAACGCCCTGTATGCCCAACTGTCGCATCAGCCGTTCCACCGTGCAGCGTTCCACATCGAAGCTTTCGCGGCGCATCTTATGCCAGACCTTGCGCACCCCGTAGACCTTGAAGTTCTGATCCCACACCCTGTGCACTTCGCGCCGCAGGACGGCATCCCGTTTGGCGCGGTCAGATGCACGATCCGGATCACGGACAACGGCCAGATGGTCGTAGAAGGTCGAAGGGGCGATCGGCAAAACCCGGCAGATCGGCTCGACCCAATACTCGGCCCGGTGATCGCCCCCTCTCGGGACATTGCGTCCC
The DNA here is from genome assembly GCF_056541545.1 of Ruegeria sp. AG7. Classification (NCBI taxonomy): domain Bacteria; kingdom Pseudomonadati; phylum Pseudomonadota; class Alphaproteobacteria; order Rhodobacterales; family Roseobacteraceae; genus Ruegeria; species Ruegeria sp. AG7. The sequence goes on from NZ_JBQFYP010000013.1 coordinate 4,009, forward strand.
GCAATGCCTAGCCGGGCAGTGGATATACCCGATCATCGTTTCAGTGGGCGGTCGAGCTCCGCCTGAGCAAGATACGCGCTGGCCTTTTTTAGGATCTCATTGGCCTGACGCAGCTCCCGCACTTCGCGTTCCAGTTCCTTGATCCTGGTCCGCTCTTCCGACGTCACACCATCCCGGCGGCCAAGGTCAGTTTCCTCCTGCTGAACCCAACGCCGCAATGTGTCCCGGCCACAGCCGATCTTCGGCGCAATCGCCTTGATCGCTGCCGCCTGACTCTCATAGCTGCCTTGATTGTCGAGCACCATCCGCACGGCCCTTGCGCGTGTCTCAGGTGAATAGTGGTTCGCTCTGTTGTCTCTTTCCATGGCTCCAATCCTTCCTCGATTTGGAGCCTCCGGAAAACTCGGAGCGGTTCAACGGTCGGCCAGTCGAATTATAGAACAGAACAAGGTGTCGACGGATATCAGACAGTTCGACGAACCGGTCTATACCTCGAAGAATATGGTCTTGCGGAACATGATCCTCAATCGAGAACTCGTAGAACTGTGACCCTTGTGTTTGCTGCCTTGGCCCCTTCATCGCTCATTCTCCCGTTCAGTACGGAAACTGAATCAGCGACTTGTGCGTCAATCAACGAAGAGTTTTTCGCCAGAATAAGCCCAAAACCGACACTTTAGGTTCAGTGACTACGAGTTCGTTGCGATGTTCCCTTCCATCCTTAATTACAAAACGGATGACCGACGGGACAAAACTAGATTCAGTTAGGTTTTACACAATCCAGAATTTTCTGAGCAGCTAACTGAACCGACTTTCTCAACCGCATGAACTCTGAGTTCGCAGCCAGCCGGGCCTTTAGCTCCGCGTCCCCAAGTAGTCGGTTAATCGCATTCTCCAACTGCTCCGGCGTCCAATCCCACCGATTTAACCTGAGTCCGACACTGGTTTCAACTGCTCGCTGGGCGTTATCGTGCCCGTCCCAGCAATAGGGGAGGATCAGCGACGGGGCCCCGAAATACAGCGCTTCGCAAAAGCTGTTGTTACCGCCGTGGTGAATAAACAGATCGCATTGTTCAACCACGGAAGGCTGCGGGAACCATTCCTGCAGATGAACATTGTCTGGTACTCTGGAATAGGCATCGATCTGGGCCCCGACATTGACCAGAAACCTCATGTCCATTGTCTTGAATACGTCGAACAGGCTTTCAAAGAATGTGACATCCATAGCACCCAGGCTACCAAAACTCACATACACCAGAGGCCCGTCGTTACGGGGCATCTGAGGTACACGGTAGGGACCTTCTTGGCGTACGCAGCCTTCGAGGAAGGTGAATTGTCCAGGACTCAGCGCCTGATCACGATCGTGGCGAATTATCGATGGCGCCAAAAGAAGGTTTTGATGCGGTGATGTTTCTAGGAACTCACCATTAGGCAATAGCTCAAGTCCCCGATCCTGGCGAAATTTGTTGTAGCGAGCATGAATTGGGCCAAGGGTCTCCAGGTACTGGTCCCGGAATGCCGCGCACCCGGCCACGTCAGATGCCGGCAGGCCGGACAGGTACGGCGGTAGGCAGTTGTCTGGCAACTCGGTTTCCGCGCATGAAATGACCCTGACCCATGGGCGCTCGGATCGTACGATGGCTGGGAACATGATGACGTTGTCGAGAACGACGACATCCGGGTTGATCCGCTCTAGCGCCGTTTCCAACCCCTGCTCAACCGATTCCGCAGTCTCGACGATTGCGCTCCAAACGGGCTCTACATAGGTGGCCAGTTGGTCAGTTGGGAGCATGCTAAAATGCGGTAGGTGATGACTCAGGAATTCCTGCCAATAGGTCTGGGTTTCCTCTTCTGTCAACTTTGATTGAACTGGGACGGCGAACTCGTCAAAACCGTAATCTGCGAATACGCCACCAAAGCCACCGTGGGTCAGGAAAACGGGGAGTGCGCCCATTGCGCGAAGCTCCTGAGCGATCCCCACACAATTCAGTGCAGCCCCAAAACTAGCTTCAGGGAAAAAAGCGATTAAAGGTGCTTCCTCGCGGTTCATCATTCACTCATCGGATTGACCCGCGGGTCGCTTGGACAAGCGCCGGCGCGCCACGATTGGCGACGCTGGGTCTTTGGTTCATTGAAAGCCGCAAATGAACCCTCATCTGATCCGCCGCAAGATCGAAATGACCCTGCTCGATGAAATCAAGTATGCGCAGATGTTCCTCAAGCGCCTGCCTCATCCGAAAGTCGATCATACCGAACGATCCGCCTGGCAGGTGGCGCAACCCATGATGGGCAATGAGAGCAGAAGCTAGATACTGGTTGCCGGACGAACGAGCGATAAGCTTGTGAAAGGCAAGATCCGCGTCTTGGAATTCCTGGCTGTTGAAGGAGTTTTCCGACTGCGCCAGAAGCGCTTCGGTTTGGGTGCGGACCAGATCGGCGCGCTTGGTGTCCAACTTGAAACCGTCGGACAGAATGGCCTGCGGTTCCAGTATTAGACGAAATTCGTAGCTCTCAATCCGTCCTGAACGGTCTCCGGGCATGCGAGTGAACACCCAGGATTGGCCTTCGGCTTTCTGAATCACGCCTTGGGCTAGGAGAGCTTCGAGCGCACGCTGTGCAGCGCTGCGGGAAACTGAATATCGCCGGATCAGGTCTGTGACATTGATGGCGCCGTCCAGGCGTCGGGCTCCGCGATCTCGTAGGATGTCACCAGCGAGATCGGCACCTGCTCCAACCGAATGCTGGTTGAGTATCGAATGCCCCTTTTCGGGTTCGCATTCTAGGACAAACCCACCTTCTGCCGCTTTGCGTGCCATCCCCTCTTTTTCCAGTAGCCTCAATGCGGATCTAACTGGAGTGCGAGAGACGCTGCACGAATCAGCGAGGGTTTTTTCCACCAGCCTGTCGCCCTGATGCAAGTCGAGATCCATCGCAACGTCCAGTATTTTTTGAGCAAGTTTCAAGTGTTTGCTTGGCGACATAACAAGGCGGCTTTCGTCATTCTTAATTAATATACAATAAAAACGGTACTTTAAATGTCTTCATCGGGCCACACAAAAATGATTCAAAAAATTGTTGAGTTTTATTTAATCAAAAAATACCGTGATTGCATCACATATCTCGCCCCAGAAGCGAGCGCGGATGTCAAGGGAGGAAGACATGACCAGCAAGTTCACCAATTCGTTCCGTTTGCCATTTGCTTGGCTCACAGCCGGGGCGGTCTGCGCTCTCAGCGTATTCGCCGGAGCGGCCCAAGCAGAAAAAATCGTGATCTCGAACTGGGACGGTTACATGCCGCCGGACCTGCTGGAGAATTTCACCAAGGAAACCGGTATCGAGGCCGAGCTTTCGGTGCATGGCACCAACGAAGAAATCATGGGCAAAGTCGTAGCCGGTGGGGGCAAGGGCTATGACGTTCTTTTCGTCTCGTCGCCATTTGCCGAAGCATTAAACAACTTGGGGCTGGTGGCTGCTATCGACCACGATAAGGTTCCGAATGCGTCCAACTTGTATGACGAAGCTAAAGAACTGGCTCATGATCCGGGCAACAACTATTCAATGCCATACGCTTGGGGCACGACGGGCTTATGCTACCGGTCAGACCTGATGGCAGAGCCGACTTCGTGGAATGATCTGCTCAAACCCTCTGACGACCTGAAAGGCAAAGTGACAATGCTCTCGACGGATCGTTGGCTGATGGGAGCTGCCGCGCTAGCCCTCGGAAAGTCGCTGAACGATACGTCGGATGAGACGTTGGCGGCTGCAAAGGACCTGCTGGTTGCGGCGAAGCAGGATCTGCTGGCCTACGACGATGCAACTTTTTATCTGAAGTTGGTATCGGGCGAGGCAACGATGGTTCACGCCTGGGATGGCTGGTGTAACTACGGCATTGGTGAGAACGCAGACATCAAGTATACGATCCCATCAGAAGGATCGGATCTGTGGGTAGATGCGCTAGTCATCACGGATGCATCTGAAAACAAAGACGCGGCGCATGCCTTTGTGAACTATGTCTTGGGCGCGGATGTCGGTGTCTGGGTTGCCAGTAATATCCTTTACAAAACGCCGAACAAGGCTGCGATGGCGGCGCTGGACCCGTCCTTGATCGAAACCTTCCCGAACATGGGAATGTCGCCTGCAGACCTTACCAAGTACGAGCAGTTGCGCGATCTCGGCAATGGCCAGAAACCCTTTGCACGTACCGTGACCGAAATTATGGCCGCACAATAAGTGATCAAACCCTGAGCAAAACCCGACCCGAACAAAGGGTCGGGCCGATACGATATCACTCCACAGATTGCCAAGTATATGACCAATCGACTGAAATCGGTGATCTTGCTGGGGCCGGGCCTGGGTTGGCTTGCGCTTCTTATGGTGGTGCCGTGTGGTCTTATTTTTACCTATGCGTTCTTTGAACGCGGTATCTATGGCGGCATCGACTACGTCTTTACGTTTGAAAATTTTGTGCGGGCCGCCGACCCACTATACCTCGGAATCTTCCTGCGCTCGGCCAAGATTGCATTTCTGGCCACCATAATCGCGATCCTCATCGCCTATCCGGCGGCCTATGCCATCACGCTGGCGCCGCGGCGTTGGCAGACCGGTTTGCTGATCTTGGTGATCCTGCCGTTCTGGTCCAACTACCTAATCCGCACTTACGCCTGGATCGTGATGCTGAACCGCGAGGGCTTGATCAATAATACTCTCCAGGGGGCAGGCTTGATCGATGAGCCGCTGTCTCTGCTTTATAACAATTTCGCGGTGATCGTTGGACTTGTCTACAACTACACCCCCTTTGTGGTTCTGGCGATCTATTCATCGCTGAACCGCATAAATGTCGAAACCATAGAAGCCTCGGAAGATCTTGGAGCGCCCGCTTGGATCACTTTCTACCGGGTGATACTGCCACAGACCGTTCCCGGCATCGCGGCAGGTGGTGTTTTTGTTTTTGTGCTGTCGATCGGTAATTTCATAACGCCCGATTTGCTTGGTGGCGGGCGACTTCAGATGGTTGGAAACCTGATCTATGACCAGTTCCTGAGCGCCCGCGACTGGCCGTTCGGAGCAACGCTGTCGATGTTCCTGATTGCGATTATGATGGGGCTTTTGTTCGCACAGGCGGTATTGGCCAATCGCGCAGCGGGACAGAGAGGGCAGGACTGATGCGGGGCCGATCCAACATGGGCCTGAAGCTGCACCTGGTATTGTTTTATACCTTTCTCTATGTGCCGATCCTTGTGCTCATGGCGCTAAGCTTTAACCGGGCCGGACTTCCAACTGTATGGACCGGGTTTTCGTTGGAATGGTACGGCAAGTTGTTTGCCGCGGATCCAATACTGTCGGCGGCGCGCAACACGCTAATCGTGGCCTTAATCTCGACCGTTCTGGCGACATTAATCGGCACGCTTTTGGCGGTCGGTGTCGAAACACGGCGTAATTCTTCAGTTCTAGACGCGGTTCTGTTCGCGCCGATGATCATCCCGGACATAGTTTTGGCCATCGCGCTGTTGTCCTTTTTCACTCTGCTCAACATGACGCTCGGGCTTCATTCGATCATTCTGAGCCATGTCGTGTTCAACATTGCGTTCGTTGTCGCCGTGGTGCGAACGCGGATGCGCAATTTCGACCATTCGATACTTGAGGCCAGTGCCGACCTTGGGGCCAGCGAATTCACCACCTTTCGTCGCATTCTGCTGCCCGCCATCGCGCCGGGGGTTATTGCTGGGGCGCTGCTGTCTTTCACCCTGTCTGTGGACGAATTCATTATTGCCTTTTTCACCGCCGGTGCCGGGCAATCCTCGACCACGTTGCCGATGCAGATCTACGCAATGATCCGATTTGGCGTCACGCCGGAAATCAACGCGATGGCTACCATCGTCATGTTTGTATCGTTCACGCTGGTCTTCTTCGCGCAGCGTGCCGACAAAGAGGTTTTCAGCCGATGAACCAAGCGATTCAACTCAGGAATATAACCAAGAGATACGGTTTGGTGACTGCGATCGACAACGTTTCGCTGGATATTCGCGACAACGAATTTTTTGCACTTCTGGGCCCATCGGGTTGCGGCAAGACCACACTGTTGCGGACGCTGGCCGGGTTCGAAACACCACAGGAAGGACAGGTAATCGTTGCCGGGCAGGACGTGACAAATATACGCCCCAGCAGGCGGCCCCTGAACCTGATGTTCCAGTCCTATGCCTTGTTTCCGCACATGAGCGTCGAAAAAAACATCGCCTATGGGTTAGAAATGGAGAAATTGCCCAAGGACGAAATCGCAACGCGAGTGGCCGAGGTTCTCGAAAGTGCGAAACTTTCGGGCTTCGCAGGGCGCAAGCCGGATCAGCTTTCCGGTGGGCAGCGACAGCGGGTTGCTTTGGCGCGCGCGCTGATCAAAAGGCCAAAGGTCCTGTTGCTGGATGAGCCCCTTTCAGCTCTGGACAAGAAACTGCGAGAAGAGATGCAGCTGGAGCTCAAACGGTTGCAGCACGAGGTAGGGATTACATTTCTGATTGTGACCCATGACCAGGAAGAGGCCTTGGTCATGGCCGACCGGATCGCTGTCTTGCATGACGGTAAGCTAGCGCAGGTCGGTACTCCTCACGAGCTCTACGAACAACCCGGATCGCGCTTTGTTGCAGATTTTATCGGCGTGATGAACTTTCTGGACGGAAACGCCGTCGACGGCGGTGTCGATGTCGACGGGGCGGGAATGCTGAGGGGTGTTTCCGAGCTGCGCGGTGCTGCCACAATTGCTGTGCGCCCGGAACGGGTCAACCTGATGCAGACCGCCCCTCAAGATGGACGCAACTGCCTTCCCGGCATTGTCGAAGAAGTCGCCTATCACGGGTCAGACCTGGGTGTGTATGTACGCGTTCGCGGCGGGAGGAGCATCCTTTCCGCCCGAGTGCCCGCCAGCCAAGCCGACCGTGAAAGTATCCAGCCGGGTCAGGATGTCCACTGCGTATGGGACGCCAAACATTCCCGCATCCTGCCCAACTGCTAAGCCAAATCTAACCGGAGACCTACAATGTCACAGAAAACCATCGCCTTCTTCCCCGAAGCTGCCTTTGGCCCTGCGCTGAATTCGGTTGGCATCGCGCAGGCCTGCGAGAAACTGGGCCATAAGGCCGTATTTCTAAGCGATCCCGGCTTTGTCGAGGTATATGAAGGTTATGGGTTTGAGGCGCATCCTGTTGCCCTGTCCGAGCCGATGGAACCCGAGGCGATGGCAAAGTTTTGGGAAGATTTCATCAACGGTCACATCCCAAATTTTCGCAAAAGCCCGATTGACCAGATCGATAACTACGTAAAGGATTGCTGGGAGGCGATCGTCGACAGCGCGAAATGGGCGCAAAAAGATCTGCCCGAGGTACTGGCAAAAATCAAACCAGATATGATCTGCGTGGATAATGTCATTATGTTCCCAGCCATCAAGCAGTTCGGCGTACCGTGGGTGCGGATCATCTCATGTTCCGAAAACGAAATCCCAGACCCGATTGTGCCGCCGCACTTATCGGGCTGCCGGGTGGATGACCGCGAGGGCATGGAGGCCTATGAGGCAAAGTTCCACGAGGTGATCAAGCCGATCCACGACGACTACAATGCGTTCCTGGCCAGATGCAACGAAGACGCCTATCCGATCGGAGAGTTTTTCGAAGCGTCGCCCACAATGAACCTTCTGCTTTATCCCGAGCCGGCAAAGTACGAAAGGCAGAACCCACTGGACCCGAACAGATTCCAGTATCTCGAAGGTTGCGTACGCGAAGAAGAACCCTTTGAGGTGCCAACGTTTAAGTCCAACAATGACAAACCACTTCTCTATGTATCTTTCGGGTCGCTTGGCGCAGGTGACACCGACCTGCTAAAGAGGATCATTTCGACCATTTCCAAGTTGCCCTACCGGGCGCTCGTAAATGTCGGGGATTACATGGACGAATACACAGACATTCCCGACAACGTGCACATACAGAGCTGGTATCCCCAGCCTTCAGTAATTCCGCAGGTTGACGCGGTGATACATCATGGCGGTAACAACTCGTTCACCGAGTGCCTGTATTTTGGCAAAGCAGCAATCATCATGCCCTATGTCTGGGACGGCCACGATAACGCCACTCGTGTTCAGGAAACAGGCCACGGGTTCGGGTTTCACCGATACGACTGGACCGATGATGAATTGGCTTTTGCCCTCGACAAATGTATCAACGATCCAGGAATGCAGGCGAAGATGGCGGCAACCTCTGCTCACATGCAGTCACGGCATGGCCCGACCAAGGCAGCTGGCATTCTCGACGACATCCTGAAAGCTGCGGAATGAGCAGCGCCCCGCATCTTTCCGAAATCTCGACCCGCACCGACCTTACGGACTGGGGATTACAGCCGGACATGATTGAAGGCCAGTCGCATTCATCGGGCTTGCTGGTTCACAAAGGCCCGGACAATCGGCCGGAGATCGGCGCATGGGTCTGTACTCCAGGCCGTTGGCGCCTAACGATCCCGCGTGACGAGTTTTGCTATTTTGTGCAGGGCCGCGCGGTGTATCAGTCGGATGCAGGCGAAAGCATCGAAGTTACGCCCGGAACGGCCGTACTATTCCCCGCCGGTTGGGTAGGGGAATGCACGGTCGTGGAAACATTGCGCAACACTTACTACCTAACGGATCGCGAACCTGAATCATGACCACGCCAAGTATGCAAAACCCGCTCCAGCAGACTGACCTTGTCGATTGGGGGGTAATCCCGACGATGATTGAAGGGCAATCCCGCACGTCGGGAAAGCTGATCCACAAGGGGCCTGACGGCCGGTCCGAATGCGGCCTTTGGGTCTGCACTCCCGGTAAGTGGGAATGTCACGTCACCAAGGACGAGTTCTGCCACTTTCTGGAAGGCCGCTGTACCTATGTCCATGAAAACGGAGAGGTAATTGAGATTACGCCCGATACGGCGGCCTTTTTTCCGCAGGACTGGAAAGGCGTATGCACTGTCCACGAGACGGTCAAGAAAGTGTACATGATCCGCTAACGGCGCAATGCCTTTTAAACAAGGGGGCTGCCCAATGCGTGACCCGTTCAAATCCAGCTACTACCTAAACCCTCGGCATGTCCCATTGGAGGGTAGTGGGACCACGCTGGTCAACCCGTCTACCTTGCAGCCCGTCGGGGTTTTTGGTGAACCGTCGCCGCAGATCGTGGACCAGGTTCTGGATCGGGTCAATGCGGCGCAAAGGAAATGGTCTGCAACGGACTGCAAGTCTCGCGCGCGGGTATTGCATCAGATCGCCAACGAGATCGAAAGCGGCGACATGACTGAGGTCGCCCTTTTGATGACATTGGAAACGGGCAAACCTTACCCTGAATCGATCGGCGAGATTGCGAATATCCCGCCGGTTTTCCGGTACTATGCCGAGATGGCGCGCAATGACGCGGGCAAGATCGCGGGCACCATGCAAACTGGATCTTTTCAGTATCAGACATACGAGCCCTACGGCGTGTCCGTGCATGTGGTTCCATATAATTTCCCCCTCATTCTTGGCTGCTGGTCGATGGCCGCATCACTTGCGGCAGGTAACGGTGTTGTGTTGAAAGCCTCACCCGCAGGAACTTTGTGCACGATGGCGTTCATGGAGTTTTTTCAGGCGCTGCCACAAGATCTTATTGCTTGCGTGCCGGGCGGGGCAGACGTGGGTAAACAGTTGATTGCCAGCCCCAAAACCCATGTGGTCGCCTTTACAGGGTCCGTGCCGACAGGTCGTGCAGTCGCAGTGGCCGCAGCAGAGAGTCTAAAACCGGCAATTATCGAGGCTGGCGGGAGCGATCCACTTATCGTCAGTAAACACGCCGACATCGCGGTCGCTGCTGCCGGAGCAGTGACTGCTGCCTTTTTGCAGTCGGGTCAGGTTTGCACATCGTCTGAACGGATTTTTGTGGTCGATGATGTATATGACGATTTTGTCGACGAGTTCGTGGCCAGAACCCGGAAACTGCGCATCGGCGACGGCATGGGGGTGGCGGAAATTGGACCTCTGGCCTCCAAGGAAGCGCGAGATAAGGTCGTGCGGCTGGTGCGCGATGCAACGGAGAAAGGCGCGGTGGTTGAAGTAGGAGGCTGTATCCCGGATGATGCAGGGCCAGGTTGGTTTTTCGAACCAACGATCCTGACCGGCGTGACGGCGGACATGTTGCTAACTCAGGAAGAGGTCTTTGGGCCGGTCGCTTCGGTCATTCGGGTTAGCGACTTTGACCAAGCACTTGAACTGGCAAACGCGTCGCAGTTCGGCCTTGGCGGATGCCTGTTTACCAGCGACTTGGAGGAGGCATTTCAGGGGGTGAATGAACTACAGGTGGGGATGGTTTGGGTCAACAACCCGCTGGTGGACAACGATGCCTTGCCTTTTGGCGGTATCAAGAATTCTGGACTTGGACGCACGCTAGGCCTTCAGGGACTCGAGGCATTCAGGCGATCCAAGATGGTCGTGATCGACCCGAAGGCGAAGGAGGCGGACTGGTGGTATCCATATCCCGACGACTGGTTCTATTCAGATGACGTACAAGGCGGGAGAAAGCACACCGGCTAGGGTGATCGGTGCGACCTGATCGACTCTACAACGGATGATGAGCTAACGGCAGGATTGTCCCGCCAACCGGAACTGCAAAGTCTATTTTAGAATGTCCAGTTCGGGTAGTCCGCGGCCCTCCGGCACAAGCGGGCCAATGGCTGAAAAATCCGCAAGACATCTTCAGCGCTTTTCTACTGTGGGTCTGCCATCCGTCCCAATAAGGTCATTTATCTAAACAACCGGGGCATGTGTACTGGTTGTCCGTTAGATTAATAGTTCCTCTGACATTCGACATAGGCCAAATCCGGCTCCCGCAACCGGGTCGAATAATCTCAACACAGGCCGTTCAGACTACAATTGATCCACTCGATCAATTGCTTAACGTCCTCATCTCGTCAGCCTCATAACCCGAAAGTCAGTGGCTTCGGTCAACGGGACAACCAGGCGACAATCTGGTCCGTTTCCGGTCTCCTGCGCGTGCGTTGTGGCATTTGAATCACCAGTCCTCGGTTGGTTCGAAACGACTTGGTATGCGCAACGATCAGCTCGCCCGTGGCCAGGGCGTCTTCGATCAGGCACAGGTGTCCCATCAGTATTCCTGCGCCCGCCTTGGCTTCCTCTACGGCCAGACTGTAGAGGGAGAATTGAGCACCACCTTCGGCATTATGCAGGTCATAGCCAGAGTGCTGGGCCCATTTGGTCCAATCTTCACTCCACACCAGATCGTGCAGCAACGGTAAATCCCGAAAACCGTTTGCGCCGCATATTTGGTCCTTAAGCGTCGGGGCACAAACCGGCACGATCTCGTCCGGGCAAACAACCACCTGATTTGCCGTGTCGTTCGGTGGAGCGAAGAAGATTGACAGGTCGAACAGTTCGCGCCCAAGGCTCGGCGGCGCTTCCAGCGCTGTGACGGAAAAACTGATGTCGGGAAAATGAGATCGGATCTGGCGTAGCCTTTTGGGGAGCCAGAGTTGAGCAATGGCCGGCAAGGCAGCGATATGAAAATCTGCATTGGGTTTAAGGTTGCGCAGCGCCTGGGTCGCGTCGGCCAATTGGTCAAAAGCCCGGGTAAATCCAGCAACCAGCGATTGCCCCTCGGGCGTGAGTTCTACGCCTTGTGCGTTGCGTCGGAAAAGGGGTGCACCGGCCCAGCTTTCCAGCGTTTTGATGTGTTGCGAGATGGCGCCCGGTGTGACGTTCAACTCTTCGGCCGCGGCGACAAAGCTGATGTGGCGCGCCGCCGCCTCGAAAGCGCGCATTGCGTTCAGTGGGGGCCCTTTGGGGCGCTTTGGGGAAACGCTCATCATCATAGCCTTAGTTTTTCTACGCCAAGAAATAACAATTCTGCTTTGCGAAGTCACGCAGCAGCGGCCACAGTGGAAGAAACAGGAGGATGTCAGATGACACTTGCACATAGAGACTGGGTGCCCGCCGCAAGCGAAACGCTGGTTCAGAGTATCTCAACAAAGACAGCATCAGCATCGTCCGGCGACCTACTGGGCCGGATCGCGCATCTGGCAGAGAAAAACCGCCGCATTCACGAGAAAGAGTGTTTCAACCTTAACCCCGCGACAAATGTCATGAACCCCAAGGCCGAGGCGCTTTTGTCGTCGGGTATCGGATCCCGGCCATCGCTGGGCTATCCCGGTGACAAATATGAAATGGGGCTGGAAGCAATCGAAGAAATTGAAGTCATCGCGGCCGAGCTTTGTGCAGAGGTCTTTGATGCCCGATTTGCAGAGGTTCGCGTGCCGTCGGGCGCAATTGCAAATCTTTATGGTTTCATGGCGACTTGTAACCCAGGGGATACAATCATCGCTCCGCCTGCAACGATCGGCGGCCATGTGACCCATCATACTGCGGGCTGTGCAGGGCTGTTCGGGCTACGCACGATCGAGGCCCCGGTTAACACAAAAGGTTACACCGTCGATCTGGACCAGCTGCGCGATCTGGCGCGGGTTGAGCGCGCCAAGCTGATTACGATCGGTGGAAGTCTGAACCTTTTTGAACACCCTGTTGCCGAGGTGCGGGCCATTGCGGACGAAGTTGGCGCGAAAGTCATGTTCGATGCCGCGCATCAGTGCGGGATAATCGCGGGGCGTGCATGGTCGAACCCGTTGAATGAGGGCGCGCATTTCATGACCATGAGCACCTATAAAAGCCTTGGTGGACCAGCAGGTGGATTGATCGTGTCGAATGATGTCGACATCGCCAAAGCATTGGATGCCATTGCTTTTCCCGGGATGACGGCCAATTTCGATGCCGCCAAAACGGCTGCGCTTGCGGTTACGATGCTGGATTGGAAAGATTTTGGCCAGGCGTACGCAAACGAGATGATTGCACTGTCAAAAGCACTTGCCGCCGCGTTGGATGCGCGGGGCGTTCGCGTTTATGCGGGTGCGGAAGGCTTCACCAATTCGCATCAGTTCGCGGTTCTGGCAGAGCCCTATGGCGGAGGGCAGGCCGCATCAAAGAAACTTCGCGAAAGCGGGTTCCTTGCGTGCGGCATCGGATTGCCTGTCAAGCCGATTGAAGGGGACTTGAATGGGTTGCGGATCGGCACTCCTGAATTGGTTCGCTGGGGCATGACCTCTCAAGATGCCGAGCGCCTCGCCGATTTGATCAGGCGAGGACTGGACGGCGAGCCTGTTGCTTTGGAAGCCTCTGCCTGGCGCAGTGAATTCGACACGCTGCATTTCGTGAACTAGGCGCAAGCGGCCACCACAATCGCCCGGTCTGGTGGCTGCTCTTAACTGTTTTCCTGAATAATCGCCTCAATTCTGGCCAATGAAGCAGAGTTGACGGCGACACCTTTTTGACCTGCCGCAAAGCGACATGCACGGCGCCCATCTCCGGGCAAGTGCGCGCCGTCCTGATTTCTGATCGACGCGACCAAGTCCGAAATTGCGTTTGAAAACAGTCCATTTGACGAAACCGCAGGGTCAATAGCGATGAAGAACTGCCCGGTTTTCGGTGGACCCCCGACCGTCCCCGAGAACGGAGAGGCATGCAGCCCAAGTGTAGACCCCGTCAAAGCGGCCGCCATGATTTCAGTCAGCAAAGCGATACCCACACCTTTGTATCCGCCGGATGGGGCCATGCTTCCTTTCAGACCGACATTCGGGTCTGTTGTCGGGTTTCCATCCGGGTCCAGCGCCCAGCCGACCGGAATGGCTTTGCCTTCTCTGGCGTGTTTCATCACTTCGCTTTTGGCGATGGTGCTGGCGCTCTGGTCGATCAGCAACGCGGGTTGTCCGTCTGGACCCGGTACCGCAACAGAGAACGGGTTGGTGCCGACAACGGGCTTCGATCCACCCGAAGGAGCAATGGATGCAGGTGCATTGGTGAATCCAAGACCAACCAGGCCCGCCTGCGCCAGTCGATACGTGTGATAACCCAACACACCGCAATTGTAGCTGTTGGTGATCGCAAGGGCCGCGATGCCCTGTTCGCGTGCCGCCGTGATCAATGCTTCGAAGCCCAGGTCAATGGCTGCATGTGCGAACCCGGTCGCAGCGTCTACACGGATAAGGCCGGGGCGCGGGGTTTCCAGCGTCGGTACTGCCTGACCGTCGACCTTCCCGCATTGTACATGTTCACAGTAGATCGGGATATAAGCCAGACCATGACTGGCCACCCCATCTGCTTCGGTTGCCGCCGTGGCCACGGCCAGAGGGCGCGCGTTTTCTTCACTTGTGCCAGCGGCAACCAACGCGGTGAAGGACAGCTTTTCGATTTCGGCAAGCGACAGGGTTTGGGTCTCGGTCATCTGATGATCCTTCAGTCATTGTCCGACAGGCCGGAACCAGCGCCAAGCAGTCGGGATTCTTCAGTTGCAGGGGCATATGTACGGTGCGCCATGGAGTTGAGAATCTGCCACACCTCTGCATTTGGGGCGGCACGGCTTTGCAGAGGACGACTGTTTTGAATGTGGCCGCCCTCAGTTATCTCAACATGATCAGCGCGGTCTAAATTGCAGTCTGCGCAGCTTAAATGAACACCATCAGTTATCGCAGCATACCCGTCAAAGGTGACTTTTACTGTCGTTCCCAGTTTTTTGGCCCCCGCAGCGACAAAGGGCAGCAACAGCAGCGGTGCCGCGAGATTTGAAATCGAAATGGTGCCTTGGGACAGGACGGTCGGTGAATCCGATATCGCAGCTCCGGTCATCAGGGGGCACAGGTCTTGTTGGCCAACCCATACTCCGTTCTGAAGCACAGGAATGTGGCGTTCCAGACAGGGCGCATATTCACGTTTGAGCAGTTGGGCCAGAATGGCGGGCCCGTCGAACCCTTGGCCGTTTAGCCACCGGGTGGCTTTCGCAGCCTCTTCCGCCACGCCCCAGGCATATCCGGCCCCACGGGTTGCGCGTTTGGCTGTTGCTTCGACTTCGTTCAATGAAAAGGTCATTGCGCAACCTCCGGATAAACCCACAAATCTGCGTTCGCGGTATTTAGCTCATCGGGGTAGGGGGCGCCGGCATACATGCAGATGCGGACCCAGCGATCTGAACGAGGGTCGAAATGCGTTGCGCCAAAGAAGGATAGTTTTGCGCGCAACATATCGATGGGCATCACATTCGCGCCGATTGTGTTGTCATGGATCTCACCATATGGCGCGACACGGCTGATTTGTGCGCGGCGTACGGTGTGGCGGTGCTCAGGGTGGCGCATAAGAAACTCTGCTATCGGCGCATCATCCGGCCACTCTTGCAAAGCCTTGAAAGCCATCGCCGCATCACGCGCGGGCGCGAGCGGTTGTTCATAGTCTGCAATCGGTTCTTCAAACCGTTCACCCAGTCGGGGTTCCAGTTTCTCTTCCGAAACGTACCAGGCCCGCGCGCAGTTTTTCGGATCACTCCAATCAAGGTCCAGCGCCCAGTCAAAGCTTTGGCGGATCAAGTCGCGCACATCGGATACCCGCATCGCTCCATCAATCACCTGTGCAGCCGCATTTGTGTCCGCCATGCAGCTGGACAGCCCGTCCACGACATCTCCGTAAGGCTCAAGGATCAGCGAGGCCAGCAACTCCTGGCCTTCTTCGCTGAGCGCAGTTTCCGACCATCGGATCATGCGATCCCACGGATGGTCTCGTGTCAGGTCGTCTGTAGCCAGAAATACGTCGATCGAATTCAGGTCGTCCTTTAGCGCAGCGAGTTTTTCAACCTGTATCGGGTGTTCAGATTGCCACCACGTGATTGACTGTTTGCTGCGCGCGAAAACGTCGCGAAAGACACGCGCGTCTTTTCCGGTTGCTGTCTCAATTGACCGCACGCGCGAGATGGCCTCTTCCCGCGCCATGATCCAGTTGTTGAACAGAACGGGATGGTTCACGATGAACGGCGCCATTCCCAAACCTGTGGAATTGCCGATGCCCAGCCAGCGTGCGATTTCAGGATCAAGCGCGGCGGTCTGACCCCCGCCTTTGACCTGTGCCATAAATTGCACCAGATCGCGTACAAAAACTCGGGTCAGATAGACTGACAGCATTTCGATCTGGAAGGGACCACTGACCTCATTCCGGTCCGCCGTTTTCTCACGATCCGCAGCGCCGAATTTGCCCGACCCATAAACAGCCGTGGTCCTCATCAGATAGCCGACCTGATAAATCTGTTCCAGGTCCGGTTGCTGGCCCGCAGCCAGACGATCCACCACATGAGCCCAGAGTCGCACGGAACGGTTGGCGCGTGACAGTGACAATTCGGTTTCGCTGACACGCCCTGCCTCTTGCAGCGGTACGTTCAGGGACAGGCGATCTATGTCTTCTGGCGTGGGGATGCCATCGAACAGCGCAAAGGTGGCGTCCCACGCTTCGGCAATAACCCGGTCTGACCGTTGATCGGCAGGCAGGTCATGGGCAAAGGCGACCAGCGAATAGGCGCGATCGGGGCCTTGCGCGGTATAGACCGCATGCCCGACACCTTTGTCGTCAATTTCAAATGCAGGGCGCGAAAATCTCCAGTTTTCATCGGCCATGCGGCGTGTCAGTTGCCGCATAAAGCTGAGCCGACATTGGTGTAGTGATCCCAGTCGTGACAGTCGCATGACCATAGCGGGGTCACGTCTGGCGATCTCTGTCTGCGCGTGTGGTTCCATTTGGTTACCTTTGTGGGACGAAGTTCTCGGCAAAGAACCGATACCAGTTCCTGCCCATGATCCCGGCCACTTCGTCATCGTTCAGGCCGGTCGCGCGTAACCCTTGTTCGATGTTTCCAAAGTCTCGGTTGTCCTGAAACCAGCCCGGCATTGGTGGAAACCCCGGGGCCGAGGCCGAGCCTTCGCCATAGTCGATTTCTTTTGTCCACCGCCCCACACGCATCCATTCAACGATGCTGTCAGGCTGATCCTGGCACAGGTCAGTGCCGATCCCCAGATGTTCGGCCCCATATTTGTCCGCAGTGCGGGCGATCATCTCGCAAAAGCTCTCCAGAGTGCAGTCGGACTTGTCCTTCAGGTGGTGAGGGTAGACCGAAAAACCCAGCATCCCACCGTTTTCAGTCACGGCGCGGATGACATCATCTCGCTTGTTGCGCAGGGCCGGGGACCATTCGTGCGGATTGGCATGTGTGATTGCGATGGGCCGGTCCGAAATCTCAGCCGCTTCGATTGTGGACCGGTCTGCCGAATGGCTCATATCCACCACAAGGCCCACGCGGTTCATCTCTTTGATCACCTGCTTGCCCATTCTGGTTATGCCGGTGTCTTCGGCCTCATAACAACCGGTCGCAAGCAGGGATTGGTTGTTATAGGTCAGTTGCATGAACCGCGCGCCCAAATCATGCAGAATTTCAACCAGCCCGATATCGTCTTCAATGGGCGACGGGTTCTGAAACCCGAAAAACACTGCGGTCCGGCCCGTTTTACGGGCTGAGTCTATATCGCTGGCCCACCGGCCCTTCATGATCAGATCTGGGTACTGCTCAAACCAACGGTTCCATTTCTCGAAATTCAGAACCGTTTCGCGAAAGTTCTCATGATAGGAGATGGTGACATGGATCGCGTCCACGCCCCCTTCGCGCAGCTGGCGGAAGATCTTCTCCGACCAGTTGGTATATTGCAGGCCGTCGATCCGCATCAGACCGGGCCTGCGCTGATATAGGCGGTTTTGACGGTTGTATAGAACTCGGCTGCCGCCTTGCCTTGTTCGCGCGGTCCGTACGAGCTGTCGCCCCGGCCACCGAATGGTACGTGGTAATCGGTGCCAGCGGTGGGCAGGTTAACCGTCACCACGCCGGTGCGCGCGTTGCGGCGGAAATGGGTGGCGCGGGCCAGTGATTTGGTCACGATGCCTGAGGTCAGGCCGAAATTGGTGTCGTTGACCACGCTCAGCGCCTCGTCATAGCTGCCGACCTTGATGACGGATGTAAGCGGTGCGAACATTTCTTCGCGATTGATGCGCATGTCGTTGGTGGTGTTCAGGAACACGCCCGGCGACATGTAGAACCCGTCATGGGGCATCTCCAGGCGCTGACCGCCACAGGCCAGCTCGGCCCCTTCGGATTTGCCCAGGTCGACATAGGTGAGGTTTTCATTCAATTGCTGCTGACTGACGACGGGACCCATCTGCACGCCCGCTTCCAGCGCGTGACCCACTTTCATTGCCTGCGCACCGGCAACCAGTTTCTCGACAAAGGCATCATGGATGCCCGCGTGAACTACCAGACGCGACGAGGCGGTGCATTTCTGACCGGTGCCACCAAAGGCCCCGCCCAGAGCCAGCGTCACCGCCAGATCCAGATCGGCGTCGTCCATCACGGCCAGCGCGTTTTTAGACCCCATCTCCATTTGCACTTTGGTCAGGTTCTGGATTGCTGCGGCGGCGATACCTTTGCCTACGGGCACCGATCCGGTGAAGGAAATCGCATTGACCTTGGGGCTTTCCACCAGACGTTGCCCAACCGAACGGCCCGAGCCCATCACAAGGCTGAACAGACCTTTCGGGATATCCTGCCGTTCGATGATTTCAGTCAGGGCCACAGCCGAGGCGGGGGTGATGTTGGCGGGTTTCCACACAACCGCGTTGCCATAGCACAACGCCGGGGCAATCTTCCACGAGGCCGTTGCAGTGGGGAAGTTCCACGGGCTGATGATTGCGACAACGCCAACGGCTTCGCGGCGCACATCCACTTCGATATCGGGGCGTACGGAATCGGCGTTTTCACCGATCTGGCGCAGACACTCGGCAGCGTAATACGTGAAGAACTGACCGGCCCGGTAAACCTCACCCTTGCCTTCGGCCAGCGGCTTGCCTTCTTCGCGGCTCAGCAATGTACCCAGTTCTTCGGCGCGGGCCATCAGTTCGTTGCCGATGGCGTTCAGGACGGCCTGTTTCCGCTCCAACCCGTAGGCAGCCCATTCGGTCTGCGCGACGCGCGCCTGATCCAAAGTCGCCTCAAGCTGATCGGCGCTGGCCTGTGTGAACATGCCAACCAGATCGCTTAAATCCGAAGGATTGCGGTTTTCAATTTCGCTTTCGCCCGCCAGCCATTCGCCGGCAATCAGGTTCAGTTTGGTCACGTCAGGCCCCAAATTCGCAAATTTCGATTTGGGTAAGGATGGAACTTTCGACTAACATCAGTCAAACTCAAATAACTTTAGTAAACTTCAGAAAGTTTGAAGTATGGCGATGAAAGTCGAGATGCTGCGGTGTTTTTGTACCGTGGCCCAAACCGGAAACCTTGCCGAGGCTGCCAGCCGTCTGGGTCGGACACAATCCGCCGTCTCAATGATGCTGAAACAGTTTGAAGATCATCTGGGCAAGAAACTGTTTGAAGGTGAACGGAAAAATCACCTGTCGCCGCTGGGTCAGCAGGTTCTGGACCTTGCGCTCAAACAGGTGCGCGATTTTGATCAGACTGTTCTGAACATAGAAATGGCGGCGCAGGCGGAACATGGGTTGATCCGTATCGTATCCGTGCCGTCTGTGGGGGCTTTGGTCTTTCCCGCCTTGCTGGGACATATGGCTTCACGCTTTCCCGGATTGAAGATCGAGTTGCGAGACGGGGATTCGCAACAGGTTCTGGACGCCGTTGCCGGGGATAAGGCGGATATCGGCATTGCATCCGGCCATCATCCCCTGAACGGGGTCAGTACCGAGCCTCTGTTTCAGGATCAGTTCGGACTCGTTGCAGCTTCTGATCATCCGCTTATGACACAGGCCAAACCGCCCGAAATCCGTGACCTGATGGCGGCACCCTTCGTGCGAAACGCCTTGTGCGACATCATTGAATCATCCTCGTTCAAAAAGATTCTGGACCGGGCCGAGGTTACTATTCACAACACGCACTCGCTGATCACAACGGTCAGGGCAGGCCAGTGGATCACGGTCCTGCCGCAGACCGTCGCGCAATTCATCCCGGACGCGGTCGCCTTTCGCCCGATTTCAGATTTGCCGGACAAGCGAGAGGTATATCTTTACCGTCGGGAAAGAGCCCGCTTCCGCGAGATCACCCAGGCCTGCTGTTCGTATATCCTGTCGAGCGGTTTCGGAAACACTGGCTTGGTGCAGGAGCCAGTTTTGGATTAACCCTGCTCAAAAACACAAATTAATTAGGTTCTAGCAGACTCGAAGCGGCTCACATGCTAGGTTCCAGGATGAAGCGGGGGACTTCAGAGGGGCAACATGTCTCAGGACCTTAGGGGCTGGCTGAGCGCAATTGGATTAAACGAGTACGCGCAGGCCTTCGCAGACAACAAAATCGATTTCTCCATCCTGCCTGATTTGACGGCCGAGGATTTGATCGAAATTGGGGTGACGGCCGTCGGTGATCGGCGGCGGCTGCTGCGCGCCATAGAACAGATTGATACCAGCCAAACATCAGCAGAGCCTGAACCTGCTGCACAGCTCGAGCCCGCGCGCCGACAGGTTACAGTGATGTTTGCCGATCTTACCGCATTCACGAAACTATCCAGTGAGCTGGATGCAGAAGATCTGCATGCGCTGCTGAATCAATTCTTCAGCAAAGTGGACAATGTCGTCGAAAAGTATGGTGGTCGTATAGACAAGCATATTGGCGATGCGGTCATGGCCGTTTTCGGAGCGCCGATTTCACATACCAATGACACCGAAAGGGCGGCGCGTGCTGCTGCCGAGATACATGCAGTTCTACCGACTTTGTCACCACCGCTTTCCTGCCACATCGGTATTGCGTCAGGTCAGGTCATTGCCAGTACGACCGGAAGTCAGTCGCATACAGAATACACTGTCACAGGGGATGGGGTAAATCTGGCGTCCCGTCTGACGGATATTTCCGCAGGCGGCGAGACTCTGGTTTCACATGACATTCAGCGCGCGTTGGGACCGCTATTCGTTGGCGAATCCCTTGGTGTGAAGGCCATCAAAGGGCTGAATGATCCCGTTGAAATTTGGCGTCTGGATCGATTGGCCCGGAACATTCGCACACGGCGTCATAAGTTCATCGGGCGCGAGCGGGAGTTGTCGGTGTTCTCGGCCACATTTGACCGATGCAAACGTCACGGCAAGGGCGAAGTCCATGTGATTCTGGGTGAGCCCGGGATCGGGAAAACCCATTTGTCCGAGCAAGTCGCTGAACTGGCATCCGGACAGTCCTACACGATCCACAACGGTGTCGTGATGGATTTCGGCGCGCGCGAAGGGCATTCAGCCATTCAGATGGTCGCCCGCAGCATTCTGGGTCTTGACCCGTCGGATGGCGCGAAAACGGGTGCCGCAGCGGCCAGGGACGCAATCGCCAGGGGCTGGGTGAGCCCCGCGAACGCCGCGCACCTCAACGCGCTGCTTGAGCTGGAGCAGGACTCCGGTCTGGCCGAGGTGTTTGCGGTGATGGACAACAAGACCCGCTTGCGCGGAAGGCGGCAGGTCATTGAAGAGTTGCTGTCGGCCAGCAGCCGGGAAGCCCCCCTGCTGATCCAGATCGAGGACATCCACTGGGCCTCGCCCGAGATCCTGGTGACCTGCTCTCATATTGCGGCGGCGACGCGGAATATCCCTTGCGTGTTGATGATGACCAGCCGGGCTGAAGGCGACCCGATTGACCGGGACTGGCAAATGGCAACCGATGGCGCGCCGGTGTCCAAGATGGAACTGGCGCCGATGGGCGAGGAACAGGCCAGACTGTTGGTCGAAGAATTCACGGCCATCGACCCCGAGTTGCTGGAAACCTGTGTCAAACGCGCCGGGGGCAATCCGCTGTTTCTTGAACAGTTGTTGCGCAATACAGATGTACTTACCCAACAAAGCGTGCCCGGCAGTATTCAGGGGATCGTTCAGTCCCGACTGGATACACTGGATCGAACCAGCCGCGCCGCCATTCAGGCAGCATCGGTACTGGGGCAACGGTTCTCGGCAGAAGTGCTGAACTTCATTCTGGGTGAAGGGCATCTGGATACGACCAGCCTGATCCGATCCGCGCTGGTCCGAGAGGCAGGGCCTGACCTCATGTTTGCCCATGCGCTGATCCGGGATGGATCCTATGCAACGTTGGTCAAATCCGAGCGTGCGCGCCTGCACAGACAGGCCGCCAAGTGGTTCGAGGATCGCGATGCGACCCTATGCGCGCAGCATCTGGACCGGGCTGGGGCGAATAACGCCGCACAGGCGTATCTGGACGCGGCGGAGAAACTGATCCAGGCCTTCAGATTTGGCGATGCCAGCCCATTGATCGAACGCGCTCTGGAACTGCCGTCCCCCGCAGGTGTCCGGTTCGATCTGCTTTGCGCTCGGGCTGAGACGCACAGGCTTCAGGGTCTGTCTGGCGACGCACTGCGAGAATTTCAGGAAGCTGCTCGCGTTGCCGAAACCGATGAGCAAATCAGCCGCGCGCATATCGGGCTCGCGCAGGCTGCGCGGCAAGCCAGCCTGTATCAGGACGCGCTGGAGGCACTCGATATGGCTGAAACCGCCGCCGAGCGTTGCGGGTCAGAGCGGGATGTGGCGCAGATCAATTATGTGCGCGGTAATGTCTTTTTCCCTCTGGGTCGGGACAAGGAAGCGCTAAGCGCCAATGAACGCGCCCTGACGCTTGCCCGCAAACTTGGATCTGCCCGCCTCGAGGTTGGGGCGCTAAGCGGATTTGGTGATGCAAACTTCATGAAAGCCACCATGAAGACAGCGACAGGCTTTTATATGCAAGCTGTTGAACGAGCGCGCGAAAAAGGGCTGGTCCGCGATCTGGCCGCCAATCTGCACAATCTCAGCGTCGCGCGCAGTTACACCGGGGACGTAGCACAGGGCAAGGCGGACGCCATTGAGGCCATCGAAGTCTCGCAAACGTATTTTGCCTTTGTTCCGGAATGCGTTGCACAGACCTGCCTTGGCGTGGCCGAGACCTTTTTGGGCAACCTTGATCAGGCACTGGAAGCGTTCAGTGTTTCAGCTGAAATTGCGGAACGCGTCGGTGCAAAACGCCTAGAGGCGCAGGCCCTTGAACATCTGGCGCGAACGCAGGTTTATGCCGGAAAGTTGGACCACGGTCGGGAAACAGGTCGTCGCGCGGTTGAAATCGCGCTTGAACATGGGCGGAACTTTGTAGGGCCCAAGGCCTTGTCGGCCCTGGCAATGGCCGAGGCCAACCCTGATGAGCAAACGCGCTTGTTGAACCTGGGGTCTGAGATCATTTCCGAGGGATGTGTGGGTCACAGTCACCTTCACTTTTACTCGGACGCCTGCGCCGTCATGCTGGCGCGCGGCGATTGGGACGCAGCACTTGAATATGCGGATGGGCTTGCAGCCTTCACGACCACCGAGCCTTTGCCAATGGTCGATTTATCCATTTGTCAAACACGACTTTTGGCTGAAAGCGGACAGCAGAACATTCCGCCAATACAACACGGGGGGTATGCCGATCTGGCAACGCAGTTTGCCGCTATGGGTATCACGCAATCCCTTCTGGGTTCAGTGGGGTTTCTGGCTGATTAGGTGACACGGCAGGAGGCTGAATGAGCGTTGAAAGAAAGGTGTGGCTGATTTCTGGCTTGTTGACCCTTGGGCTTGGGGGTCTCTTGCTCAAACTTTGGATCGAACTGAATCATTTTGAGGGTGATCCCACTCAACTTCCGGATCAGGCATCAGTGGACGCGTATCTGGAAAAACTGGATGCCGTGCCGGATTACCGCGTTAAAACGGGGATCTTCTTAAAATCATTCAGCTTTCTTGGTGCCAGCGACGTGCAGGTCACCGGTTACGTCTGGCAGCGCTACATCACAGGTGTTCATGATGAGATCCGTCCGGCCGAGGGTGAGATCGGTTTCCTTCTGCCGGAAGCGGTCGATACAGCAAACGGACTGATCGAAGAGGCCTATCGGCTGCCGCAACAAGATGGGTTGCTGATCGGGTGGTATTTTGAACAAACCCTTCGGCAGAGTTTTGACTACACCCGCTACCCCTTTGATCACAAAACGGTCTGGGTGCGCTTCTGGCCCGCATCTTTTGACATCAATGTTGCGCTGGTTCCTGACTTTGAGGCTTATTCCGCGACTGGCCCGGATGATATTTTCGGCATCGACAGTCAGATCGTGATGGGTACGTGGGAACGTGAGAACACCTATTTCGACTATAAGTTGTCAAGCCTGGATACTACGTTGGGCATCGCTCAGAACGCCTATCAAACCAACATGCCCGAGCTGCATTATAACTTTGTCATCAAACGAAATTTCGCAAACGCGTTCATCGTGCACATGGTCCCGCTGCTTGTCGTGACAATGCTGCTGTTTGGGGCGCTGATGACCGTCACGCGCCGCGAGGGGCTGGCCGATCGGCATGACTTCAGCACGTCCAGTGTAATCGGAACCTGCTCGGTTCTGTTTTTCGTGATCCTGTTGGCCCATGTGCAGCTGCGTGAAGGGTTCGCAGGTTCTCCTGTGATCTATATGGAGTCGTTCTTTTTCCTGATGTACTTCATGCTGCTGGCAGTTTCGGTCAATACATACCTGTTTGCGTCCGACGTTGAGACGTCGTTGCGGATCATCCACTATCGGGACAACCTTATTCCCAAGGCCGGGTTCTGGCCGTTCGTCCTGCTTTGTATGGTGGTGATCACGGCCTATAATCTCAGTTCCAAGGAAAGCCCGAAACCGCCACCAGTCAGCACAGCGGAAAACTAGATAGCCGGCTCGAATCCGGGCTTGGGTTCACCCTGCGCCATATCCAGTGTGTAGTCGCTGATAACATCTGATTTTCCGTCACGCCAGTTTTGCATGTACTTTTCAGGATCGGCGATCACATAGGCGTAGGCGGGTTTCATCACCCCATCCAAGATCACGTTGATCTTCTTGCGGATATAGACGTTCTTGGACGACCCCGGACCATGATAACCTTCCAGCTTATCCAGCTCGTGCAGGCCCGATTCCGTCACCCGGTAAACCTCTCCGCTTACTTGTTTGCCCATGCCCTGCTGATCGACAAGGGTCGCCATTCGGTGCAGGAAGCCACAGTTCGGATTGTCGCAGAACGGTTCATTTGGAACGATCAGGGGCATTGGTTGCCGCGTGCGGGCAGGCCCGACAAAGTCATTCAAGACCCGGCTGTGTGCCTCATGGTTCGGGAACCCCTGTTTCAGGGAGCCGTATGTGAAATACAGATAGGTGGGTTCCTGAACGGCAATAAAGGTTTCGTCACGGCCCTGTTCCGCGTCTTTTATCTTAAGGTTGTGGTCTCGCGCCCAAGCATCCAGCATGGTCCGTATCTCGGGCGGGATATCCATGCCCTGAACAAATTTAATGCACGAGGTTGCATCCATGCCTTTGGCGCGCAACAGGATGTCGACCATCCTTGGGGCTTTGTTCATCACAGCCACATGCAATGCCGTGAAACCGTGATCGTTGACGATATTGACGTCGATATCGCGGTCGATCAAATCCTGTGCCGCTTCATAATCTGGCTTGCCCAGATCGTGACCGCCTTCGTTCAATTCGCCTTCGCCGCCAGCCGCATAATGCAGCAATGAATCGCCGTGGGCTTCGTCAACAATATTGATACCTACGACACCTTCATCGATGGCGCGGAACACACGTTTCCATTCATTGATGTCATCGGCGGCGGCAGCCTCCCGGGCCCATTTGCACACGCGGTATTTCTGGTCGTCCAGTTCTTCGAATGCCTCGCCCAGTGCTTCCATGATCTGGTCAGGCGTGGCCATCATACCAATCCCCATCCGGCCGTTGGACAGGCGGCCCTCCCGTGGGCCTATGAAATCGATGCCCAGTGTCTTCAGCCTTGCGACATTGTTCTGGGTGGTGATGTTGTTCCACATATTCGTGTTACAGGCCGGGCACAGGATCACGGGCTTCTTCTGGTACTGCCACGCCACAAAGACAGAGGTCAGAAGGTTATCGGCGATCCCGTTTGCCACCTTTCCCATGGTGTTGCAGGTGATGGGTGCGACGATCACGCAATCGGCCCAGTCACAAAGCGCCAGATGCGACGCACGCACTGGCATGTCGAATTCCATGTAACGGAAATTCCATTCATCATCGTCGCGGTAATAGTCGTTATGGGTGATCTTGGCGTCGATCCGTTCAGCGCCGAAGTCCCGAAAAAACTTTTCAGCCGAAGTGGAAGGGATCAGTTTGACATTGTGTCCGGCGTCGACGATGCGCTCAACAAGTTCTGGTATCTTGTCTGCCGCCGATGACCCGCAGGCACAAAGCAGCACGTTGCGTTTGCCGCTGCTTACCTCGTTCATCACACCTTTGGGATAGCCGAACATGTTCTTATTCAGGCTGGGTGTCTCTTCAAGCTTAGAAACGGGAAGACCTGCTTCGATCATGCGGTCCTGAAGGTGACCTGCCTTGATCATGTCCACAATGTCTTCCAGCTTTTCGCCTTTGCTGATGCACTGGCCTTGGAAAAACAGGTAGGGAACTTTGGGTTTTTCACCTAAAGATATCAGCTGACGTCGCATCTTTATCGCGTTGGGGTCGCGACCGCCCACATCCACCTGCTTTACGCTGGTCGCACCGATGTTCGAAAGAACACTTCTGAGCATGTAGGACCACGGGTCTTCATCTTCATAAAACAGAACCATGGGGTTGTTCCGGATAATGCTGGCGACATCGCCGGGATCTTCGGGCGGCTCAACTGTTTCGATCACCAGCAAAGCCGGGTCCTCCAGATCGCGCAAGCCGCGGAAGATGTTGCCACGAGGGGCTTGCCAGACCTGTGACGTTGCGGGGCTCATGTCGACGATCGTCACAAGGTCGGCTGCTTCATCATATGCGATACACAGGCACCAGAATTCTTCGAGCAACGCGGTTTCCCGGTAAACGTTTACCGGCGGGCGGATGGCTTCGATCCCGGTTACCCGATTAAAGTCGATATTGATCATCAGGTGACGGTCCGTGTTGGCGTCCAGGCCCTGTAGTTGCATCTTGAACCAGTCTTCGGGGGTAAGGATCGATGTGTCCTCGCGCGTTCCGAAACTGCGAAGTGAACTGCTCAGGTGTATGTTTTCAGCCGCGTTCAGATATTTCTGGGCCATGTTGTGCATGTCCGCGGCCGTGGCCACCCGTGAGACAACATCCGTGAAAGAGGCTTCGGTGGCCCGCAGCAGCTCGTCTTCGTCCACCTTGTCATCGCCGTGAATGGCCAGGCTTTCCACCAACACACCTAAGGAGTTCATGTTCGGAGTGGCGCGGCGGAACAGGTTGCGCCGTTTCTTGGGGTCTTTTGCCAGATAGAGCGTGCTGTCGACATAGTTGCATCGTTGCTTGAATGTCTTCAGATGCGTCTTGACCGCGGCACGCGCCGAGAAGCGCAAAATGCCACGCGACCGCATCGAGGTTCCGTCACGGTCCGACATCGCCTTCCAAAGCCGGTCTGCGGTTGTAACCCAAAGTTTGCCGTATTTTTCAGGATGTACGTCCATCATGTGCACCAGCCCAGTGCTTGGGTTGCACTTGGCGATGACGGCAAAATGCCCGCCCGGCATATTCGCTTTGCCATGGGCGACGCCGACCTGAAAATTCGCCACCAGAATATCATTGTCACCACCCAGCCGGTTGGATTCGTCAATCGCATCCAGCAACAGCTGCACGTTTGTCGTGTCCTCGTCCATGAAATAGGCCTGAACCTGAACACTGTCCCGCAAGCCCTGCGAATGAATGTAGGTACAGGCGACGTCAAACAGCTCACCCAGTGAGATACCGTCATTGACGACGAAAGACGAAGGCAGCGCGCATTCACGGAAAATGTCGTTCACTTCGCAACTGAAGCCCAACGCGGACATGCTGAGGGCGGCAGCCGTCACGCTGCAACAATTGATCGGCTGCTGGAAGTTCTGCAATTGAACACTGACCAGATCGCCGAACATCGTGGCGAAGCAGGGTTGCCGGATTTCCTCTGGTATCTGACGCCAGTTCTCGCTGGACAGAAAAGCCACCCGCGATCCGTCCAGCGCGAGCGCTTCGAGGCTGACGGGAATGTCTGATATCTGAAGGTGCTCTTCATAGAAATAGTCACCGACATCCGCGCTGGCCAAAGGATTACCGTTCTGCCGCAGCTGAACCACACCGCGCAGAACAACATACATGCCGCTTGCTGGCAGAACTGTGTTGTCGGTCACCTCGATACATTCGAAATGACGGTTGATGACTGACGGGTCGGCAATCTTGGCCTCGCCCGGCAGAACCTTGTATATCAGGTTCCAGTCTGCGTCATTTGGGATATATGATCTGGATGTTTCAATTTGATCTATAAGCACAACTGTTCCCCCCGGAGTTGCGTTTCAAATGTCTAATTGCGGCCAGCAGGGGCTTTCGGGTTTTCGATGCGCAGATACCCGTCATTCAGAATTAAGGACGCGTCTGTTTTTGCCTTTCACTGGCCAGGGCCGGCCTGCCAAAGAGAAAAAGTATAAGCAAATTGGCCCAATTGGCTGCACAGTATCCGATTTTTGAATAAAAATCACGATGGCAGTGATGTTGGGTTTTAGGCTGTCCTTTCCGACAGGCAAATATGCGGTGCACCCAATGCAGCAAAGGGGGCCGAAAAGCTGTCGGATGTCAGGCTGACTTTCCGTTTAGTCGGCGAACAGGTAGTCCAGCCGCATCACCGCGTCGGCCTTTTCTTTGTCCACCCCAAGAAATTCGGATATGACAGCTATGTTTTCGGCGCGCTGGGCGGTTTCCCGCAGTCGCAGGTAATTGTCCAAACCGGCGGCACGGATTTGTTGGGACTCGTAACTCAGGTCGTTGCGAAGTGTCGGCAGCAGATGGGAAACAGTCTCAACCGGGCTGTTGTCACCCGCCAATCCGACGCGCCGCGCGTGGCCAATCAGGTATTCGTCCGAGTATTCGCATTCGATCTCAAGCACATGGGTTTTGGCCTGATCACCGCTGAAATCCTGAACAACGTCCAGATTGGCCGGGTCGAGGCACAGAACCAACTGGTCTGATCCGAAACTTTCGAAAAGCATTCGTACAACGGCCCGCCGATGGCGCGAGCGCTTGGTCAGCGTCGTTTCAATACCGCCCAGATCAGGCAGTTGGGTATCCCCTTCGTTAAACAGGTATTCGACGCAGGGGATATCTGTTTCAGACGCGATCTGATCGACCAGCCTTTTGGCGACATGCCACTTTTTGCACACGATCACAAACAGCTCTCGGTCGGGGCCCAGAACACTTCCGGCCTCCCAGAAGCGTTGCCTGAACCGGTGCCCGATGCGCCCCCGGCCAGCCAGAAACGCATAAAGGCTACGCCCCTCGTTCGAGATGGGAAAGTCGATGCCCTCACTCGCATAAAGTGAGCCGAGACGCTCTTTCAGCTCATGCGCCTCTGGGCTGATCTTGCGGGCAAACAAATAGTCCTGACCCAGAAGCATGTCATAGTGATCGTTGTAGAACGTGACGGGCATTCCATAATCCGAAAACATCAGAAATGTCGGTGTACGGTTTTCGATTTCACCCTTCGGGATCAGGTGGCGTACCAGCGTTTGAAAGAAGGTTTCATCGGGTATCCAGGTGGTTGCAAAAAACCGGATCACGTCCCTGCGCTGTCGCAGGAAGTCCAGAATCATCTCGACCGTTCGGCGGCGAAGACACCACCATTGGCTGCCGATCATAACCTGAAGGTCTTCGGGAATCTGCCGCGTCAGCCCAAAACGCCTCTGCGTTTCATAGGCAGTGTAGAACAGTTTTGGCTGGGTGCGTTCATTGAAATAATGGCGATAGATCAACCGATCTTCTTTCATGCCGGTCTTGATCCAGTCACTTTCGAAAAAGTCGTGGCATTCGATGAAATCCTTGTCGTGATCATCCAGAAACCGATGAGTGTATTCTGCGGTTTTGATCGCCATGCAATCACCGGACAGCATGTAAAAATGCGTGGCGCGGGGGAAGGTTTCGACGGCAGCCTGCAAGGCGTTCAGCGTGGCCTGCACCAGCGACCATTCTCCCCAGCCGCATTTGATGCGCCTTTTAGCAAAGGTCACGTTCGGATTTTGATCCAGCGCGGAACGAATGCGCCCGTAACCTTCGGCGCTGGCACGGGCGTCAAAGTGGATGGCCATGCAATCGCCCGCAGCGGTCAGCTGTTCGGCCTGTGCAATGATTGCATCAGGGTCCTTATGGCATAGCAATATATAGGCAATCTTCGCCATCGAGGTTAGGTAATTTCCGTTTCTGCCCGGTTTCAACCGTGATACTGAGGATGAGCGATTGAATAAACAGAATAATTTTGGTTCCTTGTTATCAAAAGCTGGCATATCGGTTTGAGACCAGACCAGCGTAGGAGGCACAGCAGATGGGTTTTCCCGGTACCTGGATGACCGAGAGCGAAAGCATGGTGTACCGCGTTGTGCCAAAATGCGCCTGCTCGACCATTGGGCAGATCATGTATTATTCGGATCACGGTCAGTTCTTTGACGGTGACATCCATGACGCCAAGGATGGCATGCACAAATGGGCCTTTGATCAGAGCCAGGACCTGATTTCCAAAAATGTGCGCGATCACGCCTCGTATTCCTTTACCTGTGTGCGCAACCCGTACACGCGTATTCTGAGCTCGTTTTTCGACAAGATCTGCGGGATCCAGCGCAACGGCAAACGGTATCGTGGCAATCTGGTGCCGACGCTGATCTACAATTACGGGATCGAGGTGGGCGGTGACGATGGCAAGGGAGAGTTTGACCAAATCGCCAGCTTTCGCCGGTTCCTGCTGTTTGCGCGTGATACCATCCGCTGGCGGCGTCCGATGGACCCGGACATTCACTGGTCAGCCATGTCTGGTCACGTGTCGACCTTCATCGTGAACGGTGGTCGTTATGATCGGATCTTCTGGACCGAAGCGTTCAACGACGGGATGCAGGGTGTCTTGGACAATACAAAGCTGAAGCATTCTGTTTCGCTGTCCGAAATACCCCGGTTCAACGAATCCGAAGGCCACGGACCCAAGCGCGCGCATCCGGTTGAAGACTATTTCGACGACCTGTCGATGCATCTGGTCTATGAGATCTACAAGCAGGATTTTGAGCTGTTCAAATACGATTTCGAAAACCCGGCCAACAAGATGCCGATTGGCGAAATCGATCTGGATGAAATTCACGCCAAACTGGGCGATTGATCCTTAGGCAGGATGACCCGTCCATCGTCAACGTTTCTTGCGAAACATTTAATCTGGTTGCGCCCGGGTGCGCCTGTGCATGATCGACTTACCGGTCTGCCGCGTCAGCAGACCGGTAATCTATCAGTTTAGACCTGACGCACGGCTCCTTTCGCCGCGCTGGTGGTCAGTTTCGCATAGGCCTTCAGCGCAGTAGACACCTTGCGTTTGCGCGGCGCAGCAGGCACCCAGCCCTTTGCGTCCTGTGCTTCGCGCCGGGCCGCAAGCTCTTCATCTGAGACGGCCAGATGGATCGAGCGGTTGGGGATGTCGATTTCAATCGTGTCGCCATTCTGTACCAGACCAATCTCTCCGCCTTCGGCCGCCTCGGGCGAGACATGGCCGATCGACAGACCGGAAGTGCCGCCCGAAAACCGCCCGTCGGTCAGCAGGGCGCAGGCTTTGCCAAGACCCTTCGACTTCAGGTAAGACGTTGGGTACAGCATTTCCTGCATACCCGGACCGCCACGCGGGCCTTCATAGCGGATCACCACAACATCGCCCTCTTTCACCTTGCCGGTGAGAATGTCGCTAACAGCCTGATCCTGGCTTTCGCATACATAGGCCGAGCCGGTGAATTGCAGGATATTGGCATCCACACCAGCGGTTTTCACGATACAGCCGTCGCGGGCAATGTTGCCGAACAGAACCGCCAGACCGCCATCCTGACTGAATGCGTGTTCCTTGGACCGGATCACGCCGCCTTGGCGATCGGTGTCTAGTTCCTTGAACCGGTTCGACTGGCTGAACGCCTGTGTGGTGCGAACTCCGCCGGGGGCGGCCTTGAACAGCTCCTGTGCTTTGGGATTGTTGGCGATGGTGATGTCCCAGTTGGCAATCGCCTCGCCCATCGTGGCCGAATGCACTGTGCTGCATTCGTTGTGCAGCAGGCCCGCGCGGCTGAGCTCACCCAGGATCGAGAAGATACCACCGGCACGGTGGACGTCTTCCATATGCACGTTCTCGGTATTGGGAGCGACTTTGCAGAGGCAGGGAACACGACGGCTGAGGCGGTCCATATCGGCCATGGTGAAGTCAACTTCACCCTCATGCGCGATGGCCAGCAGGTGCAGCACCGTGTTGGTCGATCCACCCATGGCGATATCAAGGCTCATGGCGTTTTCGAACGCTTCAAAGGTGGCAATCTCACGGGGCAGAAAGCCTTTTTCGTCCAGATCGTAATGGCGCTTGGTGATCTCGACGATGCGGCGGCCAGCCTCAAGGAACAGCTCTTTGCGGTCTGCGTGTGTCGCCAGAGTCGACCCATTGCCCGGCAGGGCTAGGCCCAGCGCTTCGGCCAGACAATTCATCGAGTTCGCGGTGAACATGCCCGAGCATGAGCCACACGTGGGGCAGGCGTTTTCTTCGATGTGCTGAACCTGTTCGTCAGTGAACTTGTCATCTGCGGCGGCGACCATAGCGTCCACAAGGTCAATCTTCTTGGCTTCCAGATCGGCGATGTCGATCTTGCCCGCTTCCATCGGACCGCCCGAAACGAAAATGGCCGGGATGTTCAGACGCATGGCGGCCATCAGCATACCCGGGGTAATCTTGTCGCAGTTCGAAATGCAGACCATAGCGTCCGCACAATGGGCGTTGACCATATATTCGACCGAATCTGCGATCACTTCGCGTGAGGGCAGCGAATACAGCATTCCGTCATGGCCCATGGCGATGCCGTCATCCACAGCGATCGTGTTGAACTCTTTCGCCACACCACCTGCTGCTTCGACCTCGCGCGCGACCATCTGGCCCAGGTCCTTCAGATGCACGTGACCCGGCACAAACTGGGTGAACGAGTTGACGATGGCGATGATAGGTTTGCCGAAATCGTCATCACCCATACCTGTGGCCCGCCAAAGGCCGCGTGCGCCAGCCATATTGCGGCCATGGGTAGAGGTTCTGGATCGGTACAATGGCATGATGCTGTTTTCCCTGTTGCCTCGGGTTGCATAATTCGGGGTTCGTACGTTATAGCGCACGTAGCACATGTGCGTTATAACGTACAAGGTAAATCGCAGAGCGCGGGTATGGCTATGGACGACATTACGCTGAAATTACGGGATGTGCGGGCAGCCTCGGGGTTGAGCCTGTCCAGAGTCGCCGAAATGACCGGTGTCAGCAAAGCCATGCTGGGCCAGATTGAACGCGGCGAATCAAGCCCAACGATCGCCACGCTTTGGAAAATCGCCAAGGGCTTTCAGATACCGCTCAGCGGGTTGATCGACACGACTCTGGGCGATCCATCGGTCTTTCAGACTGTAACCTTTCCCGGCAGTATCGAGGTCAAGATTGTCTTTCCCTTCGATCCCGCGCTGGGTGCCGAGACCTTTCATGTGAACCTTGCCGCGAACCAAAGCCACGAATCCCCGGCTCATGCCGCCGGGGTGACCGAGGAAGTATTTGTCCTCAGCGGCACTTTGGAAATTCTGCGTGGCGAGGATTGGGTGCCCTTGCAGGCCGGGCAGGGGTTGCGCTTTGCTGCGGACCTGCCGCACGGGTATCGCGCCGGTTCGCAGGGGGCCGCGTTTCTGAATATGCATCACTATGCGCAACACACTGAATCTCCTGAAAACGGCACGGCCCAGACATGACGGCTATTTTTGACACGCTTACCATCGTGGATGCCATCGGCTCATTCGGGGCGCTGATCGTGGTGGCCGCGTATTTCGCGACGCAGATGCGGATGATGAATTCCGATGATCTGGCCTTTCCGATGTTCAACCTGCTGGGGTCTGTCTTGATCGTCTTTTCGCTGCTTGAGAATTTCAATCTGGCCTCGATGCTGATCGAAGGGTTCTGGATTGTGATCAGTGTCATCGGCATCATCCAGCATTTCCGCCTGCGCAAGGCGCGATAAATCCAGCGGTTAACAAGCGCTAGCGCTATCCAGCCTTGAACGCCCATGCCACGGGGTATAGGGAAACCCCAAGCTCGCTTAGGGGAGGCTTTGATGCAGGACGATCCAAAAACCCTCGTATCCACCGAATGGCTGGCCGCGCATATGAAAGACCCGGATCTGCGGATTCTGGACGGGTCGTGGTATTTGCCCGCGCAAAACCGTGATGCCAAGGCCGAATATGATGCCGGGCATATCCCCGGAGCACGGTTCTTTGATATTGATGAGATATCAGATCACCGTTCCGACTTGCCTCATATGGCGCCACCGGTCGAAAAATTCATGTCACGCCTGCGGGCCATGGGTGTCGGTGATGGTCATCAGGTTGTGGTTTATGATGGTGCCGGGCTGATGTCCGCAGCGCGCGTTTGGTGGCTGTTCCGTCTGATGGGTCAGGAAAACATCGCGGTTCTGGATGGGGGTTTGCCAAAATGGCAGGCCGAGGGGCGCGAGATCGAGGATCTGCCTCCGGTCATTCGCGACCGCCACATGACCGTTCGCGTGCAAAACCAGCTTGTCCGGGACGTCACGCAAGTTTCCGCCGCCGCCAAGCTGGCGGATCACGAAATCATCGATGCCCGCTCGGCCGACCGATTTGCCGGAACCGCACCCGAGCCGCGCGAAGGGCTGCGTTCGGGCCATATTCCGGGCTCGCGGAATGTGCCCTTTGGGCAGTTGTTGAACGCCAACGGAACAATGAAGTCGCCCGAGGACTGCCGCGCCATATTCGAGGCTGCAGGCGTCGATCTGTCTAAGCCGGCTATCACCTCTTGCGGTTCGGGTGTCACGGCCGCCATTCTCAGCCTTGCGTTGGAACGCATGGGCAAGAAAGACCACTCGCTTTATGACGGCTCCTGGGCTGAATGGGGTGCCTTCCCGACCCTGCCCGTCGCAACCGGAGAGAACTGATGTTCGAGAACCTGAAACCGCAGCCCGCCGACAAGATTCTGGCGCTGATGCAGATGTACCGCGAAGACCCGCGCGATCAGAAAATCGATCTGGGTGTTGGTGTCTACAAGAATGCCGAAGGCGTGACGCCGGTGATGCGCGCGGTGAAAGCCGCCGAACAGCGTATCTGGGAAGAGCAGGAAACCAAGGCCTATACCGGTCTGGCCGGTGATCCGGCCTATGCGGATGCGATGATCGGATTGATCTTGGGTACTTCTGTGCCACGCGGCAACATCGCCGCAGTGGCGACACCCGGAGGCACCGGTGCCTGCCGTCAGGCGTTCGAGTTGATCCGGATGGCGAACTCTTCGGCACGCGTGTTTGTGTCGAACCCGACCTGGCCCAACCACCTGTCGATCCTGAATTATCTGGGGATGGAAACGGTTCAGTATCGTTACTTCGATGAAGAGACCCGGGGCGTCGATTTCGACGGGCTGATCGCAGACCTGAAAACCGCCAAAGCGGGTGACGTGGTTTTGCTGCATGGCTGCTGCCATAATCCGACCGGTGCCAATCTGAACATGGTGCAATGGCAGGAGGTCGTGAACCTGATCAATGCGCTGGGCCTCGTTGCGATGATCGACATTGCCTATCAGGGTTTCGGTGACGGTCTGGAAGAGGATGCGCAAGGCGTGCGGCTGGTGGCCTCATCGGTCAAGGAATGCCTGATTGCGGCGTCATGTTCGAAGAATTTCGGCGTCTATCGTGAGCGCACCGGGTTGCTGATGGCCGTCAGTGACAACGCGGCTGAAACCGCATTGAATCAGGCCACACTGGCGTTTTTGAATCGCCAGAACTACTCCTTCCCGCCGGACCACGGCGCGCGCGTGGTGACGACCATTCTTATGGATGAGGCGTTGCGGGCAGACTGGGCAACTGAGCTGGAAGAGGTTCGCCTCTCCATGCTGGGCCTGCGCCAGCAACTGGCTGACGAGTTGCAGCGTCAGGCCGGATCCGACCGGTTTGGGTTCATCGCCCAGCACCGCGGCATGTTCTCACGCCTTGGGGCGGCACCGGAACTGGTCGAGAAACTGCGCGTTGAACACGGTATCTACATGGTCGGTGACAGTCGACTGAACATTGCCGGGCTGAACGCAGTGACTGTGCCGATTTTGGCCAAAGCAATTGTGGATGTCGGGGTTTAGACGCCGACGCGACATTCGAAACGAAAACCCGGGCGCGAACGCCCGGGTTTTTTTGTCAGGTGAAGGCAAGGCTTAGCCTTTCGAGAATTCGGGATATGCTTCCATTCCCAGTTCAGCCATGTCGAGGCCGTTGATCTCATCCTCTTCGCTGACACGAATGCCGACGGTGGATTTCAGGATTGTCCACAGGAACAGTGCGCCGACAAAGGTGAAAACGCCGTATGCGGCGATGCCCAGTAGCTGCGCGCCCAGACTCGCGTCACCGTAGAAGACGACGGCGATGGTACCCCAGATGCCACAGAACAGGTGAACCGGGATGGCACCGACAACATCATCGATCTTGAACTTGTCCAGCATCGGGACCGCGAAGACCACGATGATACCACCCACGGCACCGATCCACAGGGCACCGAACAGGGTCGGGGCCAGCGGCTCGGCCGTGATCGAGACCAGACCCGCCAGCGCGCCGTTCAGCACCATCGTCAGGTCGGGCTTCTTGTACAGGACTTGGGTCAGGACCAGCGCTGCAACCGAGCCCGAAGCAGCCGCCATGTTGGTGTTGGCGAAGATGCGTGACACGTCCGATACATCGCCCACGGTTCCCATCGCCAGTTGCGAGCCGCCGTTGAACCCGAACCAGCCCAGCCACAGGATGAACGTCCCCAGGGTTGCCAGCGCCAGGTTAGAGCCGGGCATCGGGTGAACTTTGCCATCTTTGTACTTGCCGATCCGCGGGCCTAAGATAAGGGCCCCTGCCAGCGCAGCCCAGCCACCGACCGAGTGTACGATGGTCGAACCGGCAAAGTCCGAGAAGCCCTTGGCATCCAACCAGCCGCCACCCCATTTCCACGAACCGGAAATCGGGTACATGATGCCTGTCAGCACGATGACGAAGATCAGAAAGGGCCAAAGCTTGATCCGTTCCGCCACGGCGCCCGACACGATGGACGCAGTCGCGGCCACGAACACAAGCTGGAAGAAGAAGTCCGAACCGACCGAAGCATAGTCCAGTGCCGCATCCGCCGGCGCAACACCAACCGCATCAAGCGTTGTGGTCGAGAAGAACGGGCCAAGCCAGCCCGTGATGGACCAGCCGTCGCCGGGATACATCAGATTGAACCCGATCAGCCAGTACATGATTGCGGCAAATGAAAACAATGCCACGTTCTTGATCATCTGCATGGCAACGTTCTTGGATCGTACTAGACCGCCTTCCAGCATGGCAAAACCTGCGGCCATGAAGAAAACAAGAAAGCCCGCCATCAGAAACAGCAGCGTGGTAAAGATATACTGGGTGTGCTGTGCCGCTTCGCCGGTTGCGGCGGCCTCTTGCGCAAGACCCATCTGCGGCAGCGCAACAATGGCGGCGGCAGGGATGAGAGATTTCATCAGGTTCATTGTCAGTCCTCGAATGATTGTGAATGGGCGCGCTTACAGCGCGTCCTCGTTGGTTTCCCCGGTACGCACACGCAGCGCCTGTTCGACATCGAGGACAAAAATCTTGCCGTCACCGATCTTGCCGGTCTTGGCGGTTTTGGTGATCGTCTCGACGATCTGGTCGGCCATTGTCGCAGGCACCACGATCTCAAGCTTGATCTTGGGCACGAAGTTCACCGCATATTCGGCCCCACGATAGATTTCGGTGTGACCGGACTGCGAGCCGAAGCCCTTGATCTCGGTTACCATCATGCCGCGCACGCCAGCCTCGGTCAGAGCTTCGCGCACCTCCTCCAGCTTGAACGGCTTGATTGTCGCAATGATCAGTTTCACGTCTTTCCCCTCTGGTTGTCCGGTGGGACCGGCTTGTTTGCACCTGCAGAAAAAAAGCGCGCCGCGACGCAGTAAGAAACGCTTTCGGGGTCAAAACCTGCCGGGAAGTAATGCAAAGTTGCACATTTTTTGCACAACTTGGGCATTGTGCCCAATAAATGAGCGCTATAGAGAGGGGAAATTCCGGAAATTCGGACCTCTACATACTGCGGTTGTCGAGGTATGGTGACCAAAAAGTATAACCGGGCAGAGTTTGAGCATGACTGAGTCCAAGCGCCGCAAGCCGACATTGGTCGCGGATAAACGGTACCCTTCGAAGGGCCGAAAACTGGCTGCGACCAAAAGCACGGCGGGCAAGAAATCGACGGTGCGCAAACCGACCACGCGCAGGAAAACCCGCAAGTCATCAGGGGGTAAAGGCGGTGGTATCTTTCGCCGTTTGTTCCGATGGATCTGGCGGTTGATCTGGGGATTGACCTGGCGTGTCGGTGCGATTTCGGCCATGCTGCTCGCGCTGGCGGTGGGTATCGTTTACGCCACGTTGCCGGATGTCGATGCCTTGCTGGATGGGCGCGCGCGGGGTTCCGTGACCTTGCTGGATCGTGACGGCAAGGTCTTTGCCTGGCGTGGCGATCAGTTTGGTGGCGTGATCACGGCCGATACCGTGTCTCCGCATCTCAAGAACGCAGTCATCGCAACTGAAGACAAGCGATTTTACCGGCATTTCGGGGTCAGCCTGCGTGGCGTCGCCAGCGCGGTCAGCATCAACCTGAGCGAAGGGCGCGGGCCTCTGTCCGGGCATGGCGGGTCGACCATCACGCAACAGACCGCGAAACTGCTGTGTCTGGGTGTTCCCTATGATCCCAGCGATTGGGATTCCGAGGCCGCGTATGAGGCCGACTGCCGTCAGGGTTCCTTGTGGCGCAAGGCTAAGGAAGCCGTCTATGCGCTGGCAATGGAGGTGAAATACTCCAAGGACGAGGTTTTGACGATCTACCTGAACCGTGCCTTTCTTGGCGCAGGCGCGCGTGGGTTCGAAGCCGCAAGCCAGCGCTACTTTGGAAAATCCGCCGCCGAGGTTTCGCCCGCAGAGGCCGCGATGCTGGCTGGTCTGCTGGTTGCGCCTACACGCTATGCACCGACCAACAACCTGCAACGGTCTCAGGATCGGGCGCGGCTGGTGATCGGTCTGATGGAGGATCAGGGATATCTGACCGCCGCACAGGCCAGCGAAGCGCGTACGCGACCGGCGCAACTGTCTGAAGCGGCAGCTGCCCGAGCGGGCGGTTACTTCGCAGATTGGGTTGTTTCGGAACTTCCCAGTTATTTTGGCGACAACACAACCGAAGATGTTGTAATCCAGACGACTTTGGATCAGCGGATTCAGCGATCGGCGGAAGAGGCTTTGCAATTCATCTTTCAGGAAAAGGTGCGGGAAGGTTCCAAGGCGCAGGCGGCCATCGTGGTCATGTCCGCGGACGGAGCGGTAAGAGCCATGGTCGGCGGCCGAGAAACACGGGTTGCCGGGGTGTTCAACAGGGCCACCATCGCCAAGCGCCAAACCGGTTCGTCCTTCAAACCTTTTGTCTATGCCACCGCGCTGGAACTCGGCTATTCCCCGCTGGATACGGTGATGGATGAACCTTACTGCGTGGACATTCCCGGGTCCGGACAATGGTGCCCCAAGAACTATACCAACAAGTACTACGGGCGGGTGTCACTGGCGGATGCGTTGAAGAACTCGCTGAACATTCCGGCGGTGAAAGTTGCTGAGATATCGGGCTTGGATAACGTCCGCACGGTGGCCAGTGGTTTTGGGATTGCCAGCGATCTGGCGCAAGGGCCTGCCCTGGCGCTGGGCGCGTCGGAAAGCACGCTGATTGAGATGACGGGGGCTTATGCAGGTATTCTGAACGGTGGCTCTGCCGTCGAACCTTATGGCCTGACCGAGCTGAAGCTGCTGGGTGATGAAGCACCTGTCATGGTCACGACAACCGGTATCGGTGAACGGGTGATCAACGACGCGGCCGCCAAGCAGCTGACATGGATGATGGAACGTGTAGTGTCCGAAGGCACAGGTGGACGGGCAAAGTTGCCTGGCTGGCAGGTCGCGGGCAAAACAGGCACGACCCAAGCGGCGCGGGATGCGTGGTTCATCGGTTTTACTGCGGACTATGTAACCGGTGTTTGGATGGGCTATGACGACAACACGCCCCTGTCTGGTGTGACCGGCGGCGGTTTGCCCGCGGAAATCTGGAGAGAAACCATGCTGCGTGTCACCGAAGGGATGACACCGACACCCTTGCCGATGATGGCACCAGCACCGCCGGTTCAGGTCGCACAGCCACAGCCACGCCGAAAGCGCGGAGGTTTTGCCGAGGACATCAACAATCTGCTGAAGAATATTTTTGGCGGAAACTAGAGCCTTCTTTGATGGAAAAAACGAAAAAGGCGGTGCACTGGGCACCGCCTTTTTGCCATTTCGCTAATTGCGTGTTTCAGACGCTGGCATCCAAGGCCGCAAGGATCGCGTCGCCCATTTCAGTGGTTGATACGGGCTGAACGCCCTCCTCTGCGAGCAGGTCGCCGGTGCGTACACCATCGGCCAGTACTTTCTCGATCGCGGCCTCCAGACGATCCGCTTCTTCGCCCTGATCAAAGCTGTAGCGCAGGGCCATGGCAAAGCTCAGGATACAGGCGATCGGGTTGGCTTTGCCCTGACCCGCGATGTCCGGAGCCGAGCCGTGGACGGGTTCATACATTGCCTTGGGTCGACCATTGGCCATCGGTGCGCCCAGAGAGGCCGAAGGCAACATGCCCAGCGACCCGGTCAGCATCGCGGCGCAGTCGGACAGGATGTCACCGAACAGGTTGTCGGTCAGGATCACATCAAACTGTTTCGGAGCGCGCACAAGCTGCATCGCGCCGTTGTCGGCATACATATGGCTCAGTTCAACTTCGGGGTAGTCCGCTGCGACGCGGGTGACGACTTCGCGCCACAGGATGCCCGATTCCATCACGTTGGCTTTTTCCATCGAGCACAGCTTTTTGTTGCGGCGCATTGCCAGTTCAAAAGCCGAGCGCGCGGCACGTTCGATCTCGGATTCGGTGTAACGCTGGGTGTTGATGCCGACGCGTTCGTTGCCTTCCTCGAAGATGCCGCGCGGCTCACCGAAATAGACGCCCGACGTCAGTTCGCGGACGATCATGATGTCGAGACCGGCAACGATGTCTTTCTTTAGCGACGAGAAATCGGCAAGCGCGTCAAAACACTGCGCGGGGCGCAGGTTCGAATACAGGTCCATTTCCTTGCGCAGGCGCAGCAGGCCACGCTCGGGCTTCAGGCTGAAATCCAGATCGTCGTATTTCGGACCGCCGACAGCGCCCAGCAAAACCGCGTCAACCTCTTGCGCCTT
Organism: Ruegeria sp. AG7; assembly: GCF_056541545.1. Classification (NCBI taxonomy): domain Bacteria; kingdom Pseudomonadati; phylum Pseudomonadota; class Alphaproteobacteria; order Rhodobacterales; family Roseobacteraceae; genus Ruegeria; species Ruegeria sp. AG7. The sequence continues at coordinate 45,312 of NZ_JBQFYP010000013.1, forward strand.
TGCCATGGTCTCATCGGAGAGAGGCTTGCCGTGGGCGTCATAAGCGGCACCGCCCACCAGATCCTCGCTCACGTCAAATTGAAGACCACGATTGGCACCGAACCAATCGATGATTCTGCGCACTTCGGCCATAACTTCTGGGCCAATTCCGTCTCCGGGCAGGATGAGGAGCGAGGGGTTGGGCATGAAGGGTCTCCTTGCGTTTTGTTGCACAGGCCCTAGCGTCTGCGCAGCATCGGGTCAATGAGACAGACCTGTCAAAACACAAGGAAAATACATGCTGACACCTGGAAATCCGGTTCCTGCACTGAAAATTGAAACCGTCGCCCATGGCAGTTTCGACCTTGAGACCAACAAGGGCGAAAACGGAACGCTGGTGATTCAATATCGCGGATTGCATTGTCCGATCTGCATCAGACAGATGACCGAGGCCGAGGCGGCGCTGGACGATTTCGCGGCGCTGGGTGTCGAGATTATCATGATCACCACCGATACCGCCGAACGTGCCGCTGAAACCGCCGCAAAAGCCAATGTTTCCCGCTTGCGCGTAGGCCACAGCCTGCCCCTGTCTGAGGCGCGGGAGGGTTGGGGGCTGAACATCTCGACCAAGCGCGAAGGCAGTGCCGAACCAGACCTGTTTGCGGAACCCGGACATTTTTACATCGCACCTGACCGGACGCTTTATTTTGCGTGGCAACAGACCACGCCTTTTGGACGTCCGTCGATGTCGGATATCGCGGGTGGTCTGAAGTTCACTTTGGGCAATAACTACCCGGCGCGCGGAACGTATACGGGCCCTCTTTGATCCTCAGAGGCTGGCTTTGAGCCCTTCTGCCAGCAAGTCCCAGACCCTGCGGATACGTGGGGTCTGGCGCATGGCCTGCGGCGCAGCCAACCACACGGGCAGAACCGGGATTTCAACATCCAGAGGCAAGATTTCGACATCCGGGTCGGCTTCGGCCATCTGGACCTGGCTGAAGCCAATGCCGCATCCTGCGCGGATCAGTTCCCAATAGGCGCTTTGCAGATCGCAGCGGGTCGCAAAACTGTTGCGGCTTGCGGGCCACCCTTTTTCGCGCATGGCCTTGATGATTTCCTGATTGGCGTCAAACCCCACTAGGTCGTGGGAAAAAAGTTCTTCGGGTGTCTTGGGGCGTCCCCTACGGTCGAGATAGGACTTGGCCGCGCAAAAGCATAGCGGCACCTCCCCCAGATATCGCGAAATGATATCCATCTGCGCCGGGCGATACATGCGAACGGCAATATCCGCCTCGCGGTATAACAGGTTTTCCGTGGTGTCTGTGGCGACCAGCTCAAGTTGAATGGCGGGTTCCTGCCTTCGGATATACGCCAGAATCGGTGGCAGCAGGTGATGCGACGCGAAGACCGAAGCGGTGATGCGGACCGAGCCTTCAAGTTGCTGCGACTGCCCTGCGGCGGCAAGGCTGAATGCAGTCATGGCGCTGTGCATTTGCTGCGCCATCGGCAAAAGCTGGGAACCTGCCACGCTCAGTTTCAGGCCGCGCGCGTGCCGGTCGAACAAGGATACGCCCAGTTCGGTCTCAAGGCTTTGTACTTGTCGTCCCAATGTGGGCTGGCTGCGATCAAGATGCCGTGCAGCGGCGGACAGGGACCCCGTTTCGGCCACGGCCAGAAAGCTCTGGATCAGAGACCAATCCGCATGTGTCAGTGCTTTATCCATTCAAAATTGAATACACATTCTGCATTTCTCGGCAATTCAATACGTGCATTGAATGGATAGATTGGTCTGAAACAGGAGGCATCAATGACACAAACTGCACTGATACTCGGCGCATCGGGCCGGTTTGGGCGCAATGCTGCAAAGGCGTTTCGGAATGCAGGCTGGGCCGTGCAGACATTCCGTCGCGGGTCCGGTTCTCTTTCCCAGGCGGCTAAAGGGGTGGATGTCATCGTAAACGGGTGGAATCCGCTCTATCCTGATTGGGCGCGTGAAATGCCCGACCTGACCAGACGTGTGATAGACGCCGCGTCCGAGACTGAAGCCACTGTATTGGTTCCCGGCAACGTCTACGTTTTTGGACCGGACACGCAAGGCCCATGGTCCGGGATTACACCGCACTTGGCCACCAATCCACTTGGCCGCATCCGGATTGATATGGAGGAGGCGTATCGCGCTTCAACCGTCCGTACGATCCTTCTGCGTGCGGGCGATTTTATTGACACAGAGGCATCAGGAAACTGGTTCGATCAGGTCATGATCAAGCATCTGTCGCGCAATCAGTTCGTGTATCCCGGAGACCCGGAGGCCCTGCACGCCTGGGCCTATCTGCCAGATCTTGCACAAACTGCAGTCGCGCTGTGTGAAATCCGAAAGGATCTGCCGCGGTTCTGCGATGTTCCTTTCGCTGGCTATACTCTGACCGGAACTGAGATCGCGCAGTCTTTGTCGAGAGTGACAGGACGGGACATATTCGTGAAGCCGATGCAATGGTGGCCATTGCAACTGGCGCGACCATTCTGGCGCATGTCCTCACACCTGATTGAAATGCGGTATCTGTGGCAGGTGCCGCACCAGTTGGACGGATCGTACCTGACCGAGTTGCTGGGTTCTGTGTATCAGACAGATCTGGATGATGCATTGCGTTCTGCGATCTCTCCCAGCCTTGTGGCTTTGCCCTATGCGAACGGAGAGTCGGTCACGCCTTAAGGCAGGGTGACGTCAACCCAGACCAATCGGTGCCTGCTGGCACGTAGGGCAGATTCGTATAGCTTGCTGCCTTCTTCCGGCCACGTCACACCGGCGTCCGAAATGCGCAGGTCGGCGGACGGCAACACATAATCCACGCGCATTTCACCCGTGGCCTTCCAAGCGACCGTTGAGGTCGAGCCTGACGGGTCTTTCGGCAGCGGGTCTTGCAGACGGGGATGGGCCAGAAGGGACTGAATGGCCTGTTTACGGCCCTCCCCACGCGTTGGGTCAAGGTTGGCATCGCCGGCGATCAAAAAGGGACTTTCGGGGACTGGCCCCAGTTCACCGTTCAGTAAAACGGACCAGAGCCGGATCTCATCCTGATTGCGCAAGCCATTTCGATCCTCGGGCCCATCGAAAACGGGTGGCGTCGCATGAAAGGTCATCAAGTTGAGCCGCCCATAAGGGGTTTCGATCGGTACAACCCAGTGTGCGGTCGAAGACAGGCGTTGTATCTGATGTGCCGCGTCAGACGGGAAGGGGTGCCCGTTTACGCCAGGCAGGGTGGCGCCCGGTAAACTGCGCCACAACAGTTCGGAATAATCCTGAACCTCGGCGGTGATAATTTCGTATCGCGACAACAACGCCAACCCACCCTGACCGGTGAACTGCCCCCAGCCTTGCGCGTCGCCGGGGCCTTGGGTCTTGTCATCACCGTCCAGATCAAGCGAGGTTTCCAGGCCGGCATTGGGTTGTGTGGCAAGGTAATATCCATAATCAAGCCCCGCGTTGCGCAGTTTCCCAATCAGGGCGATTACAGCGGTATTGTTCAGATCCCAGTCGATACCCTGAAGGGCGATTATGTCAGGGCGCGCCGACGCAATAACGTCGACAACGGCCAGAACCTGCGCGTCATCGCGTTGAATGTCGCGAAGCAACAAACCGGGACCATTTCTGCTAAGCTCGGTATTATAGGTGGCAATGCGCACGACTTCTGCCTGTGCCGCAAAGGGCAGCCATAGCAGACACAAGATGCGGATCATGCGGTCTGTGTTGACTCGCTGGTCGAATAGGCGCGGCGTTTTTCCATGATCAAGCCCGCGATCCTGAGGGTCGCCATGCCGCGAATGATCATGCTGGCGGGCAGGAAGGCCCATGCGCTCATGGTCCAGATCAAGGTCTGTGGATTCCCGAGGGAGATCGGGGCGATCACACTGCTCATCAACTTGATGATCGCCGGAATGAGGAATGGCAGCAGAATGCCGATACAGATGTTCAGGCGGCCATCCCTTTGAAGGCGCGTAACGACATCACCCCCTTTGGTCGGGTCAAACAGCGGCAAGTTAGTCCACACATTGAAGGCGCCATTGCCGGTTGGCCATCCCCGAACCCTGACCGCATAGGCAAAGCTGACAATCGTGACCAAAGCCGCAACATAAGCCACGCTGGCCGTGATGCGGACCAGTTCGATCAAGGCGTGGCTGGCATCCGGGGGTAACATCAGCACGATGAGGCGCACCGGAGAATAGGGGAAGTCCACCACATTTGCGACAGCCAGGCCAACCGAATAAGAGAATGTGGTCAGCTGCGTTGGTTCAAAGGCGTTTTTGCAGATCAGCGTCAGAAAGGTGACCATCGACATCAGGCCGACAAACCGAAGGCGATTGACCGGGGGCGCGTCGCGGAATTCGATAAAGCTGGGAAATGCGGAATTGTATTCGGCAAAGGTCAGGATAAACGCGAGGATCGCGAGAAAGACCAGTATCTCGGTCCCGTTCGTAGATGAGACAGGCAGGTACAACGCAGGTGTCAGCACCATAAGTGCAACAAGTATACCGCGTATAGCCGCCCCTGTTGTGCGCGCAATCACTATCCGAACCCTTTTTCAAACCGGATCAGCCGATCTTTGTCGACTTGTTTCCAACTTGCGCCCGTCGCTTCGTCTGACGTTGACGGATCCTCTTTAGCGCCAACATGAACGATAAGCGGCATTTTGCTCAAGCCGAGGTGCAGAAAACACGTGATTTCGGGCAAAAAGATGGCGCAACTGGTGCGGTATTGCATCATTTTCGACGCAAATCCGACGTGTATCTCAAATTGATACCCACATGTTGTGGTTTTCAAAAAATCAACCCCAAGAATGCGAGCGGGGCCGCCTTGGCGACCCCGTCAGGTTGAGTATCCACAGATTCGCCCCCAGAATCACACCCAGGGACGGGCCTGACTGGCGTGATCCTCGAACTTGTCGATGTGATGATCTTTTTCCATCGTCAGCCCGATATCGTCTAGACCATTCAGCAGGCAGTGCTTGCGGTGAGGATCGATTTCGAAATCGATCACGATGCCGTCCGATGTGGTGATCTGCTGATCTTCCAGATGTATGGTCATGCGGGCGTTTTCGCCTTTATGCGCATCATCCATCAGGATCGCGTGGTGTTCTGCCCCGACAACGATCGGCAGAATGCCGTTCTTGAAACAGTTGTTGAAGAAGATGTCGGCAAAACTGGTCGAGATCACGACCTTGATGCCGAAATCCTTGATCGCCCAGGGCGCGTGTTCGCGCGAGGACCCACAGCCGAAGTTGTCGCCTGCAACCAGAATCTCGGCCTCGCGATAGGCGGGCTTGTTCAGGACGAATTCTTCATTCTCCTGACCGTCATCGTGATAGCGCATCTCGTCGAACAGAACGATGCCCAGGCCGGACCGTTTGATGGTTTTCAGGTGCACTTTCGGGATGATCATATCGGTGTCGATATTGATCAGCGGCATTGGGGCGGCCACCCCGTGGACTTTTTCAAACTTATCCATGTTCACACTCCTGCGGGAGAGGGCCGCGCCCAGGCCCCGCGTTAAGCTTGTTTCGTTTCTTTTGGAGCGTCCTTGACGAAGAACGCCATGAAGACAAGGCCGAGCCCGTTAAAGATCATTTCGATCCCCAGCAGGATGCCCAGCAATTGCAGCAGCACCGAAGGATCCATCGCGGCAAAGCGCCAGATCAGGATCGCCAGAACAATTGACATGATGCCCGAGACCAGCGTCGCCCAGAAATACTGTGTTCCGCGCATCTGGAACGATAGGATCACTCGGGCAATGCCGCCAGCCATGAACAGGATCAGGCAGACGGTTGCCAGCGTCAGCGTTCCTTGCAGTGGGTGATCCAGAAAGGACCAGCCCAGAAACAGCATCACGACACCCATGATAAATGACAGTATCTTGTTGCCGGTCCCTTCGACTGTGAAGCCGCCAACAACCTGCAATGCGCCAGAAATCAGCAGCAATACACCTGTGACCACCGTCACGGTAATTGATGCCACGACCGGTGCGCCCAGCACAAAGATGCCGAACATGATGGACAGAAGTCCAAGCAATAGCCATTTTGTCCAGTCACTCATGTCTTCAATCCCTCAAATATCCAGTTATGAGGGCAGCTTACATCATTTCACGGACGTCTGTCAGCCGTCCTGTGATTGCCGCTGCGGCGGCCATTGCCGGGCTCAGCAGGTGGGTACGCCCGCCCCGGCCTTGACGGCCTTCGAAGTTGCGGTTCGAAGTCGCGGCGCAGCGTTCACCCGGTTGCAACTGGTCGGGATTCATCGCCAGACACATCGAACATCCTGCCAGACGCCATTCGAAACCGGCTTCTTTGAAGATATCCGCCAGACCTTCTTCTTCGGCCTGCGCGCGGACCAGACCCGAGCCCGGAACGACCATGGCGCGTATGCCGTCCTTGATCTTTTTGCCCTTCAGAATCTCGGCGGCAGCACGCAGGTCCTCGATCCGGCCGTTGGTGCACGAGCCGATAAAGACAGTGTCGATCTCAACTTCGCTCAGCTTCTGGCCGGCTTTCAGCCCCATATATTCGATGGAGCGGCGGGCCGCGTCGACTTTGCCACCTTCGAAATCTTCGGGGTTCGGGACGGTTGCGGTGATCGGCAGAACGTCCTCGGGGCTGGTGCCCCAGGTCACGACCGGCGCGATGTCTTCGCCGCGCAGGGTGATGACCTTGTCGAAATGCGCGCCTTCATCAGTAAAGAGCGTTTTCCACCATGTCAGAGCCGCTTCCCATTGCGCCCCTTTCGGCGCGTGAGGGCGACCTTTGACGTAGTCGAACGTTGTTTCATCCGGCGCGATCAGACCGGCACGAGCACCGCCTTCGATTGCCATGTTGCAGACGGTCATGCGACCTTCCATCGACAGATCACGGATTGCTTCACCGCAATACTCGATGACATAGCCGGTACCGCCAGCGGTGCCGGTCTCACCGATTACGGCCAGAGTGATGTCCTTAGCGGTCACGCCCGGTTGCAACTTACCGGTGATTTCCACCTTCATGTTCTTGGACTTCTTCTGGATCAGCGTTTGCGTTGCCAGAACATGCTCAACCTCAGACGTACCGATACCGTGAGCCAGCGCGCCGAATGCACCATGGGTCGCTGTGTGGCTGTCGCCGCAGACAACGGTCATACCCGGCAGGGTCCAGCCCTGTTCCGGGCCAACGATGTGGACAATGCCCTGGCGCACGTCATTCACCGGGTAGTAGTGAATGCCGAAATCCTTGGCGTTCTTGTCCAGCGCTTCGACCTGAATGCGTGATTCCGGGTTTTCGATCCCGTTCACGCGGTCCGGCGTGGTCGGCACGTTGTGGTCCGGTACGGCGATGGTCTTTTCCGGCGCGCGCACCTTGCGGCCTGCCATGCGCAGCCCTTCAAAAGCCTGCGGGCTGGTGACTTCGTGCACCAGATGGCGGTCGATATAAAGCAGGCAGGTTCCATCATCGGCTTCGTGCGCGACATGGGCATCCCAGATCTTGTCATAGAGTGTCTTGGGGGACATCGGTCCTCTCCCGTATGAAATGAGAAATAGCTGGCGAGTTGGCTCAGGCGACGGATAGGCGCGCCAGAACCGTGCGGGCAGCGCCAAAGAACCGTTCACGCAAGCGCGCGCGATCTTCCAGATTCTGAAGTTGGGCCACATTGAGTCTCATGCGGTTCAGATATACCGCGCCCTTCCGGCAATCAAGGTTCAAAACCGGTGTCAGGCTTGCATCACTCCGCATTGCTGTTCAAGCTGGCCCGCAGGAGACGTGCATGAACCAAGACCTGATCCCAAGTACGCTGACTGACCTCTATAACAACATGGTTGCGGCTTTTTCCGCGCAATTTGCAAAGCTGCTTGATCTGATCGTCACGCCGGGCTGGCGACAATATCAACTGCTCATCATCCTGTTGCTGTGGGCGCTGGCTTTGCTGCTGAAATTCCTGACCCAGTCTAGATGGGATGCCTGGGCCCGTTCACGCACGGGATGGCCGAAATGGCGGCTCCGGGTTCTGGTACAGTTGATGCGGCGGTTGGCGCTGGTCTACTTCATCCTGCTTTCGTGGGCATTGTATCTGATCATGCAGCAGCTCACCTGGCCGTCGCGCAGCTATATCATCGGGGTGATAGCTACGCTGGCGGCGGCATGGCTGGCAATAGCACTGGTCGCGAGACTGGTCCAAAACCGCACGCTTCGCCGGATTTTCAAGTGGGCAATGTGGATCTACGCAACGCTAGTCGCGCTGAATCTGACAGATGATGTCGCGGGTTTTCTTGACGGAGTGGCGATTTCCATCGGGGACCTGCATATTTCGGCCCTTGGTATTCTCAAAGCCACATTGCTGATTGGCATCCTGCTGACACTGGCCCGTATCGGCACGCGCGCAGCCGAACGCGCATTGCAAAGCAATGACGACATAACCCCGTCCATGCAGGTGCTATTGTCAAAAGGCATACAGGTTCTGCTTTACGGGGCAGTCTTTATGGCTGCGATCCGAACGTTAGGGTTCGATCTGACCGGCATCGCGCTTTTGTCCGGCGCCATCGGCGTGGGTATCGGGTTCGGTTTGCAAAAAGTGGTGTCGAACCTGATATCGGGGATCATCATCCTGATGGACCGCTCGATCAAGCCGGGCGATGTGATCTCGTTGGGGGATACGTTCGGTTGGATCAACTCGCTTGGCGCGCGATATGTGTCGGTCGTAACACGGGACGGGCGCGAGTACCTGATCCCAAACGAAGATCTGATTACCAACCAGGTGGTGAACTGGTCGCATTCCGACCGGTTCGTGAGATTGGATCTGGATTTTGGTACCAGCTATGACGACGATCCGCATAAAGTGCGCGCAACCGCAATCATGGCGGTAAAGGCGGTTGCCCGGGTCCTGAGCGGCGGCAAACATGAACCGGTTTGCCACATCACCGGATTTGGTGACAGCAGCGTGGACTATGTGCTGAGGTTCTGGATCAGCGACCCGACAAAGGGGCTGACCAATATCCGGGGCAACGTCTATCTGGCGCTTTGGGACGCATTTAAGGAAGAAGGTATCTCGATCCCCTTCCCGCAGCGCGAAGTCCGGCTGTTGTCGGACGGCGCAACTGCGCAACAGATCATCACAGAGTAAGCGTCTGTGTACGCCCTGCCGCGTGCATTCATTGAAATGTTGCATTCCCCTTGCTACCTTATTAGTACCCCGGCGCCGGGGTTTCACGGCGTGCAGCAAAGGAGGACTATGTCCTGTCTCTACATACACAGGCGGGTTTGCCCGCCGATGATGGGGTCAACATAATGGCCCACTCTCAGTCAATCGGCGACAAGCTGCTTGAACGAATCCTTTCCTCACTTTCCGATGACAAGGCCGAAGACGTCGTGCAGATCAACCTGCAGGGCAAATCATCGGTTGCGGATCACATGGTGATTGCCTCGGGTCGGTCGACCCGTCAGGTTTCGGCCATGGCGGAAAAGCTGACGGATCGCATCAAGCAGGAATTCGGTTTCACCTCGAAGGTCGAAGGCAAGGACACCGGCGACTGGGTGCTGATCGATACGGGCGACGTCATCGTCCATATCTTCCGCCCCGAAGTGCGTGAATTCTATCAGCTGGAAAAGATGTGGCTGCCTCAGGGCGGCAGCGCCTCGGCGAACTGAGGCGCCATCCCGGCCTGCATTAACAGGCCGGAGGCGAGAGAAATATGCGTATCAGCATAGTTGCGGTCGGGCGATTGCGCGCCGGACCCGAGAAGACACTGCTTGACGATTACCTGACCCGTTTTGACCGGACCGGCCGTGCGCTGGGCCTTGGGCCTGCGCAGGTGATCGAGGTTGAAGACAAGAAAAACGCAGGCATGGCAGCCGAGGCCGCGCTGCTGCGCAAGGCCCTACCCAAAGGGGCAGTGTTGTGCACGCTGGATGAACGGGGGCGGGTCATGTCCTCGCCCGATTTCGCGAAGAAGCTGGGTGATTGGCGCGACGCGGGCCGGCAGGACCTGGCATTTGTTATCGGTGGCGCGGATGGAATCGACCCAGTTCTGCGGGCCGAGGCGGATTTTTCCATTTCATTCGGGTCAATGGTCTGGCCCCATATGCTGGTCCGTGTGATGCTGGCCGAGCAACTTTACCGGGCCGCGACCATTCTGTCAGGTGGCCCCTACCACCGGGTCTGACATGGCGCAGCTTCTGATCGTTTATCACTCCCGCACAGGCGGTGCCCGGCAGATGGCCGAAGCGGCGGCCGAAGCAGCGCGAGGTGAGGCTGACACAAAGCTTATGCCTGCCGATCAAGCCGGGCCGGAAGATCTGCTGGCTGCCGATGGCTACATCTTTTGCGCGCCAGAAAACCTGGCGGCAATTTCGGGTCTGATGAAGGAATTCTTCGACCGCTGCTACTACCCGGTGCTGGGAAAACTAGAAGGCCGACCCTATGCGCAGATGATTTGCGCAGGATCAGATGGCGAAAACGCCGCCCGTCAGATCGCACGGATAGCCACCGGTTGGCGATTGAAAGCTGTTCAGCCTCCGCTGATCATCTGCACCCATGCGCAAACGCCCGAGGCCATTTTGGCCGAAAAGACAATCCCGCAAGACCAGCTGGATCAATGCCGCGAGACAGGAGCCGCTTTGGGTGCGGGTCTGGCCATGGGTATTTTCTGAGGATCAATCCAGTTTGACCACTGTGGTGCCTTCATTCCATCCATCGACGATGCACCGTGCCTGAATTTGCACCTGTGTCATGCCTTCGGGAATGACCACCCCGCCCAGAGAGCGGGTAAAGGGTTGTTCGGTTTCGTGTGGATGGAGCAGGACGCGCATTCCCAACTCGTTTCCATCCATATCCAGAACACGCCAGCCGTCGGCGTAATGGTCCCAACCCGTGTCGGGATGCCGGATCGTCGCATCGAACCGCCATGTTTCGCCGTTCGCACTAGTGCGGACCTGTTCGATTGTTGGCGGGTCGGCAAGGGCAGGGCTGGCCATTAAGGCACAGAGAATCAAGTATCGCATCGCACCAGTGTAGCCAGTGAGGTAGCGCATCGGTATCACGTATCCGTGCTGGCGGCTCGAGCCATCAGTATTTCCCGGGAATGTGAGGCGAACTCGCGCCGATACAAGACGCCAAACGTGACCGCTGTGCCCAAAAATAGCGCGACAGGTCCAAAAAACCACGCCAGCGATGCCAATGCAAAATAGGTGGCGCGCAGGCCACGGTTGAAGCTGCGCGCTGCGGTGACACAGATCTCGGCCGCCTGACCGGCGCGGGGATAGGTTTGCGGGTCTTCGGGGTCATTGGGAACTGCAGCCATCAACACGGCGCAATACCCGAAAAGGCGGTGCGCCCACACATATTTCAGAAATGCGTTGGCCAGCAGCAATACGACGAAAAGGATCTTGATCTCCCAGACCATTGCCGGAACACTGCCGATGGCAAGGTCGATTGCGACGCCTGCCAGTCTTTCAGTGTTGCCCAGCAGGGCCAGCCCGCCCCCGATGGCAATCATCGTGGTCGACGCGAAAAATGTACTGCCCTGCCGCATGGCCGCCACGACTTGCGCGTCGAACATGCGCGGTTGGCGGGTCACCATCTCGCGCATCCAGTCGCGCCGGTAATCGTCCATCATGAGGGCTACGGATTGTCTCTGCGGCGACGGATGTTCGATTTTCCACCCGATCCACAGCCACGCACCCAGCAGCAGAAGCAGTGATGCATAGTCCAAAGGGGCAAAAAGAGCGGCGCGTTCGATCCAGGTCATGGCCGCGACAGTAAGGCCGGGCATGGGAACTTGCCAGAGTAAGAAATTGGTAATATTATTTTACCAAAAGGAGTGATGCCATGGAGATGCCAAAGCCAAGCCCGGATGTTCTGAGCCGGAAATCTGCGCTTGTTGCGCGGCTGTCGCGGGTTCTGCCCGAAGATGCGATCATCCATGACCCCGCCGAAACCCGCGCTTACGAGTGTGACGCTTTGACAGCCTATAAATGCCCGCCGATGCTGGCCGTGCTGCCGTCAAGCACACAGCAGGTTTCGGACGTTCTGCGCATTTGTCATGACGAAAACGTGCCTGTGGTGCCGCGCGGCGCGGGCACTTCACTGGCCGGTGGAGCCTTGCCCACGGCGGATTGCGTCATTCTGGGCGTCGCACGGATGAATGAGGTGTTGGAAATCGACTACGACAACCGCTTCATCAGAGTACAGACGGGTCGCACCAATCTGAGCGTTACCGGCGCGGTCGAGGAGGAGGATTTCTTCTACGCCCCCGATCCGTCTTCGCAGCTGGCCTGTGCCATTGCTGGCAATATTGCGATGAACTCGGGCGGAGCGCATTGCCTCAAATATGGGGTAACAACAAACAACCTGTTGGGCGTGACCATGGTCATGATGGACGGCAGCGTTGTCGAAATCGGTGGTGCGCATCTGGATGCACCAGGTCTGGATCTGTTGGGCGTCATCTGTGGGTCCGAAGGTCAACTGGGTGTGGTGACCGAGGCCACGCTGCGTATTCTTCGCAAGCCCGAGGGCGCACGACCGGTCCTGATGGGTTTTAATGACAATGAGGTTGCGGGGCAGTGTGTCTCGGACATCATCCAATCGGGCATATTGCCGGTCGCGATCGAGTTCATGGATACATTGTGCATCAGGGCCTGCGAAAACTTTGCCCATGCCGGGTATCCCGATTGCAACGCGCTGCTGATCGTCGAAGTGGAGGGGTCTGACGCTGAAATAGATTTTCAGCTTTCGAAAATCATCGAGATAGCAAAACGCCATGACCCGGTTGAATTGCGCGAAAGCCAGTCGGCTGAGGAAAGCGCTAAGATCTGGTTGGGTCGGAAATCTGCATTCGGTGCCATGGGACAATTGAACGATTATATGTGTCTGGATGGCACGATCCCGGTGTCAGCCCTACCAACCGTTCTGCGTCGTATCGGAGAATTGAGTGAGGAGTTTGGGTTGCCGGTCGGAAATGTGTTCCACGCGGGCGACGGAAATATGCATCCGCTGATCTTGTTCGATGCCAACAAACCCGGCGATCTGGAAAAATGCGAAGCTTTTGGGGCAGAGATTCTGAAGCTGTGTGTTGACGAGGGTGGCTGTCTGACTGGGGAACATGGTGTGGGGATCGAAAAGCGGGATCTGATGTCTCATCAATATTCACCTGCCGACCTTGAGGCGCAGATGGCGGTTAAGGACGTTTTCGATCCTAAATGGCTGCTGAACGCGGCCAAAGTGTTTCCGCTCGACGTGTCGGAGCCGCGGCGTATGGCTGCAGAATAAGGGGGCGCTGCCCCCTTGCCCCCGGAGTATTTTGAAAAAGATGAAGCCAATGAGACCTGAGACTGAGGCCGATCTGGCAAAGCTGGTGGCCGGGTTGGAAAACCCTGTACGCATTGTCGGAGGCGGGACGCGTGGAATTGTCGGTCCGCATGCAGAAATCGAAACCGGAGCTTTGCGCGGTATCACGCTATATGAACCCGGGGCGCTGACCCTTGTTGCACGGGCAGGGACGCCTTTGGCAGAGATCACGGCGGCGCTGGAAGCAGAGGGCCAGCACCTCGCATTTGAGCCGATGGACCATCGCGGTTTGCTGGGAACACAGGGTGAACCGACCATTGGCGGTGTCGTCGCGGCCAATATTACGGGCCCGCGACGGATTCAGGCCGGGGCCTGCCGGGATTTTCTGCTGGGGGTGCGCTATGTCGATGGGCGCGGGCAGGTGATCAAGAACGGTGGCCGCGTCATGAAGAACGTCACCGGGTACGATCTGGTCAAATTGATGGGCGGGTCCTGGGGTACTTTAGGGGTTTTGACCGAGGTCTCGCTGAAGGTGTTACCCAAACCGGAACGGGCGGCAACATTATCTGTTGCGGTTCGGGATGCTGGCACTGCGGTTCGGGTGTTGTCCGCTGCACTGAGATCGCCGTTCGAGGTAACCGGGGCTGCGTATGATCCCGACGCCGGGAAAGCCCTGCTTAGGGTCGAAGGCTTCACGGATGCGGTCGCATATCGTACAGGCAGGTTGACGGCTGAACTGTCCCGGTTTGGGGAGATTTCAGAAGAAGCAGATGCAGACACGCTTTGGGCTGGTATCCGCGATGCTCATCCGTTTCAGGGGCAGGACGGGGATGTCTGGCGGCTTTCCGTAAAACCCGGAGATGCGGCCGAAGTTTCTGCGCGTGCTGAAGCGGATCAGTTGCTTTTTGACTGGGGCGGCGGGCTTGTCTGGCTGCGCGTCCCGAAAGGTACGGATCTGCGCGCGCGGCTTGGAGTGTTTTCCGGCCACGCGACACTTGTGCGTGCGGATGCTGAAACGGTCGCGCGACTGGAGCGCTTTCAACCGGAGAACATGGCCGTCTCGACCCTGACAAAGGGATTACGCGCGAAATTTGACCCACGTGGTTTGTTCAATCCGGGGCTGATGGGATAGGTTTATGCAGACATCATTCACTGAACGGCAGCTGCAAGACCCGGCAACCAAGCGCGCAAACGAAATTCTGCGAAATTGCGTCCATTGCGGATTCTGCACGGCGACTTGCCCGACTTATCAGGTTCTTGGCGATGAATTGGACAGTCCGCGCGGGCGCATCTATCTGATCAAGGATATGCTCGAAAACGAGCGGCAGCCCGATGAAAAGACGGTCAAACATATCGATCGGTGCCTGTCCTGCCTGGCTTGTATGACCACTTGCCCATCCGGCGTACACTATATGCATCTGGTCGATCACGCGCGTGAATATATCGAGGCGAATTACAAGCGCCCTTTGGCGGATCGTATTTTGCGTTGGGTTCTGGCGCAGATCCTGCCCTATCCGATGCGCTTTCGCTGGGCCCTGATCGGGGCTAAACTGGGTCGCCCGTTCCGGTTCTTGATGCCAGATGCCCGGTTGCGTGCCATGCTGGACATGGCGCCAATGAACATTCCACCTGTCAGCCGCAACGATGATCCACAAAATTTTGCGCCCGAAGGCGAGCGGAAAAAGCGGGTGGCCCTGATGACGGGATGCGCGCAGAAAGCGCTGAATACCGACATTAATGACGCCACGATCCGTCTGCTGACCCGGCTTGGATGTGAGGTTGTGGTGGCTGAGGGTGCTGGATGTTGTGGAGCACTGACCCATCACATGGGCAAGGTGAAAGACAGCCATGCAGCCGCAATCGCCAATATCAGGGCCTGGATTCGCGAGATGGACGGCGACGGATTGGACGCCATCGTGATCAATACCTCGGGCTGTGGGACGACAGTCAAGGATTACGGGCATATGTTCCGAAACGACACGCTCTCGGATGATGCTGCGCGGGTCTCGGGTATTGCGATGGATATCAGTGAGCTGGTTATGCAGCTGAATTTGCCCGAAGGGCGTGATCAGGACCTTACTGTTGCGTATCACGCAGCCTGTTCACTGCAACATGGGCAGAAGATCAAGACCTATCCCAAAGACCTGCTGAAACGTGCCGGGTTCAAAGTGGTCGAGCCCGCCGACAGCCATTTGTGCTGCGGTAGCGCAGGGACTTACAACCTCATGCAGCCGGAAATCTCGGGTCAGTTGAAGCAGCGTAAAATAAAGGCACTGGAGGTCAAGAAACCCGATATCATCGCCGCAGGCAATATCGGCTGCATGATGCAGATCGGGTCCGGCACCCAAGTGCCAGTCGTTCATACGGTCGAGCTGCTGGATTGGGCGACAGGGGGGCCAAAGCCACCCGCCTTGCAACGGGCAGAGGGCGCTGTTCCCATATTGCGATGAGCCGCCCTGATGCCGACCCGCATCATTTCCTCAGGAAATTCCCCTGTACACCGATCGCCCTATTTTCGCCCAACGGGGCACGTACGACAAAAGCTTCAGAGTGAGTCTCCGGAGACCCGAGTGCGCAACTGGATTAAGGCGATTGTGCTTTGTGCTTTGCCGATGGCGGCTACAGCACAGGACACCAGGCTGGAAAGCCTGGAGACCTCGGATTCCGGGCGCGAATGGATGGCTGTCGGGCGTCTGGATATTGCCGGAAAAGGGTTTTGCACCGGAACGCTTGTGTCGCCGACCCTTGTGCTGACAGCTGCGCACTGCCTGTTCGACAAGGTGTCCGGGCAGCGGGTGAACCCGTCCGATATCGAATTTCTGGCTGGGTGGCGGCTGGGCCGCGCTCTGGCCTATCGAACGGCAAGACAAGCTGTAATTCACCCGGATTATCAATTCAGTGCCGAGTCGTCGACGGACCGTGTCGGCGCGGATGTCGCCCTGATCGAGCTTTGGCAGCCGATCCGCAACACATCGGTCATTCCGTTTGAATCAGGAGATCAGCCCCGCCGGGGTGCGGAAGTGGGCGTGGTGTCTTATGCACATGACCGGTCAGAAGCGCCTTCGTTGCAACAGGTTTGTTCGGTCATGAACCGGCAGGCAGGCGTTATGATCATGTCCTGCGACGTCGACTTCGGATCTTCAGGGGCACCGGTTTTTTCCTTTACAGGCGCTCGCCCTCAAATCGTGTCGGTTGTGGCGGCAAAGGCCAGCATGGATGGCCAGAGCGTTGCGATCGGCACTGCGGTTGAACATTCGCTGCAACTGCTGCGCGACGAGCTGTCTGCCGGGCACGGATTTGGATTGTCGACCTCCGGTTCAAGTACCGGCAAGAACGTCGGTGCAAGGTTTGTCAGGCCATGACCAAGGTCTTATTAATTTTGCTTTTGGGCCTGAGTGTTCTGGCGACCGCATCCCATGCGCAAGCCAACAAACGCAAGCTGACAGACCGGGATGACCTTTATGGTTGGGAAGCAATCGGGCGGCTGGATGTGCGCGAAGAGTCCTATTGCACAGGTACGCTGATCGCGCAGGACATGGTGCTGACCGCTGCCCATTGTGCTGTGGACCGCCGTACCGGGGAAACATACGCGCCCAAAGACATCACGTTTCGTGCGGGTCTGAGCAACGGCAACGCGTTGGCCGAGCGTCAGATTACGCAGATTGCGGTTCTGCCCGGCTACGCTTCAAATAACCCGCTTTCGCACGAAGGTGTTCGGATGGATGTCGCCCTGATGCGGCTGAATGAGCCCATTCCGTATTCGATTGCCGATCCTTTCGTGTTGCACAGCGGGCGAGTTTCGGGAAACGAGATCAGCATAGCCTCGTATGGGCGCGGACGATCCGAGGCGATCACGCGCGAAAGGTCGTGCCGCGTATTGGATCGCAGGCAGGGCCTGATCACATTTGATTGCGACGTCACCTTCGGGTCTTCCGGATCCGCCATTCTGGTAAAAAACGGTTCGCGCTGGCAGGTTTTGTCCGTGGTTTCAGCGGTAGGCACCAACGGTCGCAGAAAGGTGGGGTTCGGCATGGAGCTTGACGGAATAGTGGCCGAGCTCAAGTCCATCATGCGGCGCGATGCGCCAAAACCAACAGCTACGATCCGCCGGTTACAGGCTGGGTCCGGCGCGTCCGGGTCTGGCGCGAAATTCATCAGCTCCGGCGGGGGTTGAACTCGGTCAAATCGCTTCCCATGTCACTGATATCGGATCGCCACAACGGGGTCCGTCATCAACATTGGTCCGTCCAGCCGGAGGGCCAGATCGTGAATCGCTCAAAAATGAGGATATGACACATGCGTACATTTGATTTTGCACCGCTGCACCGCGCCACCATTGGCTTTGACCAGATCGCCGACATGATGGATCGTGTTCTGACCAATGATGTGGCACAGCCAAGCTATCCACCCTATAACATCGAAAAAACCGATGTCGACACTTACCGTATCTCGGTGGCCGTCGCCGGTTTTTCAGAAAGCGACCTGTCCGTTGAAGTGAAAGAAAACGCGCTGGTTGTTGCAGGTAAGAAGGCATCCGAGGACAAGAGCCGCAGCTATCTGCATCGAGGCATCGCAACCCGCGCGTTCGAGCGTCGCTTTGCGCTGGCCGATCACGTCCGTGTCACCGGTGCAAGCCATGAGAACGGAATGCTGAACATCGACCTGAAGCGCGAAGTGCCCGAGGCACTGAAACCGCGCCGGATCGAAATTACCTCGGCTAAAGCCATCGAAAAAGATGTGGTTGACGCCAAGGCCGTGAACTGAGGCTTTGAAAGCCTAGCGGCAGTCTCCTCCTCCCGGACTGCCGCAACACCCGCGCCCCGCGTTCCTCCAGACGCGGGGCGTTGTTTTTTTGATGAAAACGCCTTTGCATATCAAAGCGTGGGCCCGGTAAACTCCGCTACACTAATCGCGAACCTGTGCTAGAACTTGCAGATGTCGACGACATCCACGCAGACTAGACCGGCTATTCCTCAACCGCTTGCGGTTGTTGGCGTTCTTTTCGCTTCAATTTGTTTCGGGCTTGTTCCCTATTTCAGCAGGGGGCTGACCGAGCAGGGCGTCGCACCTTTCGCGGTCGCATTCTACCGCTACATCGTTCCGGCGGTTTTGTTACTGCCAGTTCTCGTCGTACATCGAACAGCCTGGCGCGAGATTTGTTGGGGTCTTGCGGTCGGAGTGGTGATGGGGCTTGGCTGGATCGGATATGTCACAGCCCTAAAGACACTGCCCGCATCGACGGTGGGCGTGCTCTATATGACATATCCGGTTTTCACGTTGATCATTGCGTGGGCTTTGTTCGCCGATACTCCCACAAGGCGTGCGATTCTTGCTTCTGGTCTCATAATTCTGGCTGCCATCATAGCAGGCTCGCCAGCATCCGTTCCGGTCGAGCACATTCCTACGCTTTTAATCTCGCTGGCGGCGCCATTTGGTTTTGGCTTCGGGATTTCTGTTCTGGTCCACAGGTTGTCCCGAATTGCGCCACTTGCACGTATCGCCTCGGTATCTCTGGGATCGGTACTTGGGCTTTTGCCTTTGATGCTGAATGCAGACGTTTCCACGCTGCTTCCTGAACGTCAGTCCGATTGGGTTCTGATCATTGGAATTGGATTGGTCACGGCGCTTGTGCCGCAGCTTGTCTACACGATCTGTTCGCCGCTGATCGGCGCTTCTCAAACTGCGGTTGTCGGAAGCATTGAATTGCCCACGATGTTTGCAGTCGGGTTCTTTGCGTTTGGAGAAGCGATCACAACTGCGCAAGCCATAGCCTGTGCTTTGGTCTTAGGGGCGATTACAATAACCAGAAGTCGGGTGACGCGCACCGTAACGACCGTGATAGCGAAAAACGAAAAGACGTAAGTTTGGGATCGTATCGAGCCCCATACGAAAAGTTCCTGCGATGCTTGCGCGTGGGGAATTCATGCTTGGTGAAATAAGTTTATTTCCCAGCCGCCACCGGTCCGTTTGACCCGAACAACGCCTCGCCTGCGGGCAGAATGGCCACCGCCCCAAGGCGATGGCCCGCCAGATCAGACCGACATGCAGACGTATTTCATCTCAAGATAGTCTTCCATGCCGTGATGGCTGCCTTCTCGGCCCAGACCGGATTGCTTGACGCCGCCGAACGGGCCTAGCTCAGTCGAAATGATGCCGGTGTTCACGCCGACAATGCCATATTCCAGCGCCTCGGCCACTTTGTAGACGCGGCTCAGGTCCTTTGCATAGAAATACGAGGCCAGTCCAAAGATCGTGTCATTCGCCATGGCGATCACGTCATCTTCATTCTCGAACTTGAACAGCGGTGCCAGCGGGCCAAAGGTTTCATCCTGCGCCACCATCATGTCCTGAGTCACGCCGGTCACAATGGTCGGCTGAAAGAACGTACCGCCCAGATCGTGAGGCAATCCGCCGGTCAGAACGGCGCCGCCCTTGTCCGTGACATCCTTGATATGCTCTTCCACCTTGGCGACCGCATCGGCATTGATCAGCGGGCCGGTTGTGGTGCCCTCGGTCAGACCGTCGCCGATTTTCAGGGCTTCAACTGCCGCTTTCAGTTTGGCAGCGAACGCGTCGTAAACACCGGCCTGTACATAGATGCGGTTGGCGCAGACACAGGTCTGGCCGTTATTGCGGAATTTGCACAGCATCGCGCCTTCGACGGCTGCATCCAGATCGGCGTCATCAAACACGATAAAGGGTGCATTGCCGCCCAGTTCCATCGAGCATTTCATGACCTGATCAGCAGCTTGCCGCAGCAGGATACGCCCCACCTCGGTCGAGCCGGTAAAGGTCAACTTGCGCACACCGGGGTTTTCGCAGAACTCCTTGCCGATCTCGCTGGCCTGGGATGAAGGCACCACGTTGAAGACACCAGCTGGCACGCCGGCTTGTTCCGCAAGAAGCGCCAGAACCAGCGCGGACAGTGGTGTTTCTGCCGCCGGGCGGGCAACAAAGGCACACCCCGCCGCCAGCGCCGGCCCTGCCTTGCGCGTGATCATGGCGTTTGGAAAGTTCCAGGGTGTGATCGAAGCCGCCACACCAATGGGCTGTTTCAGCACCATGATCCGCTTGTCGCGCTGATGTCCCGGGATGGTCTCGCCATACACTCGCTTGGCTTCTTCACCGAAAAACTCGATGAAGGACGCGCCATAGCCGATTTCGCCGATGGCCTCAGCCAGCGGTTTACCCTGTTCTGCGGTCAGGATCTTGCCCAGATCTTCGGCGTTCTCCATCATCAGGTCGAACCAGCGCCGCAGGATCACGGCACGTTCCTTGCCGGTCAGCTTGGCCCATTCCTTTTGCGCGGCTTCGGCCTGTGCGATTGCTCCGGCAACCTGCGCGCGGCTGACATCGGCCACTTTGGCCACCACATCGCCCCGGGCCGGGTTGGTCACGTCGAACGTTCCGTTGTCACCATCCACCCACTGACCGCCGATATAGGCTTTGGTTACAAGCAGGCCTGGGTTCTTCAGAATTGATTTTAGATCAGTCGTTGCGTCCAGCATGTCATTCTCCGCGCAGAAATTGAGTTGGCGCACCCAATCAGGTGTTGAAGGCTTTGTCTATGGCCACTGATACAGGTCGATCAGCCCAGTTTTGATCAAATTATTTTCGGACCTAATCGTTGCAGCATAGTCGCAGCGTTGAGTTCTACGTCAGGTTGCGATCACGCGGCTTTTCTTTCCACCCCAAGTTTGCCAGAGTTTGCGTGATTTTTGGACTCAAGGGGATGTAAATGACCGTAACATTTCCTATCTTATTGGGTAATTAAAGAAAAAAAGGACAGCAGAGATGTCGAACCAGCAATTCGAAGCGCTCATCAAAGAAACGCAAACGAAAGTGCGCGAAAGCCAGTCGCAGATTGAGGGGCTGACCTCGCACATCGAAGCGGCGCGGGCCAAGATTGGAACGGCCGAGGCCGATATCGACATCGAAAATGCCACGCTCGAGGATGTTCACGCCCACACTGAGGTGATGAACGCCAACATCGCCGAGCTGATCATGGGTCTGGACGATGTTACCAACGCGTTTTCCAAGGATTTCGACGAGATGCGCTCGAAAACCGGGTGGGAATCGTTTGTTGGCATCTTTTCCAAGGGTAAATCCGAGTCGCTGCGGCAAGAGCGGATGCGCACGGCCAATATCGACGACAAATTGCAGGACCTGATCGCCAAATCCGATGTGATCGTGAAGCTGCTGCAAGGGCAGCTGACCGTGCTGGAAGAACAACGTGTAAAGGTCGAGGACAACCTGACAGGCACGCTGGACGATCGGGAGGCAACCGTGGCCGAGCTGGAAGCATTGCGGGCCGAGATTCAGGGCATGGACCCGGCGATTATCACGCTGGAAAACAAGATCAGTGTCGAACAGGACGCCGCCGCGCGGACCCAGCTGGAAACGCAGCTGGCCGACCTGAACAAGCAATACAACGCCAAGGTTCAGGAAGAGCAGGTCAAGTTGGCCAAGTCTCAGACACTGGAGCGTTATATCGAAAAGGGTAAAACTTGGGTCGATTCACTCCAGAACCAGGCGGCGACACAGATGGTGCTGATCAACAAGCTGCAAACAGACACGCAGCAGCGCGTGGTGCTGTATGACGCCCTGACCAAATCGCTGAAAACCGCGCAGCAGCAGGACGTGGCCCACCGCATTAACGAGATCGGTGTGCAAACCGACCAGGAGGCTCAGACGGCAATGGCTGCTATTGGTACCGCGACCAACCAGAAAATGGCCGACATGCTTGAGGCGCATGAGGACCACATGGTCTTTGCCCGCGACGTGCTGGAGAAAAAGGCCAAGGCGGATGAGCGGTTCGCGCGCCGATTTGCCTCGATTGTCGAGAAGCATGATAAGAATTTGTATGGGGGCTCTTGAAGGGCGCAGTCGCAATGAAAGACAGCGGCAAAGGCACCTCCTACCGACCAACGCGCAAGGATATCGAGCTACCCGATTGGGTTGAGACCGCGATGATCATGCGATGGTTCGCAATCGGCATTGGTGTCGTACTCTACTGGATCACTGAGTCTATTTGGTTTCCAATATTGGGCTTTGCTGTGTTCATTGCTGTAGGGCACGTGGTTTATCGTCTCTATCGGAAAGAGGATCCGGTTTCTGCTGAAATCGCCTTTCACAACGAGGCAGATGGGTTTCATTCAGGGGATGCCGATGGTGATGGAGACGGTGGAGACTAATGGTGAATGACGCCACCCAAGACCATGTCGGCCTGACCGACACCTTCGCCTCGCGCCGCTATTTCCGCAAATTCGAGGTGATCACTGTCCACCTCCTGCGCGTGGCGGCAACGATGGAGGCCGAGGGCGCGATCTCGAAGCAAGAGGTGCGGATTGTGTCGCGTTACCTTTCGGGGTTGCTCTACACCTTTCGCGCGCTCAGCATGAAATACCTGCTGGTCGGGCGCGATACGGGGCGGTTCTTTGGCAGCCTTGCAATGGACAAGCGCGACAGCGGGTTTCCGGTGGCGGCCGAGTTGCTGACCATGGCCAATGACGCGCAGCAGGCGCAGGTGCATCTGGCGAATATGCCCTCGGAAGATGACTTGAAAACCGACATGGTCCGCACGATCATTGGCGACCGGGGAATCCCCACCAAACTGCAATTTGCGCTGTCTCAACGGCTCTATTACGAAGAGTTGCTGAAGGGTCAGCTGTTCTGGGCCCGCAACGATCCTGAGTGCCACTGGATCGGGAATGTAGGCGAACGGCGCAAGTTCATGATCCACTGGGCGGTCTATGACAGCCAGATCAACCTGCCCGTCATCTATCTGATGCAGCTGGAGGACACAGGCAAAACCGCCCTGCCCAAGGACCAACGCCGCTGGCCTGAGGTGCAGGCTCACTTGATGGCGCAGTCTTTAGGCGGGCTGAAACTGGTGACCATCGCAAAGGGCTTTGATCAGGATTTCAACGACCTGCACCCCAAACACCTGCGCCGCATTCATGTGGGTCCGATGTATTCTTCGGCCTTTACCGAACAATCCGGCCCCTTGCGGCAGGTGCTGGAGGATGCGCAATCTCCGCAAGGTCAGGATTGGGCGCTGGCCTGGACTACCGAAGAGTTGCACAGCGAAGAGGTCATCGAGGAACGCGCTGGCTGGTTTTCAACTGTCGAGCGTGAGGTTTTTGCACTGGATCCTTTTGGCGGGCAGGGGGCCGAGACCGGGGCCACCCGCACCCAACGGTCGATCATCCTGCCACAGCGCCCGTTTCAGGTGCTGGCCGAACGCAACCCGCCGGGTTTTGCCGATGTGCGCAAGTTCGTCGTCAGCAATGCGGGGCAGGTTTTGAGGTACTAATTTTCGCCTTCGGCGAGAGTATTTTTGAAAAGATGAAGCAAGGGCGGTTTTTTAGATGAGTTTGACGTCAGATCAGATGGAATTGCGCGAAGACGATATTCGCAAGCACTACCCGGCAGCGACCGCTTTGCTGAATGGGTTCGAACATGCGCCGCGGATCGCCAAAGCTGTGGAAACCACCGTTGAACGCTCGCCGGGCGTGTCAACCGGTCGGCGATTTCGCTCGACGACACCGGGGTTGGTGACACGCCGGACCGTGCGCGCAGACGGGGTGCATCTGGTTGAGCGGATCGAAGCCTCGGACGATGGTGATGCCTTGGTTTCGCCGCCGCAAGCGACTGCACAACAGGTGATCCGCCGCGCCGTCGCAATCGCTCTGGCCGTGGCGGACACTTATGCGGAACAGACCCCGTTGGCCGATCTGAAACGGGCAAACCTGGCCGGGGATCTGCCCGCCGCACGGAAGACCGAGTTTTCAGAGGTACTGACAGCCGAAGCGTTGATCACGTTACACACGTTCGGCAATGCGCTGGCCTATCTGTTGTCCTCGCATCTGGGTGAGACTACGGTTGCTATTGGTGAGATCGAAGAGGTCCTGACCGACAACGGCCAACTTGCCCTGCACGGCGCGTTGTGGGAGCTGGACCAGACGCTGGCCAAATACGCCTTGGACGATGCCCATCTGATTGCGGCCACCAGTGCCTATGCCGAACAACTGATGGAGAAGTCAGCCCTGCGCGCAGGGTCCGCAGGTCATCTGGCCCCGTTCCAGAATGCGGCCTGGCATATCGAGGCCGACGATCTGACGATCCGGGGGTTCGAGCCCGCTTCAAAGGCAAAATCAACCACCTTGACCATGACGTTCAAGAAACCAAACGAAGTGGTCGGCAACCATATCGCCAAGTATCAGGCGATGAAGCTGGCCAAGATGGTGATGGCCTATGATTTCGACCGCCGCCTGAACCCGTTTGCGGAACTTGGCGGGTTCATCTTCACCTTCATGGGTGACGGCAAACCGGGCACCGGCAAGACCACCCTGATCCAGATGATGGCCGGGCTGATCAACGAGTATTGCCAGAACGCGGGCTATCCGTTCCGCTATCAGAACCTGAGCACCGACAATATCGACAGCTATCAGGGCAAATCCGGCCAGAACGCCAAGGCGTTTATCAACACGATCATCGACCCCTCGGTCATCGGCTTTGGCACCATCGACGATATCGACCAGCTGGCGGGTAAGCGCGGTGACCGGCAGTCGTCAGCCGGGCAGTTGGAAATCACCGCCGTTCTGATGGAGAGCTTTGCCGGTGCCAACACCGTCGTGCGCGGCAACTGCACCTTTGGTATGTTCTCGAACTACCCTGAGAATGTGGACGACGCCCTGCGCCAGCGGGCGGGCGCGCGGTTTCTGGTGGACGGGCCGCAAACGCGTGAGGATTACATCGACATCCTGCACCTGTTGATGGGCCGCAATCACGACATTCCACTGGGCGAACACGAGGCCTATGCCGCGCAGGAAATCAAGAAAGCCGTCGCCGCCAGTTTCGAAAGCCATTCCCGCCCGCATGAGGATGCTTTGTTGCAGGTCTATGACCGGGTCTCGGGGGAGATCGGTCAGATGGACACAATTGCCAAGCTGGGCACCTACCTCAAGGCGATCCAGCAGGCGGATGAGCGCTTTACCGGCCGTGCGATCAAGAACATCACCGACGCGGTCAAGGTCCGCGCGATGGATTTCGAACTGCCCGATGAGTGGATGGAAAACCCCGACCTGTTCCTGTTCCGCGACTACGACACCAAGAAAGCGATGATCGAGGACCTGCGCCAGCCGATCACGGTTGAGATGGTGATGCAGGAAATCAACCGCTACGCCGACAGCGAGTTCCGCTATGCTGACAAGAGCGACGAGGTCGCCATCGAAAACGCCGTCCGCGAGATGGGCCGGATGGAAGAGGCCAAGCGGCGGTATCTGGAGGGAAAGGGGTGACGGAAGTAAAAGGGTTTCTCCGTTTCGATGAAATGCTGATCGAGGGGCGGCACCTTAAAGGTGTGCCTGCTGATCAGGCAGCATTCATGTCTCTTCTTCTTTGCGCTTACAATGAGGTGAACACGCTTCTCAGATTGTATTCATTGAATGCCCGCGAAATCTCCGACCCAAAACCTGCTTATCTGGTTTCACTCAGCACAAAGATGTTTTTAGCTAGGACTCTTTCCGCGAAACTCTTTGAAGTTGTTGAGCTTTTGAAGGGAAAGCAAAAGTGGAATAAGACCGATGATCTAATCATTAAGAACTTTTCGACCAATAGTCTTGACCAGTTCCAAAAACTGCAAAGCGATGATGGCTATCGCATCGCTCGTACCCTACGGAGTGAATGCACTAACCACTACTCGCTGACCGCTGCGCGAAAAAGTGTTTCTAGCTTGGAAGATGACCTAGATCTCACGTTCTTTATTCATAAGACGGAAGGTAACTCCTTCGCCCTCGCGGGTGAACGGGTGGTTTTTGATGAACGATTCCGCGTAGGAACGCTACCAAAAGGCGAAAATGATGACACCAATCCCTTTGAGACTTGGATGGACTGGACGCTGTCTGCCGTAAAGTGGCTAAAAAACATCTGTGCAGAGTTCGTGTTTTTGGTTTTGCCTGACAGTGCGACAAGTCGAATAAAGCGAAATCAGATGTACTGGCCGGAAGGTGATGTGGTCGGTGACGTGAATAAGTCATTTGCGCCGATTTTCCTTAGAGAGAAAAGAGCATGATCCGCCTCATCGAAAAAGGCCTGATGTTTGGCAACCTCGTCCACATCTCCAGCCCGGCCTTAGTCGAGCGGTATAACCGCGCGCTGCAGCATCTGGCGGGCAAGACCACACAGCTTTCGGATTTCCATGTCGATATCTCGGGTTATTCGCCGGAGGTGGGGATTGAGCTGGAGGACGAGCTCTACCTTAACCCCAACGGGGTCAACCGGCAGTTTATCCTGCTGACGACCGAGCAGAAACGCGCACCGTTGCTGAACGTCAAATTCTCGACCTCGCGCGATATCCTGCGGGAATTCATCGAGATGAATGAGGCGCAACTGTTTGCCCTGACCGCCACCGACGCGGTGGCCGGAGAGCTGGTGAACTCGGTCTTCAAGCTCAGCAGTCCCCGTGATTTGTTTAATCTGCGCAAAATCGAGATTGAGGCCGACACCGCAGGCGGCACCTTGCGCAAGGCGCAGCAGCTGGCGGGCATGGTCGAACAGTTCAAAACCGCCGAGGATGCCTGGTTCGACGATGTGCTGATCGCCAGGATGATCGAGACCGCCAAGGAAACCGGCGACGTCACGCGTAACCCCGTCCATCTGCGCCACACGGATTTTGAGCAACGCAACTTCTGGACGGCGCATTTCGGCGGGCTGTACCTGTTCCCGGACCTGGATCACCCGGCGGCGATCTGTATGGGTGACAGGCCTGACGATTTGCCGATCAAATACGTTTTTGACCCGTTGCAGCGGAACCAGATTGCAAAGTTTCTGGATTACAATGATCTGGTCGAACCCATCGTCAAGGCGCGCGGCGTGGATGCCGCCGCAATCCTGCAGCAGAAGATGGATTTCCTGACTGTCGACGCGGCGACGGATGCAGATGTCGACCTTACCGGACTGGACCGAAGCGATATGCGGCGGTTGGCGCGCAATCACTCGGATCGCCTGCCCGAAGCCTATCACGGCCTTGCGCAACTGTTGCGCTGGGCAAGCGACGGGGGGCCGTGGCCGCGTATCACGTCGGATCATCCGGCTTATTTCTACACTTTGCGCGCCGCTGACACGCCGAACCGTGATCTGGTGAACATGCTGCTGGCCGAACTGGCCCCGCTGGACCCGCGCCAGATGTTCATTTGCCACAAAGAGCTGTTCTATAGCACCTATTCCAGATGGCCCGAGAGCAAGAAAGCCTATGTTGCCGACTTCCTCGCGCGCGAGTATCAGGTGGACAAGCAAGGGGCCCGTGCCGCGCTGTTCGGCCATGAGCCGGATATGAGCGGAGAAGACCGGGTCAGCGATGACATAATCGCGCGGGTCGGTCCGTGGGGTTCGGTAAGGAAAGGCTGAAATGTTCGGGTTATTGCGCCTTTTGCTGATCTTGTTGGTGATCCAGTCGATCGCCTATGTCGCGCTGTCTTTCTACTCGCGCGGGATACGCCGCCGCAAACTGGAAAGCTGGTGGGACGAAAAGGGCAAGACGGGCAACAAGGACGCTTTTGTCGAACGCGGATTGCATGTGTATGACAATTCGTTCCGGCGCAAACTGATCCTGGGTGTCTATATTGTGCCATGGGTGGCGATTGGCGCGCTGATCTACATCGTGAATTACATGTGAGGGTTTAGGCATGGCCTATGTGAAATGGGCGTTCATCATCATCTTCTGGGGAACGATCGCGGCGGTCCTGCAATACTCGCTGCCGCAACATGACGTTGTGCGTATCGTAAACACCTACGAAGAGCGGCAGGATCTGAACGACTGGACACGGATATTCTGGTCCGAACCCGAAGACCAATCCACCAGCCTGTCCAACCGGGATGTGCAATTCATTCAGGCCGTGCGCGAAAATGGCAAGCCGATCGTGTACCGAAACGAAGACACCGGGTGGGGGTGGCCACCTTATTTCAAGTTTGACACAGCGAATCTTTACACCGAAGCCAATGATGCGAAATCGACCAAAGAAAACCCGAAATGGGTGGTCGTGACCCATTACGGATGGCGTAACGAGTTTATGTCGATCTTCCCCAACGCCATTTTCATCAAACATGTGGAAGGGCCAGATGTGCAGGTCATTCCCTGGTTCAACATCATTTTCCTGACAATTTTTGCCGCGCTGGTCTGGGCGGTTTGGGTGCGCTGGCGCAGGTTCCGGAAGGCCCGAATTGATCCGATGATCGAGAATGTGGAAGACGGCTTTTATGCTGCCGGCGACGCGATTGAAGAACGCCGAAACAGATTTCAGCGCTGGCTGGACAGCTGGAAGTCGAAATAGGCCTTAACGTCGCGGGCGTGTTCGCAGCACGCCCGTTGGGCCAGAGATGCCGGCTACCTGACGACAAATTCTGCGTGCAAGGCACCCGCCGCCTTGATGGTTTTCAAGATGTCGATCATATCCTGGGACGACACCCCTAGCGCGTTCAGGCCTGCGACAACCTCGGACAGGGTCGTAGCTTCGGGGATTTCGGCAAGGCCAGTTCCTTCTTCCTCTTCGATCCCCGCAATAGTGCGCGGCACGATTACTGTTTCGCCCTTGGCAAACGGGTTGGGTTGCACGGCAATCGGCGCTTCCTGAACTGTCAGGGTCAGGTTACCCTGAGAGACAGCCACACGCGATATCCGGACTTCCTGCCCCATAACGATAGTGCCGGACCGCTGATCGACCACCACACGCGCTTTTGCTTCCGGCTCGACCAAAATATTCTCGATACGCCCGATGGCATGGGCCGTTGATACTGCCTGAGTAACCTTGATCACATAGGTTCCGGTTGGCAGGTCGGCTCGATCAGTCAGACGAATTTCGGGCAGGATCAATCCGAAGGTGGACGCCACGTAGGTGCGCATATTGGCGATGCGGGCATCCAACCCGGTCCCGGGATTCAACACCAGACTTACCAGATCAGGTGCGAATTCAAGGTGCACGTCATCCAGATCCAGAATATCACCAATAGCCTGCGAGAAAGGCACCTCGGTGTCGGTCGCCTGCGAATGCAATGACGGGTCCGTTTCTTTCTGCTTTTTCCGAATTCTGTAGGCCGCATATCCAAGCACAGCTGCACCGAGGATGAACGGCAGGAAAGGCAGGCCGGGCACCAGCGCAAACAGGACCATTAGAACAGCCACGGTAGACAGCGCCGCCGGATGCCGCCCGAGTTGGGAGAAAATGGCATTGTCAGTGGCACCCTGTGTTCCGCCGCGCGCCAGCAGCAATGCAGAGGCAATCGAGATGATAACAGCGGGGATCTGCGAGACCAGACCATCACCGACGGTCAGGATTGCATATGTCTCGAACGCCGAAGACACCGGCATTCCGTGCACGATCACCCCCATGACCAAACCCATAACAAGGTTCAAAAGAGTGATCAGAAGACCGGCAACGGCATCACCTTTGACAAATTTCGACGCACCGTCGAGCGAGCCGAAGAACGTTGTCTCCTGCTGTTCGCGTTCCCGCCGATCCTTTGCTTGCTGATGGTCGATGGCCCCGGCTGACATGTCGCTGTCGATGGCAAGCTGCTTGCCCGGCATCCCGTCCAAGGCAAAGCGAGCGCCCACTTCGGCCATACGGGCGGCCCCTTTGGTGATGACCATGAAGTTCACGATCAGCAGCACGCCGAATACAACAAGACCCATAAAGATGCTGCCGCCCATGACGAAATTGGCGAACCCTTCGATCACGTCACCCGCTGCGTTGGGTCCGGTATGCCCCTGACCGATGATCAGTTTGGTTGACGAGACGTTCAGCGACAGGCGCAACATCAGCGATGCCAGAAGAATCGTTGGGAAGGATGAGAAATCCAACGGATGCTCGATGAACAGCGTCAGCGTGAAAATCAGGATGGCAAGCGCGAAAGAGGCGGCTAGCCCGACGTCCAGCACCCAGGCGGGCATGGGCAGGATCATCATGACGATGACGGTCATCAGCGCCACTACCAACAAGACAGTAGGTGATAACAGGGACCGGATGTCAAACTGGGGCACGCAGGTATCCTAATTGAAAGGGATGAAAGCAGTTGCTGTGCTATTGGTCGGGACCAGAGAGCCCAGGGCAGTGGTGGCGGGTGTGGCCACTAGCATCGGAATCAAGGGCGCTGCGGCCCTTGTGAACGGATCGAGTGACATACGAGAAAATCCGTACGAGGACGGGTTGTCCAACTGGGCCATCACTGTCTGGAACCGACCACGATAAGCCTTGGCCAGAGCATTCGTACGGGAATGATAAGCCCCGGCCGCAGCCGGCCACGAACCAAGCTCGAAATAAAGGTCTTTCAGGAAGCGGGCGGCATAGGTCGCATTTTCATCCGGATCGAACATCGAATCGATCGAGCGGAAGGCCTTGCCATGCCATCGATAATTGACCTGAAAACACCCGACGTCAAAGCTACGAGAGCCCGCTTTGAAAATATCGAAAACATAGGCCTTGGCCTCGGCCTCGGACTTGAACCAATACCCCTGACCTTCGACATTTATAGTCCAGGGCCAGGGCTGCAACATTCCGCCAACTGTTCGCCCGGTTTCAACGCGTGTTATGGCGCGCAGTACGTCCAGCGGAACATCTTCGGACAGTGATGCACGGCGCGCGGCCTGATCACAAAGCCCGCCTGTTGGCACATTGTGCATGGCGGTACCCGCCTGCGCCAACAGCACATGCAGTATCATGAAAGCAATCGGTATTCTGTGAATTGGCATTCTGCCGGTCCGGGATTCTGGTGTTCCCGGCCAAGCTAGACGCCGATCGGTTTACAGAGTGTTATCGCAGCCTCAGTTTCGGTCGATCCTGCGCCCGAAAACAACGCTTGTATTGGTGCGCAGGACACCGGGGATCTTCGCCAGATCGTCCACCAGTATGTCCAGATCCTCCAGCCTCGGGGCATCTGCAGTCAGCATCAGATCGAATTCGCCGTTGATCGACAGGCACAGTTTGACCTCGGGATAGGCCTCGAGCCGTTTAAGGATTCGGTTGGTTTCCTTCTGCTGCACTTCCAGCATAACGATGACCTGCACTTTAGGCGTGTCTTCCGTGGACCCAAGGCGCACGGTGTATCCCGTGATTACGCCGCGATGTTCCAGCCGACTGATCCGTTCATGCACAGTCGTGCGGGCCACACCCAGCGAGGCCGCGATCTGCGTGGTCGAGGCACGTGCATTGGCTTGCAGGGCGGCGATAATACGACGGTCAAGCTGGTCCATTGGGGCTCCGGTTTGCGGCAAGTCCGGGTTTAGATCAGATTGACGCCCTTTCTCAAGGCTCACGCGGCATGCGTGGGTGCAGATCATCGATAATGATCGGGTGCGCGTGCGGGCCTACCCCGGCCAGATGCGGATGATCGGTCGGCAGATCGGGGTGATTGTGAACAACCGGTTCCTGATCGTCACGCGGCCAAAGACTGACTGCTACAATCACACCCGTCATGGACAGAATAGACATACTGCCGAGCGCGACAGTCGGTCCATAGACGGTCATTATCCACCCAGCCAGCGGATAAAGCACCAACCAGCAACCGTGTGACAGAGTAAACTGTGCGGCAAAGACAGCTGGGCGGTCTTCAGGATGGGCCGAACGAGTCAACAAACGGCCCGAAGGCGTAAGGGTTGTGGAATACCCAAAGCCGGTAAAGGCCCAAAAAACGGCAAGGACACCCAGCGTAAGCGGGATCGTCGCGGTCAGAACCGAGGCGACGGTCATAGCGCCTGACGCAAGAATGGCTCCGGACAGCATAACCTTGCGATCCTCGATCCGATCCAGCAGGCGGGGCAGAGTGAACGCCGCCAGCATCGACCCGCCCCCAAATCCGGCCAGTGCAATGGCCACGGCGCTTTCGGACAGGCCAAGCGTGGCCCGCACGATGACCACTGTGTTGACGATCACCATCGAACTCAGCGCTGCCGCGCTCCAGTTGAGCGCAAGCAACCCACGCAGCCGGGGCGTTTTCAGGTAGATGCGAATTCCGCGTGTCGTGCGGTCATAGATTCCGCGTGGTTTGCTGGGCTTGGGCGAGGGCAGGGCGACCGAGACCACCAGAAATGCCGAGGCAACAAACCCCAGCGCTGTGCCCCAGAACAGGCTGTTGAAGCTGACCAGCAACAGAAGTGCCGCGGCAAACATCGGGCTCAGCAGGCTTTCCATGTCGTAGGCCAGACGTGATAGAGACAAAGCGCGGGTATACTCGTTTTCATCTGGTAAGACGTCCGGAATCGTCGCCTGAAAGGCGGGCGTGAACCCGGCCGAGGCGGATTGGAGCACGAAGATCAGCACATAGATTTGCCAGACCTCGGTCACGAAAGGCAGGCATACGGCGACTGCGGCGCGGATCAGGTCCAGAAAAACCAGCATTTTCCGACGGTCCAGCCGTTCGGCAAAAGCGGCGGCCAGGGGGGCCACGGTGACATAGGCCACCATCTTGATTGTCAGCGCGGTGCCCAGCACAAGGCCGGCAGCATCTCCGGCCAGATCAAAGGCCAGCAGCCCTAGCGCGACTGTGGCCAGCCCGGTTCCGGTCAGGGCGACGATTTGGGCGGCAAACAGGTGGCGGTAGGTCCGGTTTTTTAGAATGCTCAGCATGGCTCAGAGGTATTTCGTGATGGCTTTGAAATCCTCGATCCCGCCGCTATCGCCATCAGAAGACAGGCAATGGTCGATGTGATCATGGATCAAGGCGCGCTTGGCGTTGGTGACCGCTTTTTCAACGGCAAACAGCTGTTGGGCGATGTCTGAACAGGGGGCCTGACCTTCAAGCATGGCAATGACCTTTGCCAGATGCCCGTGGGCCCGTTTCAGCCTTGCCGTGATATGCGGATGCGACTCGCGGGGTAAATTTGTCATGATGTATCCCTATCCCCCCCATGAGGATATTGTCAATCCTGTTGCGGGGATCTGCCCGTGACTTTTGGACGGCGTTGAGTTTATGGACCAAACCGCCTATCTCGGAGGCGATATCGCACAAAGGAATAATCGGGTGGCGAACCATTTGTACAAAAACGACCTGCCGGACGGGTTGGATCTGGGCCCCGTTGTGGCCATTGACTGTGAAACCATGGGTCTGAACCCACATCGTGACCGCTTGTGTGTGATTCAGATGTCGGGTGGAGACGGCAACAGCCATATCGTGCAGGTGGAAAAAGGCCAGACAGAGGCGCCGAACCTATGTGCCATGCTGGAAAACCCTGACGTACTGAAGCTGTTCCATTTCGGGCGCTTCGACATCGCCGCCCTGTACCATACCTTTGGTGCTCTGGCCGCGCCGGTCTATTGCACCAAGATCGCCAGCCGCCTGGTGCGGACCTATACCGACCGGCACGGGCTCAAGAACCTGTGTCAGGAACTCATCGGTGTCGATATTTCCAAACAGCAACAGATGAGCGACTGGGGCGCAGTCTCACTTACAGACGCTCAATTGGATTATGCTGCGTCAGACGTACTCTATCTGCATCAGCTGCGCGATGCGCTAAACATTCGTCTGGTTCGCGAGGACCGGACTGAAATGGCGCAGGCCTGTTTTGACTTCCTGCCGATGCGTGCGAAACTGGACCTTGCCGGTTGGCCCGAAACGGATATCTTTGCGCACTCATGACCGATACCGAAGCATTCCTGAGAACCGCCCGTCAGGTGGTCATAGACGAAGCCCGCGCGCTGGACGTCCTTGCCGACAGTTTGGACAAGCATTTTGCCGAAGCGGTGCAACTGATCCTTCAGGCCACCGGGCGCATCATCATCAGCGGTATCGGCAAGTCAGGCCACATAGGTCACAAGATTGCGGCCACGCTGGCCAGCACCGGAACGCCTGCCTATTTCGTGCATCCGGCAGAGGCCAGCCATGGGGATTTGGGCATGGTCTCCAAAGGTGATGTGGTTCTCGCGATCTCGAATTCGGGAGAGGCACCGGAACTTGCTAATCTGCTGGCCTTTACGCGCCGCTTTGGCATTCCGCTGATCGGATTGTCCAGCAAACCTGACAGCACATTGATGAAACAGGCCGACGTACATCTTCTGATCCCGTCGATGGGCGAGGCTTGTGGCTATGGTATGGTGCCGTCGATTTCCACGACGCTGACCCTTGCCATGGGCGATGCATTGGCGATTGCCCTTATGAAATACCGCGATTTCCGACCCGAGGATTTCCGCGCCTTCCATCCCGGCGGCAAACTGGGTGCGCAATTGAGTACGGTACAGGATTTGATGCATGTCGGAGAGGCCCTGCCTCTGGTTGCGGCGCATACTCCGATGAGCGATGCGCTGATCGAAATCAGCCAGAAGGGGTTTGGTGTTGCTGGTGTAACGGACCCGCAGGGTCAGTTGGCCGGGATCATTACAGACGGTGACTTGCGGCGCCACATGGATGGGTTGCTGAACAAAACGACCGAGCAGGTAATGACCCCCAACCCCACAACCATATCCCCGGGTGCGTTGGCGGAAGAAGCGGTCGCGATCATGAATGACCGTAAGATCACCTCGCTCTTCGTGGTTGACGAGGCTACATCAGGTCAGGCTTTGGGGCTGCTTCATATCCACGACTGCCTGCGTGTCGGTCTGGGCTGAGGGAGGCTGAAGTGGACAGATATTCCCGCATGGTGCAGTTCCTTAAGGTGCTGTTGCCGCTCGCGGCTATTGTGATGTTGTCCACGGTATTCTTGCTGTCCCGCAGCATCGAAACAAACGTATCCGTGCCCTTCGCGCAGAAAGACATTGATGAGAGACTGGAACAACAGGTGGTAACGCGGCCGGATTACCGCGGAACGACCCGCAAGGGAGAGACCGTGCATATCGAGGCTGTGCAAGCCAGGCAGGGCACCGAGGCGTCGGTTCCGACCGCGTCCGAGTTTCGCGGCCGCTTTGGGCTGCTCAATGGCGGCACAATTTCCCTGGATTCGAATTCCGGCCAGATCCGTCCGGATAGTGGAACAGCAACCTTTGTTGGTGACGTGGTCATCACCACGGCGGATGGTCTCAAGGTTACGACGGATCTGCTCAATACCTCGTTGGATGAAGTCCGGGGCGACACGCCGGGGCAGGTGAACGGAACCGGTCCGATCGGTAACTTTTCTGCGGGGCGTATGACCTTTGGCACTGAAAAAACGGACGGGCCAGTCCATATTGTTTTTACAGATGGTGTGAAGCTGGTATACGAGCCTGAAAAAGCAGAAAGATAACTTGTGTTCGATTTTCGATTTGTTCCTTTGTGCCTCGCGTTGATCGCGGGCGCCGCGCCCGTGATCGCGCAGGAGGCGCAGGTGGCTTTTGGGTCCGCGAATGCCGATCCGAGCCTGCCGGTCGAGGTGACATCGGAAACCCTGAACGTCAATCAAGAGGACGGATCGGCCGAGTTCATCGGGAACGTTATCGTCGTGCAGGGTGAAATGCGCCTGACAGCCGAACGCGTGCTGGTTATCTACAATCAGGAACGCTCGGCGATCGAGCGAATGGAAGCGACCGAGAATGTGGTTCTGGTCAGCCCGCCGGATGCAGCGGAAGGCGACTGGGCTGAATACAAGATCGGTTCGGGTGAGATTGTCATGAAGGGCAATGTCCTGCTGACACAGGGCCCCAGCATCATCAGTGGCGATCAGATGAACGCCAACCTGACTACGGGCACTGCGACCATGACCGGGCGGGTCAAAACGATCTTGCAGCAGGGAAACAACTGATGGCGCGTCCCGACCTGAAACTGACCGAGGGCAGTTCCGGGCTGCGCATCGAAAAACTGCGGAAGTCCTACAAAAAAAAGACGGTGATCCGCGATGTCTCGATGACGTTGGGCCGGTCCGAAGTGGTAGCGCTGCTGGGGCCGAACGGGTCAGGTAAGACCACAACGTTTTATTCAGTTGCGGGACTTGTATTCCCCGAGGCGGGAAAAGTCACGATAGACGGCCAGAATGTGACTACTTTGCCGATGTACCGGCGGGCGCGGATGGGGATCGGCTATCTACCGCAGGAGATGTCGATCTTTCGCGGCATGAGCGTCGAGGACAACATTGCTGCCGTTCTGGATATCACGGTCTCTCATGCGCATAAGCGCAAAGAGCGTTTGGAAGAGCTGCTGTCGGACTTCTCGATCGAACACTTGCGCCGGGCCCCGGCATTGGCGTTGTCAGGCGGCGAGCGCCGCCGGGTCGAGATCGCGCGCTGTTTGGCCGCAGACCCCAAATACCTGCTGCTGGATGAACCGTTTGCAGGCGTTGACCCGATCAGTGTCGGGGATATTCGCCATCTGGTCGCGGATCTGAAAAAACGCGGTATTGGTGTGCTGATCACCGATCACAACGTCAGGGAAACGCTGGAAATTGTCGACCGGGCCTATATCCTGCATGACGGTCAGGTTTTGATGTCCGGCACACCTGATGAGGTTGTCGAAAACGAGAATGTGCGCCGCGTCTATCTGGGCGAGAATTTCCGCATTTCATAATCTTGCGCGGAGTTGTGCCAATTGCATGGCGGAAATCGCGTATATACACATCTGTTTTGATTGACTCTTCCCTCGTCTCTTGCCTCAATTGGCTTATGGCATTTACCCGGCTCCAGTCTGGATCTCGATGTCCCTTCTTCGAAGGGCTGGAAACAAGGCAACCGCGGAAAATGTCTCGACCCCCCACCCGATAAAAACAAGCTCGTCGCGTTTCGCGGCGTCAGAATGGGTGTGAATTGTGAAGGAGATCACATGCGTTACCAAATCAGCGGAAAACAGATCGACATCGGTGCGGCGTTGCAGACACACGTGCAGACCGAACTGAATGAGGTCGTGGGCAAATATGCGCAGCGGCCTACGGATGCAAACGTCGTCTTTTCCCGTTCGGCGCATGAATATGTATGCGAGACAACAGTGCACCTGTCCACTGGCCTGACGGCTCAGGCCAAAGCCCATGCAACCGAGATCTACGCGGCATTTGAGGCATGCTGTGATAAAATGGAAAAACAGTTGCGTCGTTACAAGCGTCGCCTGAAGGACCACCACAAGGATCGGGTCGAACCGGTTGAACTCTTTGGGGCGTCCTCTTATATCCTCGCTTCTAACGAATCGGAGTCGGCCGATGAACCCGAATCGCTTCAGCCAATGATTGTGGCCGAGATGGAAACAAAAATCCCATCTTTGAGCGTCGGAGAGGCCGTTATGCAAATGGAACTTGCCGGTGCGCCAGTACTGGTGTTCAGAAATGAAAACAAGGACGGATTGAATGTCGTTTATCGTCGCGATGACGGTAATATCGGCTGGATTGATCCGTAACAGGCAAGGATACGGGGCCGCGCCCGCTGATGCGGGTGCGTGCCATGGAGCGTGATCATGGAGCTTTCGAGCATACTGAAGCCCGAAGCGGTGCGTGTTTTGTCCGCGGCTTCCAGCAAGAAGCGGCTGTTTCAGGAAATCGGTGACGTCGCCGCGGCGACGCTGGGTATCGATCCTCAGGAAGCGGTTGATTTCCTGCTGGAGCGGGAAAGCCTTGGACCGACCGGTGTCGGCCATGGTGTGGCGTTGCCACATGCGCGCCTGCCCGATCTTGATTCGGTTTCAGGTGTTTTTGTCATGCTTGAGAAGCCGATCGATTTCGGTTCGGTTGATCGCCAGCCTGTGGACATTGCCTTCGCGTTGTTTGCACCGGAAGAGGCGGGCGTTGATCACCTCAAAGCTCTGGCACTGGTGTCTCGCACATTGCGGGATACTTCGGTTTGCACCAAGCTCCGGGCGAACCCTGATCCGGTAAAGCTCTATGCGATCCTGACTGAGGCGCAGTCTATGCAAGCCGCCTGATTAACAAAAAGCCCCCGAAAACCGGGGGCTTTTTTCTTTCCGTTTGGCCGGATCAGCCGCCGGTTCCCATTTCCAGCGTCCACCAGATTTTACCACCGCCTTCCTGATGCCAGGCGAATCCCATTTGGGTGGCCTTGGCGTCCATTATGACAGCCCTCGGTCCGGGTTCCTGCATCCAGGCGGCAAGCGTTTCAGTCTCGGTCTCGTAAGTTTCGGAAATGGCTTCCCCCAGAAACGTGCCGAAATAGCCAACACGCGCTGCCCGGTCGATCGGTGATGAACCGTCTGAACCAAAGTGCCAGGGCCGGTTCTGCCGCGACATATCCTTCGAATGAGTCGCCGCCGCTGCGTTCAGCTGCGCGTTCAGCTGTACGGGCTGCAATCCCTGGGCCTGACGCAAGGCATTGACCGAATCAAGCATGCGGAACTGCAGCTTTTCCGGATTGCCGCGGATCTTATATACGGTCGGCAATGGGCGACCATCAGATCCCAGGGTGGTTGAGCCAGTGTTGGTACATGCCGCAAGTGCGACAAAGCAAATCAACAGTAAAGAAACGATGCGCGTCATGTTCGACCTGATTATTGTATCTCAACAGGGCATAGCGCGCCTGCTTGTTCTGAGCAAACGCGCAATGGCCACAACTTGCGTGATTCTGCCGGTTTGGTTTGCGACTGAAGCATTCTGGCAATAGAATGCCTCTGATTTCAGACCTCACCTAAACACAGGACCCGTCGTCATGGTCAAGAAGCGCATTCATTCGCCCACCCGCAGGGGGTTTCTGGCAGGGGCTACCGCCACTCTGGCTACACCGGCACTGGCGCAATATATCCCGGGCGACCCGCTGCGCCCTGCACCCGAAACCGAACCGGCGGTTCGCCGCAACGTATCCGGGTTCCGGGCATTGGATTGGCAACCGTATTTCTCGAACACCAGAAATGGCGCCATATTGGTCGACACCGTCTCAAGAGCGCTGCATTACTGGTCGGATGACCAAACAGTCTATAAATTGTACCCGTCGTCGGTTCCGCTGACCGAAGAACTCACCCGGCGCGGGCGCACCAGTGTGATCCGCAAGGTCGAAGGCCCAAGCTGGTCTCCGACGCCGTCGATGAAGAAGAGAAATCCGGAATGGCCGGACTATATTCCTCCGGGTCCTGATAACCCATTGGGAACGCACGCTTTATACCTGAGCTGGAAGTATTATCGCATTCACGGCACCCATGATACGCGTAAAATTGGTCGCAGATCGTCGAATGGATGTATCGGCCTTTTCAACGAAGACATCGCCGAGCTGTTTTCGATGGCAAAGGTTGGCACGCAAGTGTTGCTAATATGACGACATTTTCATGTGCGAAGCCGCTTACAGGTCAAGTTGCAATTGCATTCCCGCTCTAATGCTGATTAGAAAAAACTACGAGGTAAGTCTTAGATGTGCGGCTCTGGATATTGGAGCCGTGCAAATTCTGGAGGTTAATATGAAGAAACTCGTTCTCGCCGCAGCTCTGACTGCAGCAGCTTCGACTGCATATGCTGGCAACCTGGAAGAGCCGGTTGTTGAAGCACCAGTTGTTGTTGAAGAAACTCAGGGTTCGTCGCAGGGCATTCTGCTGCCGCTGATCCTGCTGGTCGTTGTTGCTGCTGCTGTTGCTGCAAGCTAATCCGACACGGAATTCATGAAAAAGGCGGTGGAGCAATCCACCGCCTTTTTTAATTCCAACAGGTCTTCAAGCCTGTTGCGCGCCGGGGGATACTGACAGGCCAGTATCAAGCCGTGCCTAACGTTCTCATAGGAAATGCGGGTTGCGTTCTGTAAACGCTTTACTCCAGCCACCCGCACAGATTGTCTTCGATCACTTTTCCAAGTGCCGCGATATGGGCGCCGTCATCGTTAAGGCATGGAATATAGGTAAACGTTTCGCCGCCTGCTTCTTCGAAGCTCTCTTTGATTTCTTCGTTAATCTCTTCCAGCGTTTCGATGCAGTCCGCAGAAAACGCCGGGGCAATAACAGCAATGTTCTTTTTGCCTAGCTTCGCCAGGTCGGCCACGTGTTCCACAGTGTAAGGTTTCAACCATTCTTCGGGGCCAAAGCGCGACTGGAAGGTCGATACCAATTGATCATCCGTCCAGCCCAGTCGCTCCTTTAACAGCCTCGTCGTTTTAGCACACTGACAGTGATAGGGATCGCCCTGCTGCAAATACCGCTCGGGCATCCCATGATATGAGCAGACCAGAATGTCGGGTTTTGTTTCCATAGCCTCGTATGCACGTTCAACTGACTGTGCCAGCGCATCGATATAAATAGGTTCATCGAAATAGGCCGGAACGGTTCGCGTGGCGGGCTGCCAGGCTTCGTCCATCAGCGCGCGAAAGAACTGGTCGTTGGCGGTGGCCGTCGTTGCGCCAGCGTATTGAGGGTAAAGCGGAAAGAACAAGATGCGATCGCACCCTGCCTCTACCATCTCGCGCACTTTGGATTTGGTCGACGGGTTGCCGTAACGCATACAGAAATCGACCATGACCTGATCACCGTATCGTGCGTGCATCGTCTGGCTTAGCTTGGCGGTCTGGTCCTTGGTGATGGTCATCAACGGGCTTTCGCCTTTTTCCTGGTTCCAGATCGATTTGTAAGCCTCGCCGGAACTGAAAGGTCGCTTGGTCAGGATGATCGCCTGTAGAATCGGTTGCCATTTCCACTTTGGATAATCGATGACACGCTGGTCCGACAAAAACTCATTCAGATATCGGCGCATCGGCCAATATGTGTAGTCGTCCGGCGTGCCCAGATTGGCCAGCAATATGCCGACGCGCCCCATCCTGATCTTGGGGTGATCCGTAGGAGCGTGAGCGGGTCGCGTGGCATCAAACATATGAGGCTTCCTGAATTTCTTGCGTTAGGGCCTGAAATAAGGGGATTTGGTCGCGCGTCAATCGGGCAGTTTGCCCTCGTCCGTGCGCAAGGCGTCAGCCAAACGTGCTTGCGCCGACCCAGGACGCAGTGGTTTGGGTTGACTGTCGTGGGGGGACCATCCGGTCAGGCAGATCAGTTCGAACGTGGCTGCCAGACGTCCCGACTCTGTGGTGAAATGAGACGCGTAGATGTTTTGCGCGGCCTCAAATACTGCGCGTTTGGTCGGGTGTTTCAGTCGCCCGGATAACGCATTGGCCTCACCCATATGCCGCAGATCGTGCATCAGGTGCCAGATGTCACGGTACTCAGCCGTGAGCGGCACCGAGTCTGCGACTGGCAAGGCCAGACCTGCCCGCTGCAACAAACCGCCCATGTCTCGCAACCCGGCCATCGGGGCGATGCGGGGGCTGAGGCCACCGGTAACGTCAATCTCGGCCTGACCCAACGCCGCGCGCAATTCGTGCAGCGTTTCGCCGCCCAGACAAACAACCAGCAACAACCCGTCGGGTTTCAGCGCGCGGTGGCATTGGATCAACTGGCCCACCGGATCGTTTGCGCAGTGCAGTGTCATGGCGTGGATCACAAGGTCATGTACGCCGGGTTGCAGTGCCAGCACGTCGTCATCCGCAATGATCGAGGCTTCGGGAAACGCGTCCGTCCAAAGCTGCGGGTATGCGGTCACGATCGCTGCCGCCGTAAAGGTTTTGTTAACCATGGAGAGCCGATCCTGAACCTCGTCCATCGCGGCGCGGTGCAGAAAAAGAGCGTCATCCTGCACGCGGCTGCGATGACGCAGAATAGCGGCACGGTCAAAAAGTGAGGGTGCAGTGGGTTCGGGCAGTTTCATAGCTGGCAAGTATCGTATCGCGCAAAGGATTCAAACCGCACTTGCGCTTATTTATCCACCACGTTGCATGGGGTGTGGCGACCTGACCGAGTCCGATTTCGGCCTGTGTGGCCCATGCTGGCGCGAAACGCCATTTATCGGCGGCACGGTCTGCGAAAGCTGCGGTATGCCCCTGATTGGGGCGCAGGACGGGTTTCGGACTGAGTGCGACGATTGCCTGAAGACCGCGCGCCCCTGGAGGGCAGGCCGCGCCGCGCTTTTGTATGACGGCAAGGCGCGGTCACTGATCCTGGCGTTGAAACATGGTGATCGGCCCGAACTGGCCCGCCCTGCCGCGCAGTGGATGGCGCAGGCAGGGCGCCCATTGCTGCGAGCGGGTATGGTGATTGCTCCGGTTCCTCTGCATTGGTCGCGCTTGCTCAAAAGGCGATACAACCAGTCAGCTCTCTTGGCGCGGAACCTGGGGCGTGAGACAGGATTGGAATGCGTGCCCGATTTGTTGATTCGCAAAAAAAAGACGCCGGTGCTGGACGGCAAAACAGCAGCCGAGCGGGCACAGATCTTGGAAGACGCGATATGCCTTCAGCCCCGAAATGCCCGCCATCTAACTGGCCGGAACGTCTTGCTGGTAGACGACGTGATGACGTCCGGGGCAACACTGGCCGCATGCACTCGGGTCTGTCAGGCGGCGGGGGCAAATCATATTTTTGTGTTGGCTCTGGCGCGCGTTGCTAAGAATGCCTAATTCGCCCAAGATTGCGCGAAATCCGAAGGGAACGGAAAATGAAGTCGGTAGAGATCTATACATCGCCACTGTGCGGGTATTGTCATGCAGCCAAACGCCTTCTGAAGCAGAAAGGTGTTGAGTTCAAGGAAATCGACGTGCTGATGCACCCCAAACGCAAACCTGAAATGATTCAACGTGCCGGAGGCAAACGCACGGTCCCGCAGATTTTCATCGGCACCACGCATGTCGGCGGTTGCGATGATTTGTACGAGTTGGAGCGTCAGGGCAAGCTTGACCGTCTGCTTGCGGCCTGATGAAAACCGCGCTGCTGCAAATCACCTCGTCGGACGATCCGGCTGAAAACCTCGGGATGGTACGAGGCCTGATGGCTGAAGCGGCAGAACAGGGTGCCCGCTTTGTTCTGACGCCAGAGGTTACGAATTGCGTTTCGACCAGCACCACACGGCAGCACGCGGTTTTACAACATGAAGAAGATGACATCACCTTGGCGGGCCTGCGCGAACAGGCTGCTGATCTGGGTGTATGGCTTCTGATCGGCTCGTTGGGGCTCAAGACTCATGACAATGACGGTCGTTTTGCCAACCGCTGCTTTATGATCGGACCGCAAGGTCAGATCGTGGCGCGGTATGACAAGATCCATATGTTCGATGTGCAGGTCACCGAGACCGAGACGTTCCGCGAATCAAAAAACTACCGCCCTGGTGAAAAAGCGGTCATCGCTGAAACGGATTTCGGCAAGGTTGGTCTGACGATCTGTTACGATATCCGCTTTCCATACTTGCACGCGGCGCTGGCGCAGGCGGGCGCGCGCATTCTGACCGTCCCGGCTGCGTTCTCACCGGTCACGGGCGCCGCGCATTGGGAAGCCTTGCTGCGCGCACGCGCAATCGAAACCGGGTGTTGGGTGCTGGCCCCGGCCCAGACAGGGGAACACCCGAAAACCGGTAGCAAAACACGTTATACTCACGGTCACAGCATGGTCGTCGACCCGTGGGGAAAGGTGCTGATCGACGCAGGGACCGATCCAGGCATTCACATTTTCGATTTGGATGATAGTTCTGTAACTGAGGCACGCCGACGTGTCCCTTCACTGCACCACCGCCGATCCTTCGACGGACCCTGACAGAACGGAACAATGACAGACGACACCAATGCC
Source organism: Ruegeria sp. AG7 (assembly GCF_056541545.1). Classification (NCBI taxonomy): domain Bacteria; kingdom Pseudomonadati; phylum Pseudomonadota; class Alphaproteobacteria; order Rhodobacterales; family Roseobacteraceae; genus Ruegeria; species Ruegeria sp. AG7. The sequence goes on from NZ_JBQFYP010000013.1 coordinate 89,040, forward strand.
CTTGCGGTCACGCTGTTCAGCGAGATCCTGACCGCCGACCAGCTATTGCGGAACCGGCTTAGTCGCGTGCTGCCCAAGGGCATGGAAATCTCGCATTTCTCGGTTCTGAACCACCTGGCTTTTGTCGCGGATGAGCGCAGCCCGGCGCAGCTGGCCAACACGTTCCACGTCACCCGCGGCGCGATGACCAACACCTTGGCCAAGCTGGAATGGGCCGGATACATCCACATCCGACCCGATTGGGACGATGCCCGCCGCAAGATGGTGGCGATCAGCCCCGCCGGTAAACGCGCGCGGGATCAGGCGATTTCCTCGATTGCCCCGTTGATCAACCGCGTGGTCGGAGAGTTGGGGGACGACCGTGTTCGTTCGACACTGCCGGTGCTGCGCGATCTGAGAAAGCAGCTGGAAGGGGAATAACCTTCAACCCGGTTTCACACTTGCCGTTACGTAATTCACGCTCAAATCCCGGTCCGAAATCGACCAGCTCCACAGGATCGGGTTGAACACGAATCCCTTGCGGTCCACCGGCTCGACCCCGGCTTGGCGCAGCAGGTCGAACAACTCGTCAGGGGTGATGAACTTGTTCCACTCATGCGTGCCGCGCGGCAGCCAGCGCATTACCACCTCGGCCCCGAAAATAGCCATCGCATAAGATTTCGGGTTGCGGTTGATGGTTGAGCAAATCAGCAGCCCGCCGGGCCTGAGCAACTGCTGCGAGGCGGTCAGGAAACCCTCCGGGTCGGCCACATGCTCCACCACTTCCATGTTCAGGACCACGTCGAACTGCTCACCCGCGGCGGCCATGTCTTCGGCTGTGGTGTGGCGATAGTCGATCTGCAAACCGGACTGCTCGGCATGGATACGCGCAACAGGCAGGTTGCCTCCGGCGGCATCGGCCCCGACGACCTCGGCCCCCAGACGCGCCATCGGTTCGCTCAGCAGACCACCGCCACAACCGATATCCAACAGGCGCAGACCTTCGAACGGTTTCCGCGCTTTCAGATCGCGGTCGAATTCACCGGCGATCTGCTGTGTGATATAATCCAAACGGCAAGGATTCAGCATGTGCAAGGGTTTGAATTTCCCATGAGGATCCCACCATTCCGCCGCCATCGCTTCGAATTTTGCGATCTCGGATGGATCCACCGTGTTCGGATGCGCTTGCATTCCTGTCTCCGTATGCTCTTTTACGCTTAAGGACTATATAGGGCCATAATGGACAAGTACCCGGACCAAAAGCGCGCAGTTCAATATCTGTACCCGCCGATCGACCCGTTCGACCAGCGTATGGTCGATATGGGCGACGGGCACCGTATCTATGTGGAACAATGCGGTAATCCCGAAGGCATACCGGTGCTGATCCTGCATGGCGGTCCGGGTGGCGGTTGCAGCCCTGCAATGCGCCGCTACTTTGATCCGCGTGTCTACCGGGTGATTCTATTTGATCAGCGTGGGTGTGGCCGGTCTCGCCCCACGGCTTCGGTTGAAAACAACACGACATGGCATTTGGTGGCCGACATTGAACGGTTGCGCGACCTGCTCGAGATTGATGAATGGATAGCTTTTGGCGGCAGCTGGGGCGCGACCCTTGCCTTGATCTACGCGCAGTCGCATCCCGACAGGGTCAGCCGTTTGGTGCTGCGGGGCGTGTTTCTGGCAACTCAGGCTGAACTTGACTGGTTTTATGGCGGCGGAGTGGGGCGTTTCTGGCCGGAGCAGTGGCAGAAATTCACCGCGCTTTTGCCCGAGGCCGAGCTGAAGGACACCATCACCGCCTATAACAAACGCCTGTTCTCGGGGGACCGCGCGACCGAGACCCTGTATGCGCGGGCATGGTCGCACTGGGAAAATGCGCTGGCATCGATCCATACGAACGGATCAGTGGGCGAAAGTCCCGGCGAATACGCCCGTACATTTGCGCGGCTCGAGAATCACTATTTCTACAATAAGGTGTTTCTGGAAAAGGATGGGCAGATCCTAGATCAAATGGACCGGATCGCTCATATCCCGGGTCACATCGTGCAGGGGCGATACGACATGATTTGCCCGCCGCAGGCCGCCTGGTCGCTAAGCGAACGCTGGCCGAATGCCGAGATCAAGATGGTACGTCAGGCCGGTCATGCGCTTTCTGAACCCGGGATCAGCGCAGAACTGATCCGGATCATGGATCGCGTGGCGGAGGGTTTGGCATGACACGCATCGACCGCCGTGCCTTGTTTGCTTCGGGTGCCGCCGCCGCGCTGCTTGCCGCGACAGGCGCGTCTCTGGCGGACAGACCCGAGAAAGGCGGAACGCTGCGATTGGCCGTGCCGCGCGACGACAGTCTTGAGCAGGTGGCGCGCGGTGCTGTTTTCGACACGCTGACCGAGATCGCCCCGGATGGCACTTTGCGGGGCGAGCTTGCGACGGGCTGGCAAACCGACGCCGATGCGAGGGTCTGGAGCTTTGATCTGCGCAATGATGCGGTGTTCCACGACGGCGCGCCTTTGGACATCTCAGACGTTGCGACCGTATTGGCCGAAGTCGGGTATACCGAGGCATTGACCGCCAACCGTTTGCGGCTGGAACTGGCCGAGGCAAATCCGGGCCTTCCATTCCTTTTGGCGGAAAGTCGTTTTGTCATTGCCCGCAATGGCGAAGGCGTCACGCCGCTACACAGGGCCAACGGTACGGGTTGCTACCGTGTCGAGCGCGCCGAAGACGGGCGACATTTCCTGGGTCGCCGTGTTTCGGGACATTACAAGGACGGTCAGGCCGGTTGGGTCGATGCATTCGAAGTGATCGTTATTCCCGATGCCCGTGTCCGCGCCGAGGCATTGCGCGATGGCTACGTCGATATTGCGGCTTTCCCAGATCCGTCCGAGATCCGCAGTACGCGCGGTCTTCGCTTCCATCCTTCCGAGACCGATATGGCACTGGCCGTTTCTGGGACGGTGGGATTGCCGCGGCAGATTGCCGGACGCACGGTTCTGGACGACGGTCGTATCGCTGAACGGTGGTGGATCGTGTAATTCCGGGTGATACTTCTGTCGGGGGTTGCAGACTCGGATCATCCTGCGTATATGCAGTTTCAACAGCGGCGCGTTGGACTTCCGGTCCAAGGCTCCACCGGAATATTCGACGGGCCGCGCGCCCGTTTTTTTGTGCCCGATTGACAGGGTAGAGAACCTGATGACAAACGACCTGATAGCCAAAGCTGCCATCGACCGGCGACTTGCCGAGATCATCACCCCGGTGATCGAAGACCTGGGGTATGAGCTGGTCCGTGTCCGGCTGATGAGTGGCAAGCAGACCACGCTGCAAATCATGGCTGACAAACCCGAAGGCGGCATCGAAGTGGATGACTGCGCCGAGATTTCGAATGCGGTCAGCGCCACCCTGGATGTGGAGGACCCGATCCTCGACGCCTATACGCTTGAGGTGTCCAGCCCCGGTATCGACCGCCCCCTGACGCGCCTCAAGGATTTTGAGACTTTTGAGGGGTATGAGGCCAAGATCGAAACCTCTGAACTGATCGATGGCCGCCGCCGGTTCAAAGGGGAACTGGCCGGGATCGAAGGGGAAGAGGTTCTGATCAATATTCCCGAAGGGTCCGAGACGATCACAATCGGCCTGCAATTCGACTGGCTGAGTGATGCCAAGCTGGTCCTGACCGATGATCTGATCAAAGAAATGCTGCGCCAGCGCAAAGATATGGGCGCCCTGAACGAAAAAGCTTTCGACGAGATTGAGACCGAAGGGTCCGAAGAGGAGACGAACTGATGGCAATTACCTCAGCCAACCAGCTGGAGCTGCTGCAGACTGCCGAGGCCGTGGCCCGCGAAAAGATGATCGACCCCGGTCTGGTTGTCGAAGCGATGGAGGAATCGCTCGCCCGCGCTGCCAAGAGCCGCTACGGCGCCGAGATGGACATTCGCGTGTCGATCGACCGCAAGACCGGCAAGGCGACATTCACCCGTGTGCGCACCGTGGTCGAGGATGACGAGCTTGAGAACTATCAGGCCGAATTCACCGTCGAACAGGCCAAACAGTACATGGAAGACCCGCAGGTCGGTGACGTTTTTGTTGAAGAAGTGCCGCCGGTCGAAATGGGTCGGATCGCGGCGCAGTCCGCCAAGCAAGTGATCCTGCAAAAGGTCCGCGAAGCCGAGCGTGATCGTCAGTATGAAGAATTCAAGGATCGTGCGGGCACCATCATCAACGGTGCCGTCAAGCGCGAAGAATTCGGCAATGTTATCGTCGATCTGGGCGGTGCCGAGGCCGTTCTGCGCCGCAACGACAAGATTGGGCGCGAAAGCTATCGCCCGAATGATCGTGTGCGCGCGTATATCAAGGAAGTCCGCCGCGAAGTGCGTGGCCACCAGATCTTCCTGTCGCGTACCGCTCCGGAATTCATGGCCGAGCTGTTCAAGATGGAAGTACCGGAAATCTATGACGGTATCATCGAGGTCAAGGCCGTGGCCCGTGACCCAGGTTCACGCGCCAAGATCGCCGTAATTTCCTATGACGGCTCGATTGATCCCGTTGGCGCTTGCGTTGGTATGCGCGGCAGCCGCGTACAGGCCGTTGTGAACGAACTGCAGGGTGAGAAGATTGACATCATCCCGTGGAACGAAGACCAACCGACCTTCCTGGTTAACGCGTTGCAACCTGCCGAGGTTTCGAAGGTTGTTCTGGACGAAGAAGCAGGCAAGATCGAGGTTGTGGTTCCTGAAGAGCAACTGTCTCTTGCAATCGGTCGTCGCGGTCAGAACGTGCGTCTGGCAAGCCAACTGACCGGCCTGGACATCGACATCATGACCGAAGCTGAAGAATCAGCACGCCGTCAGAAGGAATTCGAATCTCGTACCAAGCTGTTCATGGACAGTCTGGATCTGGACGAATTCTTTGCGCAGCTGCTGGTGTCCGAAGGCTTCACCAATCTCGAAGAAGTTGCCTATGTCGAGATTGACGAACTTCTGGTCATTGATGGCGTCGACGAAGGTACCGCGCAGGAACTTCAGACTCGGGCGCGTGAATTCCTTGAAGCCCAGGCCAAAGCCGCTCTGGATGCCGCGCGCGCACTGGGTGCCGAGGACAGCCTCATTGAATTCGAAGGCCTGACACCCCAGATGGTAGAGGCTCTGGCCAAGGACGATGTGAAGACGCTGGAAGACTTCGCAACCTGTGCAGACTGGGAACTGGCCGGTGGCTGGACCACAGTTGACGGTGAACGCGTCAAGGATGATGGCGTGCTGGAGCCCTTTGGCGTCACGCTCGAAGAAGCACAGGACATGGTCATGACTGCGCGTATCCTGTTGGGTTGGGTTGATCCGGCCGAGCTGGAGCAGGCGGAAGAAGACATCGACGGCGACGCAGCAGACGAGGAGGTCGAGGCCTGATCTCAGGTCTCGGGTGGCGCGTATGGGTCGCGGTGGCGTCCATAAGGATCGGTCTGACGGACCCGAACGCAAGTGCATCGCCACAGGCGAGGTTCAGCCTAAATATGGCTTGATCCGCTTTGTGACGGGGCCGGACGGTCAGGTCTTTCCGGATGTCGCGGCAAAGTTGCCGGGGCGGGGCGTTTATGTGGCGGCGGATCGTGCCGCGCTGGACAAGGCCATTGGCAAGAAACTGTTTGCGCGGGGGTTCAAGGCACAGGTGACCGTGCCTCAGGACCTGACGGCAGAGGTTGAAAAACAGATCGCGCGCCGTGTGATTGAGTTGCTCAGTCTGGCGCGCAAGTCCGGCGACGCGGTTGCCGGGTATGAAAAGGTCAAGTCGTGGCTGGACCGGGAAGAGGCTCAGGTGCTGATTCAGGCCACTGATGGATCGGGGCGCGGCAAGTCGAAGCTCAGTACGCCGCACTTAGGAAAATACATCGGTTGGCTGACGGCAGACGAATTAGGGCAAGCATTTGGGCGCCAAACGGTGATTCATGCGGCCTTGGCCTCTGGCGGACTCGCCAAACGTGTTGTAGAGGAAGCGCAGCGCCTGCGTGGCTTGCGCGAAACGGATGACGGCGGCAAGGGCCGCGCGGAAGGGTAAGAAGCTTTATGAGCGATAGTGACGGCAAAAAGACATTGGGTCTTCGTGGCGGGGCACGCCCCGGAAATGTGAAACAGAGTTTCAGCCACGGACGCACCAAGAATGTCGTGGTGGAAACCAAACGCAAGCGCGTGGTGGTCCCCAAGCCGGGCGCGGCAAAGCCGGGTGGCGGTGCCGCCCCTTCGGGTGATCCGTCGCGTCGTCCCGCAGGTATTTCCGACGCGGAAATGGCGCGCCGTATGAAAGCTTTGCAGGCTGCCAAGGCCCGCGAGGTCGAAGAGGCCGCTGAACGCGAAGCCGCTGAAAAGGCACGCGAAGAAGAACGTGTGCGCCGCCGTGCGGAACAGGAAGCGAAAGAGCGCGAGCAGCGTGAAGCCGAAGAGCGCGCCCGTCAGAAAGCCGAAGATGAAGAGCGCAAGCGCGTGGAGGCTGAAGAAGAAGCCAAGCGTGCTGCTGTTGCTGCTGTCGCTTCGCCGGCCCCTGAAGAAGCCAAAGCTGCACGCAGCCCGGCCAGCAAACCTGCGCCTGCAGCCGCGCCTCGCAAGCAGGATCGCGAACGCGAACAGCGCGGTCGTGGCAAGGGCCGCGAAGACAACCGTCGTTCAGGCAAGCTGACACTGGGTCAGGCCACTGGTGACGAAGGCAGCCGCCAGCGGTCGATGGCAGCGATGAAGCGCAAGCAGGAACGCGCCCGTCAGAAAGCCATGGGCGGTTCGGTCGAGCGTGAAAAGGTGATCCGCGACGTACAACTGCCTGAGGCGATCATGGTCTCGGAACTGGCCAACCGTATGGCCGAGCGTGTGGCTGACGTGGTCAAATCGCTGATGCAGATGGGTATGATGGTCACGCAGAACCAGACCATCGATGCCGATACTGCCGAGCTTATCATTGAAGAATTCGGCCATAAAGTCACCCGCGTCTCTGATTCGGATGTCGAAGACGTCATCAAAGAGATAGAAGACAGCGAGGACGATCTGAAGCCCCGTCCACCCGTCATCACCATCATGGGTCACGTCGACCACGGGAAAACATCGCTGCTGGATGCAATCCGCGATGCGCGCGTTGTGGCTGGTGAGGCCGGTGGCATCACCCAGCATATCGGCGCCTATCAGGTGAAAACCGATGGTGGATCGACGCTGACATTCCTGGATACACCCGGCCACGCGGCGTTTACCTCGATGCGTTCGCGCGGTGCTCAGGTGACCGATATCGTGGTTCTGGTTGTCGCTGCCGATGACGCGGTCATGCCGCAGACAATCGAGGCGATCAATCACGCGAAGGCGGCCAAAGTGCCGATGATCGTGGCGATCAACAAGATCGACAAGCATGATGCAAATCCGGACAAGGTGCGCACCGATCTGTTGCAACACGAGGTGATCGTCGAGAAAATGTCGGGTGAGGTTCAGGACGTAGAAGTGTCCGCCATCACCGGTCAGGGTCTGGACGAGCTGCTGGAAGCCATCGCATTGCAGGCCGAGATTCTGGAACTGAAAGCCAACCCCGATCGCGCAGCCCAGGGTGCCGTGATCGAGGCGCAGCTGGATGTGGGCCGCGGTCCGGTCGCGACCGTTCTGGTTCAGAACGGCACGCTGCGTCAGGGCGATATCTTTGTTGTGGGTGAGCAGTACGGTAAGGTCCGTGCGCTGATCAATGACAAGGGTGAACGCGTTCAGGAAGCGGGTCCTTCGGTTCCGGTCGAGGTTCTGGGTCTCAATGGCACACCGGAAGCCGGTGACGTTCTGAACGTGACCGAGACTGAAGCACAGGCGCGCGAGATCGCCGCCTACCGCGAGCAGGCCGCCAAGGACAAACGCGCTGCCGCCGGTGCCGCTACCACCCTTGAGCAGCTGATGCAGAAGGCCAAGGAAGACGAAAGCGTCACCGAACTGCCGATTCTGATGAAAGCGGACGTGCAGGGCTCGGCTGAGGCCATCGTTCAGGCGATGGAGAAGATCGGCAACGACGAGGTACGCGTGCGCGTATTGCATTCGGGCGTGGGTGCAATCACCGAAACCGATGTCGGTCTTGCCGAGGCCTCGGGTGCTCCGATCCTGGGTTTCAACGTGCGGGCCAATGCGTCTGCCCGGAACACGGCAAACCAGAAAGGTGTCGAGATTCGCTATTACTCGGTTATCTACGATCTGGTGGACGACGTGAAAGCTGCCGCATCGGGTCTGTTGAGCGCCGAGATTCGCGAGAAGTTCATCGGTTACGCCGAAATCCGCGAAGTCTTTAAGGTCACCGGCGTTGGCAAGGTTGCCGGCTGTCTGGTTACCGAAGGTGTGGCGCGACGTTCCGCCGGTGTCCGCCTGCTGCGCGACAACGTGGTTATTCACGAAGGCACGCTGAAAACACTGAAGCGTTTCAAGGACGAAGTGGCCGAGGTTCAGTCGGGTCAGGAATGCGGTATGGCATTCGAGAACTACGATGACATTCGCGCAGGCGACGTGATCGAAATCTTCGAGCGCGAAGAAGTCACCCGCACGCTGGACTAACCCGGCATAAGATGAGAACGAAAAACAGCGGCCCCCTTAGGCCGCTGTTTTCTTTTGTCGAGGCGCTTATTTTGTTTGGGGCAGAAACGTAGCTGAATGCATGATGATATCGAAATGATGCATTCCTTGCGCGAGCATAAAGCTGACAGAGTGTCCGGACTTTCGCAGCCTTTCGGCATAGTCACGGCTTTGGCGAATGAACTCACCCGTATCCCGTTCGGCCACCGAAACATGGTATCGAGGACCGGGCCGGGGCAGATTGCGGATGGGTGACAGATCGTTGACTTCGACTGGTGTCAATTGCAGCGGCTCGTTCACCGACATCAGGCTGATCGGTTCCAGGTCGTATATACCGCTGATCAGAATCACATCCCGCACCCGGAGCCCCGCTTTGGCAAGGGCATCTGATGAGGTTGCCATCACCATCGCCGCCAGATGCGCGCCTGCACTGTGACCTGACAGGGTGATCCGCGACGGATCGAACCCCAACTCCCCAGCCTGGGCCGCCAGCCACAACAACGCGTCACGGCACTCGTCGATCATGTCGCCAATCCGGGCATCGGGTGCCAGCGTGTAGTTCACAGTCGCAAAAGCTTGCCCGTGTTCCAACAGCCCCGGCGCCATCAGAGACGACTCATTCTGGCTGAGCGCCTGCCAGTACCCGCCGTGAATGAAGACGTGCAAGGGTGCCTTGTCATCGCGAGCGGGAAAGAAATCCAAAACTTGAACGGGGCTGTCACCATAAGCCAGACTTTCCCGTACCCGAAAGTCGGCCCGCGCCTGAGCACTCAGCGCCTGATAACTGGCAAGATAGGGGCTCAGGTCGCCGCCGATCATTGTGCTGGGAGAGTACTCCCGCTCCAGATCGGATTGCGAAAATCCTCGATACAACATGTCTTAGTTCTGCCCGCTATACATCAATTCCGTACGCACGTCGTAAAGGTCGTGGAAAAACCGCAGCTCTAGCGCCTTTCGCAAAAAGGCCACGCCGCTTGAGCCACCAGTGCCAGGTTGCATCCCGATCACGCGCTCAACCGCGGTGGCATGGTCAAAGCGCCAGCGTTGAAACAAACTTTCCACATCCATCAGCTTTTCGGCCAAAGCATAAAGATCCCAGTATTTTTCAGTGTTTCGAAACACCTCCACCCAAATTTGCACCACGCGCGAATCGCCGGAATAGGGTTGGGCGTAATCGCGTTCGATCAGATCTTTGGGCACATCGAACCCTTGGCGGGCCAACATGTGCAACACCTCGTCATAAAGCGACGGTTTGGTCAGTGCGGCATTCAGCATCTCCATCACCTCTGGGTCATGCGTATGGACCTTCAGTGTTGAGGCATCCTTGTTGCCGAGAATGAATTCGATCTGCCGATACCCGTAGCTCTGAAACCCTGACGAGCTGCCAAGAGCCTGCCGAAACGTCATATAGTCGGCAGGCGTCATGGTCAGCAGGGTTTCCCAAGCCGCAATCAACTGCCGTTGAATGGCCTTGATTCGGTCGAGGTTTTTCATGGCTGGGCCAAATTCATCCTGTTGCAGAAAACGGCGCACCTCGACCAGTTGGTGGTGCATCAGTTTCAGCCACAGTTCGCTGACCTGATGGATAATAATGAACAGCATCTCGTCCGGCTGCGCAGGGTCCTGAAAGGTCTTTTGCAGATTCAGCAGCGTTTTGAGTTGCAGAAAATCTCCATAGCTTTTGCGATGTGTCTCGGCGAAATCAGTGATCAGAGTGTCTTCGACACCTCTTTGCAACAGACGATCGTCTTTGTTCTCGCCCATCTCATGCCTCCGTTGTGCGATCCTTGCACCTGTCTAGGCGTTGAGTTCGTAACTTTCCAGCGGGTTAGGTCCAGTCAAGGACAACCTTGCCTGAGAGGCCGGATTTCATCGCGGCAAAACCATCCGCGAAATCATCAACCGCAAAGCGATGCGTGATCACGCGGGACACATCCAAGCCATTTTGCAGCATGGCGATCATCTTGTACCAGGTCTCGAACATTTCGCGACCATAGACACCCTTGATTGTGATCGCCTTGAAAACGATACGCGACCAGTCGACTGGAGATTTCCCCGGCGGTATCCCCAGCAAGGCGATTTTCCCACCCATCACAAGCGCTTCGACCATCTGGTCAAGCGCGGCTTGTGAGCCGGACATTTCAAGCCCCACATCAAAGCCTTCTTTCATTCCTAGCTGTGCGATGATGTCGTGCAAATCTTGTTTGGAAACATCAACGGTCCGCACCGACGGCACGACATGTTCCGCGAGTTTCAATCGTTCAGCGTTTATGTCGGTAATCACAACGTTACGGGCACCTGCATGGCGGGCAACGGCGGCGGCCATGATGCCAATGGGTCCTGCGCCGGTGATCAGGACATCTTCGCCCAGAAGATCGAAGCTTAACGCGGTGTGTACCGCATTGCCCAGCGGATCAAGGATTGCCCCGATCTCATCCGGGATATCATCCGGTAGGGGAACAACATTGAAGGCAGGCAGTTTCAGGTATTGCGCAAACGCGCCCTGTTCATTCACCCCGATCCCGCGCGTGCCGGGGTCGAGGTGAAACTTGCCTGCGCGGCTTTGACGGCTTTCAGTGCCGATCAGATGCCCTTCGCCGGAACAGCGCTGCCCAACGTTCAGGCCGGTTACGTTGCGCCCAATCTCAACGATTTCCCCAGCGAACTCATGACCAGTGATCATCGGAACCGGAACGGTGTGAGAGGCCCACTCATCCCAGTTCCAGATGTGAATGTCGGTACCGCAAATTCCGGTCTTGTTGATCTTGATCAGCACCTCATCCGGCCCGATTTCCGGGACCGGGGCCTGTACCATCCACAACCCCTCTTCGGGTTTCGACTTTTCCAGCGCTTTCATCGTGTTGGGTCGCATCAGATCACCCCCAGTTCCTTGCCGACTTTGCCAAAGGCCGCCAGAGCGCGGTCCAGTTCGTCCCGCGTCAGGGCGGCGTTCATCTGTGTCCTGATCCGCGCCTGCCCGCGGGGAACAACAGGAAAGAAGAAGCCCGAGACATACACGCCCTCGTCAAACAGCTTGGTGGCCATCTCTTGTGCCAGCGTCGCGTCGCCCAGCATGACAGGGATGATCGGATGTTCGCCGGGCAAAACGTCAAAGCCAAGCTTTTCCAAACCGGCACGCCAGTACTTTGCGTTTCCGAACAACTGCGCGCGTAGAATGTCGCCTTCTTCGACCAGGCGGATCGCCTCAATCCCTGCGGCGACGATGGATGGCGGCAGCGAGTTCGAGAAAAGATAGGGCCGCGCCCGCTGCCGCAGCAGGTCGATCACTGGCTGCGGCCCGGCGATGTAGCCGCCGATTGCCCCCCCAAGTGCCTTGCCCAAAGTTCCAGTCAGAATGTCGACGTCAACACCAAAGTGATCCGGTGTTCCTGCACCGCGCGGCCCCATGAAGCCCGTTGCATGGCAATCATCGACCATCACGATGGCGTCGTATTTGTCAGCCAGTTCGCGAATTTTCGGCAGGTTGGCCAGATAGCCATCCATCGAGAACACGCCATCGGTTGCGATCATGATGTGACGCGCGCCATCCTCGCGCGCTTGCTTCAGCCACGCTTCCAGGTCGTTCATGTCATTGTTCAGATAGCGATAGCGCTTGGCCTTGCACAGCCGCACCCCGTCAATGATCGAGGCGTGGTTCAGACTGTCCGAAATGATGGCATCTTCAGGCCCCAGCAACGGTTCGAACAGCCCGCCATTGGCATCAAAGCAGGCCGCAAACAGGATCGCATCGTCCTTGTTCAGGAACTTCGCCAACCGCTGTTCCAGTTCACGGTGAATATCCTGCGTCCCGCAGATGAACCGGACCGAGGCCATACCGAATCCTTTCGGACCCATCGCATTTGTTGCGGCCTCGATCAGCGCGGGGTGATCCGCAAGACCCAGATAGTTGTTGGCGCACAGGTTGATCACCCGTTTGCCGCCAACCGTAATCTCACCGCCCTGAGGCGAGGTGATCATTCGTTCGCGCTTATACAGCCCCTCGGATTCGATCTGCGCGAGTGTGTCCGTGATGTGGGACAGGAATGCATCTGCCATGGCGACCTCCGTTCAACTGAGTCGCACGTCTAACATAGCGGATGGATTTCCCAAATAGGGGAATTTCAATATACAGGAAAATTTTCCGTGAAGGCGGAAATCTGCTGATGTCAGGCGTTCTTTACGATCAGAAACACCCGCGCTGGTTCTTTGGCCGAGATGGAATGCACGATATCCGCGGCATAGCGGGCGGTATCCCCTTGGCTCAGTTCCGACTCGGCACTGCCCGATGTAACCTTGACGGCGCCTTCCAGCACGGTCAGCTGCTCACGCGCGCCGCGCGCATGGGGCTGGCTGTTCAAGGCCCCGCCTTTGTCGAACACGATATCGTAAACCTCATGACCTCCGGCCTCTTCCGGCGGGGACAGGATGCGAATGCGGCAGTTCTGCCCCATATTGTCGATGCTGGGCACTTCGGACGCGCGCAGCACCTCGATCTGATCACTGGCTTTTGAACCTTCCAGAAGACCGGCAAAATCCACCTGTAGCGCACGGGTCAGGTTCCAGAGGGTCGAGATCGTCGGGCTGCTTTCCCCGCGTTCGATCTGGCTAACCATGGATCTGGACACGCCACTCAGGTTTGCGACTGCTTCCAGCGACAGTCCTTTGGCCCGGCGTGCGTCTTTCAGGCGGGCGGGCAAAAGGTTCAGGATATCGTCTGTGTTCTCCGTCATGACGGAATCCATGCGTGTTGGGACCCCGCTTGTCAATTCCATCCGTGACGGCACGTCCTATAGGACAGGATCATGCTGCATGTGCATACTGACGACGATTCCAAGAGGAGAAAGACATGACAGACATCGTATTGTTGGATGGTGCGCGCACCGCGATTGGAACTTTTGGTGGCGCACTTGCGTCAACCGCGCCCATTGATCTGGCGACGGTGGTCACCGAAGCGGCCTTGGAGCGGTCAGGGGTAGAAGGTGCTCAAATCGGGCATGTTGTGTTTGGTCATGTCATCAACACCGAGCCTCGGGACATGTACCTGTCGCGCGTTGCCGCGATGCAGGCCGGGATTCCGAACGGCACCCCTGCGATGAATGTAAACCGACTGTGTGGTTCAGGCGCACAGGCGATCGTGTCGGCAATGCAGTCCTTGATGCTTGGCGATGCCGATTTTGTCGTGGCAGGTGGGGCAGAAAGCATGTCGCGAAGCCCTTACATTGTTCCACAGGCACGCTGGGGCGCGAAAATGGGTGATGTCACATCACTGGACATGATGCTGGGTGCGTTGAACTGCCCCTTTGGCACAGGGCACATGGGTGTGACGGCCGAGAACGTTGCCGATGAACACCAGATCAGCCGTGAACACATGGACGAATTCGCCCTTGCCAGCCAGACCCGCGCGGCCGCCGCAATTGAAGCCGGATATTTCGAAAGTCAGATCGTGCCCGTTCAGGTGAAGGTCAAGCGGGACATGGTGGATTTCAAAGTTGATGAGCATCCCAAAGCGACGACCGCCGAAGCGCTGGCCGGGTTGCGACCTGTGTTCAAGAAAGATGGGCGTGTAACGGCAGGCAATGCCTCGGGCATCAACGATGGCGCGGCGGCGATGGTTCTGGCAACGGCGGATGCGGCGGAAAAGGCCGGGTTGAAGCCAAAAGCACGTGTAATCGGCTATGCACATGCTGGCGTGCGCCCCGAAGTCATGGGTATTGGCCCGGTGCCGGCCGTGCAAAACCTGCTCAGGAAGACGGGTCTTTCGGTGGAAGATTTCGATGTGATCGAAAGCAACGAAGCATTTGCCGCGCAGGCGCTGGCCGTCAATCAGGAGCTTGGGTTGGATGCAGCGAAAGTGAACCCGAATGGAGGCGCGATAGCACTAGGGCACCCTGTAGGCGCGACGGGCGCCATCATTACCATGAAGACACTTTACGAGTTGGAGCGTACAGGCGGATCAAAAGGGTTGATCACCATGTGTATTGGTGGCGGTCAGGGGATCGCCATTGCCATCGAGCGGCTCTGATCCGGGTTTGGGCAAGGGGGGCTGTCTGCCCCCCATCGCGCAAGGCGCGATTCCCCCCGAGGATATTTTCAGCCAGATGAAGCTGCGGATCACAATCAGCCGAGTGTCGTGATCAACAGAACTATGGCTGCGCCGGCAACTGCACCGAGAGCGGCGGGCAGGATTTTTGGCAAAAGACCCGAGTTTTCCGGTTCTTCTTTGTGTGTCTGTGCAATCAACGCGTTTTCGACCAATGTCGGCAGGCGCGGACCAAAGCGTGCCAGAACCAAAGCGGTTTTGGCAAAGTCACGAAGCGCGGCGCGCGGGCCGATGGATTGTTTAATGTAATCTTCGACCACGGGGCGGGCGACTTCCCAGATATTGATGTGGTCATCCAGTGACCGGGCAACACCTTCAACCACGACCATCGTGCGCTGTAGGAGGATCAGCTCGGTACGTGTCTCCATGCCAAAACGCTCTGTCACTTCGAACAGATAGCTTAGCAAACGGCCCATCGAAATATGCGAGGCATCCATACCGAAGATCGGTTCGCCAACCGCACGCAGGGCGCGGGCGAATTCATCGACGTCCTGATGTGCAGGAACGTAACCGGCTTCGAAATGCACTTCGGCCACGCGCTTGTAGTCGCGGCGGATGAAACCGAACAGGATCTCGGCATAGACCCGGCGCGTGTATTCGTCGATATGGCCCATGATACCGTAATCATAAGCGATGATGTCACCGTTGGCGGCGACCTTTAGGTTGCCCTGATGCATATCGGCGTGGAAATAGCCGTCGCGCAAGGCGTGAAGAAGGAATAGACGCAGCACACGTTCAGCCAGGTCGCGGCGATCGTGGCCTGCGGCGTCCAGTGCGTCATTTTCACCCAATGCAACACCGTCGGCCCAGCGGAGTGTCATCACGCGCCGTGCCGACAGTGACCACAAGACGGGCGGCAGCCAGAACCCTGTGTCGTCTTTTGTGTTGGCCGCGTATTCCGAGGCGGCAGCGCTTTCCAGACGCAGATCCAGTTCGCCCCGAACAACGCCGTCGAAATGTTCAATGACCTCCATGGGCCTCAGACGGCGGGCACCGGGGGCGAAAAGCTGCACGATGCGAGCGGCGAAATAAAATGCATCCACATCCTTGCGAAATGCGCGCTCGATCCCCGGGCGCAGAACTTTGACGGCGACATCTTCGCCTGTGCTAACCAGTTTGGCTTTGTGGACCTGAGCGATGGACGCGGCTGCAATAGGTTCACTGAACTCAGAGAACACGTCCGCCACTGGCTGTCCAAGTTCCTTTTCAACCTCGGCCATGGCTTTTGTCCGGGAAAAAGGCGGGAGTTTGTCCTGTAGGACACGTAATTGTTCTGCCAGTTCGTTGCCGACGACATCAGGGCGGGTGGAAAGCACCTGCCCGAATTTGATGTATGCCGGACCCAAAGCGGTCAGGGCACGGGTTGCGGGTGGCATCTGCGGGTCGCCTTTGTAGCCCAGCCACTGAAACGGTTTGCCCAAAGCATGAGCGATGACGCGAAGCGGGCGCGGGGCTTCGAATGCATCCAGCACGACATTCATGGCACCGGTGCGCTCAAGCGTGGCACCCGTTCGGATCAGGCGGATGATATTATGTGGGCCACGCATGTGTCAGATTTTCCAGCCGGAATGCAGCGCGGCGATACCCATGCTGAGATTGCGGTATTTGGCGTTTTCGAAGCCAGCAGTTTGGACCATGTTCAGGAAGGTTTCCTGATCGGGAAACTTACGGATCGACTCCACCAGATACTGATAGCTGTCGTAATCATTCGCGATCAGTTTTCCCATGCGTGGAATGACATTGAAACTGTAGAGGTCATAGAGCTTTTGCAACCCGTCATTGGGAAGCTGACTGAACTCCAGCACCATCAGGCGGCCACCGGGTTTCAGCACGCGAAAGGCTTCGTTCAGGGCCTCTTGCGGGCGGGTCACGTTCCGGATGCCGAACGAGATCGTGTAGACGTCAAAGGTGTTGTCCTCGAACGGCAGGGCCATGGCATCGCCCACCACCCAGTTCAGGCTGTCGGCCATCTGGTCGGCTTCGGCGCGTTGCCGGCCTTCGACCAGCATGGGTTCTGTCAGATCAAGAACCGTGGCATGACCATAGCCTGCACGTTTCAGAAAGCGAAAGGAAATGTCACCGGTTCCGCCCGCAACATCCAGCAAACGCTGACCGGGACGCGGAGCTAGCCAGTCCATCATCGCGTCTTTCCAGACCCGGTGGATACCCATCGACATGACATCGTTCATCACGTCATATTTCGAGGCGACCGAGTTGAACACGCCCTGCACTCGTCCGGCCTTGTCAGCCTCGCGTACGGTTTCGAACCCGAAATGAGTGGTGTTGTCGCTGTTGTCGGACATAAGCCTTGCCGTTTGTCGAATTTCGCTTCTGTTATAGGGCTCTGGAAGCGGGGCACAATGCGGCCCTTTGGAATAGGAGCCCTGTAATGCCGGAATTGCCCGAGGTCGAGACCGTAAGACGCGGCCTGAGCCTTGCGATGGAGGGGGTCGAGATCGAACGCGCCGATGTGAACCGCCCGGATCTGCGATGGCCATTTCCCGAACGCATGGCTGAACGGCTGACCGGGCAGCGCGTGGATCGGTTACGGCGGCGATCAAAATATATCCTGGCCGATCTCAGCAGCGGCGAGACATTGTTGATCCATCTGGGGATGTCCGGGCGAATGACGGTGTCAGGGGATCCACTAGGTCATTTCCTGCGCGAACATCCTGCCGCTGATAAACATGACCATGTTGTTTTTCACATGGCCAACGGGACGCGTATCACATTTAACGATCCACGCCGGTTCGGAGCGATGGACCTGCTGCCCACAGCCACAGCCGAGGATCACAAGCTTCTGGCGGTTCTGGGACCAGAGCCCTTGGGCAATGATTTCCACGAGCAACACCTGATTGAGGCGCTCAAAGGCAGGAATACCCCAGTCAAATCAGCCCTGCTGGATCAGGGAATCGTTGCCGGATTGGGGAATATCTATGTTTGCGAAGCGCTTTATCGCGGCAAGGTGTCGCCACGTCGCAAAGCAGGGCAAATTTCTGCGGCGCGTGTCGCATCGCTGGTTCCCATCATTCGGAAGGTGTTGCAGGACGCGATCCAAGCAGGCGGATCATCCCTGCGGGATTTCCGGCAAGCTGATGGAGAACTTGGATATTTTCAGCACAGTTTTGATGTCTACGGTCGTGAAGGAAAGCCCTGCCGAACCGAGGGTTGCAATGGTCTGATCCAGAGAATCACCCAGTCCGGTCGCTCATCCTTCTACTGTGCGCAATGCCAAAGATAGCTTGATCCAGAGAATTCGCGTGGTAAGGACTCGTAACTGAACGGAACAACCGGAAGCTTTTTTCTCATGGCTTTTGAGACGATCATCGTCGAAATCGAAGACCACGTCGCCCTAATCAAACTCGACAGACCAGATGCGTTGAATGCGCTGAACTCCCAGTTACTGGGTGAGTTGTGTACCGCGCTGGAAGAGGCGGACAGCAACGACAAGGTGCGTTGCATCGTCATCACCGGATCGGACAAGGCCTTTGCCGCAGGCGCGGACATCAGGGAAATGTCCGAGATGAGCTTTGTCGATGTCTACACAACCAACCTTTTTGCTGATGCAAACGATCGGGTTTCGGCGATTCGCAAACCGATCATCGCCGCGGTCGCGGGCTATGCTCTGGGTGGGGGATGCGAGTTGGCAATGCTTTGCGATTTCATCATTGCTGCGGACACTGCAAAATTCGGCCAGCCTGAAATAAACCTTGGCGTCATAGCCGGGTTGGGCGGCACCCAGCGTTTGACGCGCTTTGTCGGCAAGTCCAAGGCGATGGACATGAACCTGACTGGGCGGTTCATGGACGCGGACGAAGCCGAGCGCGCTGGTTTGGTCAGCCGGGTCGTACCGGCCAAGAAGCTGATCGAAGAAGCCGTCGGTGCGGCGCAAAAAATAGCCGAGAAATCGGCACTGACGGCAGCGGCGGCAAAAGAAGCGGTCAATCGCAGTTACGAGCTTCCGCTGAGTGAAGGTATGCTGTTTGAGCGTCGGGTCTTCCATTCCATGTTTGCCACCGAAGACCAGAAAGAAGGCATGGCGGCGTTTCTTGAAAAGCGGGCTGCGCAGTTTCGTGACAAGTAGAACGCAAGAGACTAATGAAAGGCGGGTGTTGCCCGCCTTTTCTTTGCCGGGTCTGTGAGATCCAAGAATCGGCTTGGCAATCCTTGAAATGTTCGGTAATGAGCGCCGCAATACATGCGCGTGCGGCCCGCTTGGCCCGACTCACACTCGTGATTTCTGATCCGGTGCGGATATGTCCGTGGCGCGCAACCCTTGATAACCGTACCGAACGAAGGTCAGAGACACATGGCAAATTCGCCCCAGGCAAAGAAACGCGCCCGTCAGAACGAAAAGCGTTTCGCTGTTAACAAAGCGCGTCGTTCGCGCATCCGCACCTATCTGCGTAAAGTCGAAGAAGCGATTGCATCCGGTGACAAAGATGCGGCAACCGCAGCACTGCGCGCCGCCCAGCCCGAGCTGATGCGCGGCGTCACCAAAGGCGTGTTCCACAAGAACACTGCTGCGCGTAAAATGTCGCGCCTGTCGGCCCGGGTCAAAGCTCTGGGTTGAAGCCTGCGGGTTACCCTAGGTCAAGTCAGCAAGGCTGAACTAATGTCAAAGGCGCTGCGCATTGCGGCGCCTTTTTTCGTGTTGCCGGAATACCGCGCCTTCACGAAACCGAGAGATTCTTTCGACCAAAGACCCGAGTCAATATCAGAGTTTCGTTGCCGCGCCCCATTTCAAGTTGCTACCACTGATGTCAGCGATTCACTCGCTTGGGGGGACAGGCTGTTTACTCGATCGGACTGACGGGCATCAGATCGATCAGGAAACATTCGTCGACGACTGGCGCAAGCTGGGCTGCCGATCTGCCGCGAAGTCCGGATTATCCGGGATTCTCGGCCCTGTCTGAAAAATGAGATTGTGACGTGCAGCCCGAGTTTCGGGACGCTCATTTATTGTTGAGCGTCGAAAATCCGGGTGCACCGAACTTTCAGGGGCGATCCCGCCAAGCCGTTAGGTTTGGCGACAGGTTCCCTTTGGGCGTGTGAATGCAAGACCGGGCAACCGGCTTCGTATGATAAGGCCGACAGGCCAATAAGAATGGGATGCGTGAGGCGCTGAATGACACAAGAGAAATGGGGACTACTGCGTAACAAATTGCTGAAGGCTGTCGGTCGGAATAATTACACCACATGGATCGAGCCTCTGGAATTTAAAGAGCTGCAGGATGGTGTGGCGGTTTTTTCCGTGCCAACGAACTTTATGGGGAACTACGTCAGCCAGAATTTTGCGGACCTCATCTTGTACGAGCTGAATACGGCTGGGGAAACCGTTCAGCGTCTGGACTTCCGTGTTGCTGCCAACTCGCCCGCGCGTCCCAAGCCCGCAGCCAAGGTGGTCACCGAAACTCAGCCAGAGCCGGTACCCTTAGCGGCGACGGATAGTGCGCAGAACGCTTTGGAGTCGTTGCAGGCCGCGCCGCTCGATTCACGTTTCACCTTTGACAGTTTTGTGGTGGGCAAACCCAACGAGCTGGCCCATGCTGCCGCGCGCCGTGTGTCCGAAGGTGGCCCGGTAACATTCAACCCGCTTGTTCTGTATGGTGGAGTGGGTCTGGGTAAGACCCACCTGATGCACGCAATTGCCTGGGAGCTGAAAACCAACCATCCGGAACTGAATGTCCTGTACCTGTCAGCCGAACAGTTCATGTATCGCTTCGTGCAGGCCCTGCGGGAACGCCGGATGATGGATTTCAAACATTTGTTCCGTTCGGTCGATGTGTTGATGGTCGATGACGTGCAGTTCATTGCCGGAAAGGATTCTACTCAGGAAGAGTTTTTCCATACGTTCAATGCGCTGGTGGATCAGAACAAGCAGATCATCATCTCGGCCGACCGCGCCCCGGGCGAAATCAAGGATCTGGAAGATCGTGTAAAGTCCCGCCTTCAATGTGGTTTGGTCGTTGACCTGCATCCGACCGACTATGAATTGCGTCTGGGCATTCTTCAGAACAAGGTCCAGCAATATAGCAGTTCCTATCCCGACCTGACGATTGCAGATGGCGTCCTTGAATTTTTGGCTCATCGTATCTCGACCAATGTCCGCGTGCTGGAAGGTGCTCTGACACGTCTGTTTGCCTTTGCCTCGTTGGTTGGACGCGAGATCGACATGGAGCTGACGCAGGATTGTCTGGCAGATGTCCTGCGCGCATCCGAGCGTAAGATCACGGTTGAAGAGATTCAGCGGAAAGTATCCGAATACTACAACATCCGCATGTCTGATATCATCGGTCCCAAGCGCCTGCGATCCTACGCGCGCCCTCGTCAGGTGGCGATGTATCTGTGCAAGCAGCTGACCAGCCGGTCGCTGCCAGAGATCGGCCGCCGGTTCGGCGGGCGCGACCACACCACGGTCATGCATGGCGTCAAGCGCATTGAAGAGCTGAAACTGACCGATGGTCAGATCGCTGAAGACGTGGAAATGCTGCGCCGTTCTCTCGAAGCCTGAACCGGGCCAGTAGTGCTAAGAAACGCTCCGGACTTCTGTGCCGGGGCGTTTTTTGTGCGTAAGAATCCACGGTTGCACCAGAACTGAGGCGTGTGGGGCACGCCGCACTTGACGGTTGGTGCATTCCAACCCAGAAATCCGTAAAAAATCCTTGTGCCTCGGGGTGGAACCGCTAACGTGCCAGTCCCGCCCATGTCGGTACGCAAGTCAGAGGAATTGAGGGTATGAAGATCAGCATTGAACGCGGCACCCTTCTTAAAGCCGTTTCGCAGGCTCAGTCCGTTGTAGAACGTCGCAATACCATTCCTATACTTGCCAATGTCCTGATCGAGGCCGAAGGCGATCAGGTCCAGTTCCGTGCCACCGATCTGGATATCGAAGTGGTCGATAAGGCACCCGCACAGGTCGAAAAGGCGGGCGCGACGACCGTCGCGGCAACAACCCTGCATGAGATTGTGCGCAAACTGCCGGACGGTGCGCTGGTGACATTGACTGCTGACAGCGCCGCAGGACGGCTGACAGTTGAAGCGGGTCGGTCGAATTTTTCGCTGGCGACACTGCCAAAAGAAGATTTTCCGGTGATGGCGTCCTCGGAATATCAATCGAATTTCAGCGCGTCGGCAGCATTGCTGCGCCGGTTGTTCGACAAGTCAAAATTCGCCATCTCGACCGAAGAGACCCGGTACTATCTGAACGGTGTGTACATGCATGTGGCAGATGGGTCCGAGGGTGGAAAAGTGTTGCGTTGTGTGGCCACCGATGGCCACCGGCTTGCGAGAATTGACGCAGATTTGCCAGCTGGCGCGGCGGATATGCCCGGCGTGATCGTGCCTCGCAAAACAGTGGGCGAGTTGCGCAAGCTGTTGGATGACGACGAGATGGATATCGCCGTTTCGGTCAGTGAAACCAAGGTACGCTTTGCCACGCCGGATATCACGCTGACGTCGAAGGTTATTGACGGCACCTTCCCCGACTACACACGTGTTATCCCACAAGGAAATACCCGCAAGCTTGAAGTGGATGCTGCTGAATTCGCGCAGGCCGTAGATCGCGTGGCGACTGTTTCGTCGGAACGGTCGCGGGCAGTGAAGTTGCAATTGGAAGGCGACAAGCTGATCTTGTCGGTGAATGCTCCTGACAGCGGCGCGGCCGAGGAGGAATTGGCTGTCGCTTACGGAGATGAGCGGTTGGAGATCGGGTTCAACGCCAAATACCTGTTGGAGATTGCGTCTCAGGTGGATCGTGAGAATGCAGTTTTCCTGTTCAACTCGGCTGGTGACCCGACATTGATGCGTGAAGGCAACGATCTGAGCGCTGTATACGTCGTCATGCCGATGCGCGTCTGATCGCGCGGATGCGATGCCTCCGGCGGGAGTATTTTTGAAAAGATGAAGGGAGGGGTCATGGGATTGGCCCTGACCGAGCTAACGGTCTCGCATTTTCGATCTCATAAGCTGGCGCGGTTGTCTCTGGACGGCCGACCGGTTGCCATTCACGGGCCGAACGGGGCCGGGAAGACCAATATTCTTGAAGCGGTGTCGTTGTTTTCGCCCGGTCGCGGGATGCGGCGGGCGAGCGCGGCCGAGATGACCCGTCGGCCCGAGGCGTTGGGTTGGAAACTGTCCGGGTTGCTGGACGCTCAGGGGCAGCGGTTTGAAATCGAAACCTGGTCCGAGGGCAGCGCAGCGCGACAGGTGCGAATTGATGGCAAGTCGGCGACCCAGATCAATCTGGGGAAACTTGCACGGGTAGTCTGGCTGACCCCGTCCATGGACCGTCTGTGGATTGAAGGGGCTGAGGGACGCCGTCGGTTTCTGGACCGTATCGCGCTGAGTTTTGACCCGGCCCACGCCGAAACATCGCTGATTTATGAAAAAGCGATGCGCGAACGTAACCGTCTGCTGAAAGAGCAGATCAGGGACGCGCATTGGTACGCCGCGCTTGAAGGGCAGTTGGCCGAGACGGGGCACCGCATCCATACCGCGCGGTTGAGGTCGCTGGATCTTCTACGGGCGGCGCAGGACCGGGCGGAAACGGTCTTTCCTTCGGCCGAACTGGAGTTGGTGCAAACCGAAGGCGCAATGCCCGAGACAGCGGAAGATTTGCGAGACGCGTTGAGCGAGAGCCGGTTCAGGGATCTGGCAGCGGGCCGAACCCTGGTGGGGCCGCATCGGTCCGACCTGTACGGTGTGTTCGCGGCCAAGGGCGTGCCGGCACGGGAGTGTTCCACTGGTGAGCAGAAAGCGCTCTTGGTGTCGCTGATCCTGTCCAATGCGCGGGCGCTGGCGGCGATGCTGGGCGCACCTCCGATCGTTCTGCTGGATGAGGTGGCCGCGCATCTGGATGCTGGGCGGCGTGCAGCGCTTTATGACGAGATTTGCGCGCTGGGCGCTCAGGCCTGGATGACGGGTACCGGGCCTGAGCTGTTTGCGGAAATGGGCGACCGGGCCCAGACGCTGATCGTTACCGACAGCGATCAGGGCTCGGTCGTGACCGCTTAGGCCGGTTCGCTGACTTTGCGTTCCCACAGAAAGCCGCGCATAACCTCGTCCACCGGGGTTTTGGCCATGTGGTTGACGTAGTTCGACATGGTTTTCTGGGCCAGACCCAGCACGACATCCAGAACCGCGCGGTGTGAATAGCCCGCGTCAAAGAACGCCTGAAGCTGGTCTTCGGTCGGGTTGCCGCGGGTTTCCATCACTTGCAGGGTGAAGGTGCGCAGTGCTTCGAGTTTGGCTGAAGGCAACGGAGTTTCGTTACGCAGGGCGTCCGATATCTCGTCCGAGATCTTCATCATCTTGGCGATCCCGGTGTGGGCGGGCACGCAGTAGTGGCATTCGTTTTCCACATTGATGGTCTGCCAGACGACGGTTTTCTCATCATTGTCGAAATCAGTTTGCAGGAACAGGCCGTGCAGAACCTGATAGCCTTCCAGATGCTGAGGGCTTTCGGCCATGACCTTATGCAGGCCGGGCAAGCGACCAAAAGCGGCCTGAGACTTTTGCAGCAGCGGTTTGGACGCTTCAGGCGCGGTTTCGAGGTCGTGAGACGGGAAATTGGCCATGTCGGAACTCCTGTTTCTGGCGCGATGGGTCGTATTTAGGGTTTCTTGAGTGAACGCTCAAGTATATACTTGAGTGAACGTTCAAAAATTGGTGATGCTGATGCCCCGCAAACCCGCATACGATCGTGACGTGTTGATCGCGAAGGCGAAGGATATCTTCTGGCGTCAGGGCTGGGCTGGTACATCGCTGAAGGATCTGGAGCGGGAACTGAAGCTGAAGCCTGGCAGTTTTTATGCGGCGTTCGGGTCGAAAGATGCGCTCTATGCGCTGACGCTGGAGAGTTATACGCAAGAAGGTGTGGCGCGCTTAAAGGCCCTGGCAGAGAGACTGGGTCCGAAGGAGGCGCTGAAAGCGCAGCCCCGATTGGTGATCGAAGCGGTCGAGACCCCGGCAAAGGCCTGCATGTTGGCAAAGACATATGCCGAGTTGAAGGCGAAGGATCATGACCTTGCGGATCAGGCGGCGCATCACATGGCGGAAATGAAAGGCTGTTTCGCTGATCTGTTTCGCAGGGCTCAGGATGCCGGTGAAATCGGGGCGGGACATGATCCGGATCGACTGGCGGCACGGTATCAGTCGGACATTCTCGGGCTGCGATTGTCGGCCGAGCGCAAGGATGTCGACGCGTTGGAAATTGCCGCGGATATCGCTTCTGATATCGATCGTTTGTGATCCCTTTTTCGGGCGGCAAAAAACGATCCGGAACAACACAAAATATTGGGGGATGGCGTGACAATCCCTACCAGAAAACGTATAAGTTACCAAAATAATATAGGTACTGACTGAATGTCCGAAGACGCACAGGCCCCCCAAGAATACGGCGCAGATTCTATCAAGGTTCTCAAGGGCTTGGAGGCAGTTCGCAAACGCCCCGGCATGTATATCGGGGACACGGATGATGGCTCGGGTCTGCACCATATGGTGTATGAAGTTGTCGACAACGGGATTGACGAGGCTTTGGCGGGTCATGCCGACCATGTGACGGTGAAAATTCACGCCGATTCCAGTGTTTCGGTCAGCGACAATGGACGCGGTATTCCGGTGGACATCCACCCGGAAGAAGGCGTGTCGGCGGCCGAGGTCATCATGACCCAGCTGCACGCCGGTGGGAAATTCGACAGCAACTCGTACAAGGTGTCGGGCGGCCTGCACGGTGTGGGTGTTTCCGTGGTGAACGCGCTTTCGGATTGGCTGGAACTGCGCGTCTGGCGCAATGGCAAAGAGCACATCGCGCGATTTGAAGGTGGCGAAACCGTTGAGCACCTGAAGGTTGTTGGCGAATGCGGGGACCGGACAGGAACAGAGGTGCGGTTTCTGGCTTCGACCGACACATTCTCGAACCTTGAATACTCATTCGAGACATTGGAAAAACGCCTGCGCGAACTGGCTTTCCTGAATTCGGGCGTTCGGATCATCCTGATTGACGAGCGTCCGGCGGAACGGCTGGAAACCGAGCTGTTCTATGAAGGTGGGGTCAAGGAGTTCGTCAAGTACCTCGACCGGTCCAAAACCCCTGCTATGTCCGAGCCGATCTATATCAAGGGCGAGCGCGACGATATCGGTGTGGAAATCGCAATGTGGTGGAATGACAGCTATCACGAGTCTGTACTGCCCTTTACCAACAATATTCCTCAGCGCGATGGCGGTTCCCATGTGGCGGGTTTCCGTGGTGCCCTAACCCGGACGATCAACAACTACGCGCAGTCCAGCGGGATCGCGAAAAAGGAAAAGGTCAGCTTTACCGGTGATGACGCGCGCGAAGGTCTGACCTGTGTGCTGTCGGTCAAAGTGCCTGATCCGAAATTCTCGTCGCAGACCAAAGACAAGCTGGTCAGTTCCGAGGTTCGCCCAGCGGTCGAGGGTCTGATGAACGAAAAACTTGCCGAGTGGTTCGAAGAAAACCCGACCGAGGCCAAGGCGATCGTCGGCAAGATCATCGAAGCTGCACTGGCGCGCGAGGCCGCGCGCAAGGCGCGTGAACTGACCCGCCGCAAAACGGCAATGGATGTGAACTATCTGGCGGGGAAGCTGAAGGATTGTTCCGAAAAAGACCCGTCCAAAACCGAAGTCTTCCTTGTCGAGGGTGATTCAGCCGGAGGGTCGGCGCAAACGGGCCGTGACCGGCTGACACAAGCGGTTCTGCCTCTGCGCGGTAAGATCCTGAACGTGGAACGCGCGCGGTTTGACAGGATGTTGTCCTCGCAAGAGATCGGTAATCTTGTCATGGCTCTGGGCACGGGTATCGGCCGTGATGAGTTCAATATTGAAAAGTTGCGTTACCACAAGATTGTCATCATGACCGATGCGGATGTGGACGGTGCACACATCCGGACTCTGCTGCTGACGTTCTTCTACCGGCAAATGCCTGAGCTGATCGAAGGTGGGTATCTCTATATTGCGCAGCCGCCGCTTTATAAGGTTTCGCGTGGAAAATCAGAGGTTTATCTGAAAGATCAGGCGGCTCTGGACGATTATCTGGTCAACCAGGGTATCGAGGGCGCCGTGCTGAACTTGGGTTCGGGTGAAGAGATCACCGGGCAGGACCTGGCACGCGTGGTGGACGAAGCGCGCCAGTTGAAACGCGTTCTGGACGCCTTCCCGACGCACTACCCACGCCACATTCTGGAACAGGCCGCCGTTGCAGGTGCCTTTGTGCCGGGTGCGGTGGACGCAGACCTGCAAGGGGTGGCTGACAAGGTTGCCGCCCGTCTGGACCTGATCGCGCTGGAGTATGAGCGTGGCTGGCAGGGCCGGATCACACAGGATCACGGAATTCGGCTGGCCCGCATTCTGCGTGGTGTCGAAGAGGTTCGCACCTTGGACGGCCCGATGTTGCGGTCGGGAGAAGCGCGCAAAACAGGCAACTTCACGCAAAGCCTGCAAGAGGTCTACAACACTTCGGCCACGTTGATCCGCCGTGATCGTGGCCAATTGATCCACGGTCCGCTGGACCTGTTGCGCGCCATTCTGGAAGAAGGGGAAAAGGGCCTGTCCTTGCAGCGCTACAAAGGTCTGGGAGAGATGAACCCCGGCCAGCTTTGGGAAACGACTTTGGACCCAGATGCACGCACGCTGCTGCAAGTGCGCGTTGACGATATGGTGGAAGCTGACGATCTGTTCACCAAGCTAATGGGTGATGTTGTCGAACCTCGTCGAGAATTTATCCAGAAAAACGCACTGAGCGTCGAGAATCTGGATTTCTGACGGTTTGTAGGTGTGCGCATAACACTTCGCACACCCCAAAAGTTTGCGTAGTTTGCCCATAGTTTTGCGCAGTGGGTATCGCTATCTGATCGCACGATCCGCAAAACTTTGCATGATAAGGCTAATCGTCAGCCCAGGTTGATTGAGTATATACCTTCTGAGTTTGCGGGACCGAATTCGGCTGGCCATTGGAAACACGACATGTAGTATCCGTGTGTATTTTTCTCACGAAAAGAGCTCTCATTTGGCACTAGCGGTTAGACATGAAATCCAGAAGATAGAAATTGCGCTTGCGAGGTTGGTCGCCTCTGTCGAATTGTCGAACTCAATTCAGCTCACTGACCTCAATCTTCATGCGGAAGACTTCTATAAAGACTTGCTGAACTTAGGTCATGTTGACAAAAGGGATTCACATCTGTCGGCGGGCATGATTCAAGCTGGTATCTACGACGGAGACCAGCTTGGCACGAGACCTGATGTCGGACGAGGAATGGGCG